>JAOUIH010000097.1 GCA_029884165.1 Gammaproteobacteria bacterium | reverse complement strand
GATGGGCGCGCTGCTGTTTTCGGGCGCTTACCTGTGCGTGTACTACGGCACCGGCTACCTGACGAGCGGCCTGGTGGCGGTCATGTTCAGCCTGATCATCGTTTGCAACGCGGTCCTCGAACGCGTCCTTTTCGAGACGCCGATCGACGCAAGACTCGGCATCGCCGCGGCGACCGGATTACTGGGAACGGCCCTGGTCTTCTGGCCGGAGGTGCGCAACCTCGGATCCGGCAATGGCGTTTTCATCGGGATTGCATGGACCCTGGGCTCGGTGCTCGTCGCGGCGTTCGGCAACATGGCCGCCGTTGCGGCGACGAGCCGGGGGCTGCCCGTGGCGACCGTGAACGCGCACGCCATGGCGTGGGGCGCTGCGGCATCGTCGCTGGTTGCCCTGCTGCTCGGCCGGCCATTCAACTTCTCGCTCGCGCCCGGGTATGTATCGTCACTGCTGTTTCTGGCAATCTTCGGGTCCGCCGTCGCTTTCGGCTGCTACCTGGCGCTGCTGAAACGGATAGGGTCTGCACGAGCCGCCTATTCGTCCGTCCTTTACCCGGTCGTCGCGCTGCTGGTATCGACGCTGTTCGAAGGCTTCAAATGGACTGCAATAGCCGGGCTCGGCCTGGCGCTGATCCTGGCGGGCAACTGGCTGGCCCTTACCCGGGCCGGTGCAACGCGCTGACGCGCTGAAATAGAAAGGGAGTAGTCATGGAAAACCTGCAGGTCTCCGATCTATCCGGCATCGACTGGGCCGGTCTCTGGGACAAAACCGCGTCGCTGGGTTTCGATTTCGGAATCCAGGCACTGACCGCTATCGTCATCTTCTACGTCGGCCGGTTGATCGTAAAAGTAATCACCAACGGCGTGCGCAAGGTCATGACGACCCGTGAGGTCGACAAGATTCTCGAGTCCTTCGTCACCAGCCTTGTCTACTGGGCGCTGATGACCTTCGTCATCATCGCGACGATCAACCAGCTCGGCATCCAGACCGCTTCACTGATTGCGATCATGGGCGCCGCCGGCCTCGCGGTAGGCCTGGCGCTGCAAGGATCGTTGGCGAATTTCGCCGCCGGCGTGCTGATCGTGATGTTCCGGCCCTACCGAACCGGCGACTGGGTGGAGGCAGCAGGCGTTTCGGGATCCGTCGTCAAGGTCCAGATCCTGACAACCATCCTGAAGACGGGGGACAACAAGGAAATCATCGTGCCCAACGGGCAGATCATGAACAGCATCATCACGAACTATTCCGCCAACGACACGCGCCGCGTCGATCTCACTTTCGGAGTCGGATACGGCGACGACCTGGACCTGGTGCGGTCAGTGATCAGGAGCGTGGTCGAGGCGGACCCCCGTGTGCTGAAGGAACCGGAGTGCCTGATCGCGGTAGCGCAGCTCGCGGATTCGAGCGTCAACTTCACCGTGCGGCCCTGGGTCAACACCGCCGATTACTGGTCCGTGTATTTCGACCTGACCGAAGCCGTAAAAAAGCGCTTCGACAAGGAAGGCATCTCGATCCCGTTTCCGCAACGGGATGTGCACGTTTACCAGAAGTAGCCGGAGCCGAACGGGGCGGCGCTTGCAGCGGCGCCGCTCGGCTTCGCCTTAGTCCGAGACGTCCGGCTCGACGAAACACCACCGCAGACCGGCTACTTCTTCCTTCAGCCGGCGTTCGAGCCCGTTGATAATCGCCACGGCGTCCGTCAGCGAGACTTCGGGTCGCAGCTGTATTTTCGCGGCGAGCATCGTGTCCGGGCCGAACTGCATCGTGATCGTCTTGAAAACGCGTTCGATCTCCGGCGTTTCGCGAATGATAGAGTCGATGACGTCGCGGATCTCGGGATCCGCGGACTGACCGACGAGCAGCGACCGGACCCGGACCGACAGAAGTACCGAGATCACGACCAGGATCGCGCCGATGCTCATGGAGCCTATGGCATCGTAAACAGGGTTGCCGGTCACGGCCGCCAGCGACAGGAAAACGAATGCCAGCACGAGGCCCAGCAGGGCCGCGATGTCCTCCCCGAGTACGACCACCAGCGCCGAGTGGCGCGTGTGCCTGAGCCAGTCGCGGAACGGACGGTTGCGCCGCATCTGCCTGATCTCGCGCAGGCAGCCAAGCAGCGAGAAGGTTTCCAGTATGATCGCGACGCCGAGGACGATGAGCGCAATCCAGATCTGCGACAGCGGCTCCGGGCTTTCCAGCTTGTGCAGGCCCTCGTAGACGGAGAACAAGCCGCCAATGCTGAAGAGCAACATTGCGACAATGAAGCTCCAGAAATAGCTCTGCTTGCCGTAACCCAGCGGATGCTTCTCGTCCGGGGCCCGCGACGACTGCTTCAGGCCGAGGTACAGCAGCACCTGGTTGCCCGTATCGGCGTAGGAGTGGATCGCCTCCGCCAGCATGCTGCCGGAGCCCGTGAGCCAGGCGGCCCAGGACTTGGTGATGGCAATGCCGAGGTTTGCGAGGAATGCGTAGAGGATCGCGCGAGCGGTGGATTCGTGGGCGGCGGACGACATGGCTTGCTCATCCCGGTCAACGGATGGCGGCCATTGTCGTTAAACCACCAGGCATATGCCAGCCGTCGTTCAGCGCGGATTAAGCACGGCGATGGCATGATCGGTGTTGGCCAATCCGCAGGCGGACTGATTATGAAGACATCTACCCTCGGCATCCTGGCGGCGGCCTGCCTGGTCGGCGGCTGCGCGGCGCATCCGGATCCCATAGTCGACATGCAGGGCGTGGACCCGAACCGGCTGGCGCACGACTGGGAGGAATGCGAGAGCTATTCCGAGCAGGTACGTATCGAGCAGGGCGCCGCGAAGGGTGCGGCAGTAGGCACGGTCGTCGGGGCGGCCACCGGCGCCATCGGCGGCGATGCGGCGGAAGGCGCCGGCTACGGCGCCATCTATGGCGCCACGCGTTCCGGGCTGGATGCGGATCGGGAAAAGCAGCAGGTCTTCAAGCGCTGCCTGCGCGGCCGCGGTTACCGGGTACTGAACTAGGACGGTGCGCGACGCCGGATTGACCCGGCCGCAAGACCGGGAGTACTGTACATACATACAGTTTCCGGGGACAGGCATGGCAGGGCAGGCGACCAGGGGCCGTGGCGCGATTCGCTACACGCGGGGGCGTTTCGAGCAGCGCGCCGTTATTCCGGCACTCCCGCCCGACGACGTACGCCCGCAGACACGCCTGGCACCGATGCCGGCGAAAGGCATCATAAGCCACAACCGTTCGCCGGACGTTCCCTTCGACCGCTCGATAAACCCCTACCTGGGTTGCGAACATGGCTGCGTCTATTGCTATGCGCGGCCGAGCCACAGCTACCTGGACCTGTCGCCCGGGCTGGATTTCGAGACCCGGATCTTCTACAAGCCGAACGCCGTCGAACTCCTGCGGAAGGAGTGGAGCAAGCCGGGCTATACATGCAAGCCGATCACGATTGGCGCCAACACCGACCCGTACCAGCCCGCCGAGCGCAAGCTCGGGATCACCCGTGCGCTGCTCGAGGCATTCCTGGAGCACGAGCACCCGGTCAGCCTGATTACCAAGGGGAGCCTGATTCTGCGGGACGCCGATCTCCTGCGTCAGCTCGCGGACCGGAATCTCTGCTCTGTAGCGGTCAGCGTTCCGACCGCCGACGACGCGCTGAAGCGCATACTGGAACCGAGGGTTCCCTCCGCTGCATCGCGTTTCAGGGCGATAGCGGAACTGCGTGCGCTCGGCGTGCCGGTGGGGCTGCTCATGGCGCCGATCATTCCGGCCGTCAACGATCGCGAAATCGAGCTCATCCTGGAGAGGGCGGCGGAAGCCGGCGCGCTGGATGCCGCCTGGATCCTGCTCAGGCTGCCGCACGAGTTGAAGGAAATCTTCCGCGACTGGCTGGCGGAACACATGCCCGATCGGGCGGAGCACGTCATGAGCCTGTTGCGGCAGGCCAGCGGCAGCCGGGATTATGACAATCGTTTCAACATACGGCAGACGGGCCGGGGCCCTTATGCCGAAATGCTCGGGCAGCGCTTCCGGGTCGCCTGCCGCCGGTTCGGTCTGGGGTCGGACGACGACGATACGCCGCTGGATTGCAGCCGGTTTCGTCCGCCATCGGGTCGACAGCTGACGCTCGCCCTGGGCTGAGCGGCCAGCGTGGGATGCCCGGGCCTCGCTACCCTGCCCCGGGTGCAGCCTGTATAGTGATTTCGAACCGCCAGCCGGTCGCAGCGGGCAAGAACTTAAGGACTCGCCGACAGTCTATGCAGGAGACCTTGGGAAGAATTTTCGCAATGATGGGCATCCTCCGGAGCCGCGTGAGCGGCTGCGCATTCGTATTGTCCTGCGCCTTGCTGGCTGCGGCCGCGACGAGCGTAGCAGCGCCGCAGGATGCAGCGCCGCAGGACGACCCCGCGGCAGCCGCAACGCCAACCGAGGCCGAGGCAGGAGATGCGGCGGACACGCCGGCGGACCCTGCCGGTGCTGCAGGCGACGACGTCGCAGACGAAACGCTCGAGCCCATCGTTTTGCCGCGTCAACAGATCTTTCTCGAGGACGTCGACCTGGACCAGGTGGACCCGAATATCCTGGAAACGCAGCCTGACGCGGAGACCCCGGAACAGAAGCTCAGGCGCCTGTTCGTCATGTACATGGATGCGATCGCCGATCGCGGCTTCGAGGAAGCGGATACGCTCGGCAAGCAGATCGTGGAATTGACGATCAGCGAGTACGGGCTGGACAGTCACGAATCCGCCAAAGCGCTCACGAATCTTGCGATCGCCCAGCACGGTATCCAGGACTACGAGTCGTCCATCCTCAACTACACGGCGGCAATCGGCATCATCGAACGGGTCGACGACCGGCTCAGCTCGGCGCTGATCAATCCGCTGCGAGGGCTGGGTGCGGCGCAGCTCGCGTCCGGGCGTCCGGACCTGGCACGCGAGGCCTACGACCGCGCGGTCCATGTCAGCCATGTCAACGAGGGACCGCACAACCTTGAGCAGATCGAGGTTCTGCAGTCGCTGGCAGAAACCTACCTGGCCGTTGGCGAGGCGGAGGAAGCAGCAGACATCCAGAAGCGCATTTTCTATCTGCAGGCACGTAATGTAGACGACCAGAGCCTGGACATGATCCCGGCGCTGAAGACCCGCGCCGAGTGGCAGCGCCGGATGTTGCTGCTCGAGCAGGAGCGATATACGTGGCGCCGGATCATAGGCATCCTGGAAGACGAGTATGGTAAAGAGAGCCTGGAACTCATCGAACCGCTCACCGAACTCGCCAAGTCCTATCTCATTGTCGGTTACCTGACGGACGCCCCGTACGTAGACAGCTCGACCGTCGCCTCGGGCGAGATCTACCTGAAGCGCGCCGTGCGCATCACCGAAAGGAACGAAGAAGCGGGCTGGCAGGACCGCATGGCTGCGCTGCTCCAGCTCGGCGACTATTACATGGTCACCGACCGGGCGAATCGCGGCCACCGCGTATACCGCGAAGTATGGGACCTGTTGTCGGAGGAACCGGATCGCCTGCCGGTACGCGCGCGCGAACTCGAACAGGCGACGCCGCTGAACGAAATTCGCCCGCCGCGGATGTTCGGCGGCGATCCGTCCGTACCCATCGTGTCCGACCCCCCCGGCTACGACACGGCGACCGTGACGGTCGGCTACTCCGTGTCGACCCGCGGCCAGGCCGCCGACATACGCGTTGTCGACGCAGACCCGCCGGGGCTCTCGGACATGTACGAGTCCGTGGGCCGCGAAATTCGACGCTGCATCTGGCGGCCGAAAATGGTCGACGGCGAATTCGTAGACGCTCCGGATCTTACGTTCAATCACCAGTTCTATTACCGCCGGGCCGACCTGCCCGAGCCAGTCCAGGAACCCGCGGAGGACGAATTGGTTTCCGGGAACCCGAACTCCGGCTGACCCGATGTCCTGCCCGGAAACGACAGCCGGCCATGCTGCACCGGGTTCATCCGGCAGGCTCATGCTGGCCGGCTCGCTGTTCGTCCTGATGTGCGGTTCCGGCCCGGCGCTGGCATCCTGCGACGAGGATTTCATCTGCATTCGCAGCGAGAAGCTGGCCGACGACAGGCTCCAGCTGGTCGCCGAAAACCTGAGCGAATTCCCACTCACCTACACGATTCGCGTGCGCACGGAAAAGCTCGACGCGCACGGGCCCCGGCTCGTCACCCGCACACTGGGACCGGAGGAAACCCAGGTCGTACTGGCCATGAGCCGCAGCGACCCGGAGCAGGCAGGACGCTACCGCTACAACTACGACTGGACGGTCGGAAAGATTGATGCCGTTCACGACGACGACGTGCTCTACCACCTGCCCTATGCGCAGCAGAAAAGCTATCACGTGATCCAGGGATATGGCTCGCGGTTCAGCCATACCGGGCTCGAGGAGTTTGCGGTCGATTTCTACATGCAGGAAGGGACTCCCGTGCACGCGGCGCGCGACGGCGTCATCGCCCGGTTGGAGGAGTCGCATTCGATTGGTTGCTGGGAGGACGGCTGCGGCAAATACGCGAATTTCGTGGTCGTCCTGCATGACGACGGCACGACGGGCGAGTACTACCACCTGCTGAAGGACGGCGCCCTGGTCGAGGTCGGCCAGCGGGTATATGCGGGCGAGAAGATAGCGCTGTCGGGCAACACCGGCCATACGACCGTGCCACACCTGCATTTCGCCGTATACCGGGCCGTCGAATGGGGCGATACGCAGTCGATCCCGGTGCGCTTCCAGACGACTGATGGCATCATCGATCACCCCAGGCGCGGGGCCCGATACATGGCGGCCCCGGTAATCCGGACCGCCGGGTCGCGCGGACGCGACCCGGACCGCGAGCCGGCAGCCTCAGCTAACTGACGAGAGACGACATGTTCGACAAGAATCGCAAGACGCAACTGCCCGCCGGCAACGAGGCACTGCCCGGACGGGATACGCTGATGCAAGTAAGCAACCGGCACTTCGTCAACGGGCATGCGCTGAAGCCGCCTTTCCCTGCCGGGCTCGAGCGGGCGGTGTTCGGGCTCGGCTGCTTCTGGGGCGCCGAAAGAGTCTTCTGGGAGACCCCGGGGGTTTACACCACGGCCGTCGGCTATGCGGGTGGCGTCACGCCGAATGCCGATTACAAGGAAGTCTGCAGCGGACTGACCGGCCACGCCGAGGTTGTACTCGTCGTATTCGACCCGGAAAAGATCGATTACGAGCAATTGCTGGCGATTTTCTGGGAGTCGCACGATCCGACTCAGGGCATGCGCCAGGGTAACGACATTGGTACCCAGTACCGTTCGGTAATCTACACCACCAGCGACATGCAGTCCGTACTCGCCAAGGCATCGATGGCGCGCTACCAGTCGAATCTTGCCGACGCCGGCTTCGGCACGATCACGACCGAGATCGCAGCACTAGGCGACTTCAATTACGCCGAGGAATATCATCAGCAATACCTGGCGAAGAATCCGGACGGTTACTGCGGCATCGGCGGCACCGGCGTCAGTTGCCCGGTAGGGCTGCTGACCGCGGAGTGATGACGAGCGCAACGCTGCGGCGGCCACCCGATGGGGTTACCATCGGCCGGAATATTCAGACCCATCCGAGGTGAGGCCTTGAAAAAGAAAAAGACGAATCCGAAATCCCGCAGGCCGAGCCGCAACGAGGCAGAGGATGCCATTCGCACGCTCCTGCTGTGGGCCGGGGAGGACCCCGCGCGCGAGGGACTTGTCGACACGCCGCGACGGGTGGCGCAGGCCTACGAGGACTGGTTCAGCGGGTACAAGGAAGATCCGGTTCAGTATCTCAAGCGGACGTTCGAGGAGGTCGAAGGCTACGACGAAATGATTATCCTCCGCGACATCGGCTTCGAATCCCACTGTGAGCACCACATGGCGCCTATCATCGGCAAGGCTCACGTCGGCTACCTCCCGAACGACAAAGTCGTCGGGATCAGCAAGCTCGCGCGGGTCGTAGACGCATTTGCACGCAGATTCCAAGTCCAGGAGAAGATGACGGCGCAGATCGCGCACTGCATCCAGGATGTATTGAAGCCGAAGGGCGTTGGCGTCATCATCACGGCCGTGCACCAGTGCATGACCACGCGCGGCGTGCACAAGCCGGGCGTTTCCATGGTGACCAGCCAGATGCTGGGCCTGTTCCGCAAGGACGCGCGCACCCGCGCAGAGTTCCTGCGCATCGTGCACACCGAGGCCTGAGCCGGGGTCCGGGGCGGGCACTGGGATGACGCTCTTGCGACCGGGCAGACTGCTGCTCCTGCTGCTGGCCGCGCTGTTGCTCTACCTGCTCCTGTGGCCGGTTCCGGTCGAGCCGGTCGCGTGGGACGCGCCTGCGGATCGGGGCCTCGTTGACCCGTTCGCTCCCAACGATCGGCTGCGAGCGGCGTGGCCGATCGACCTGGGGCCGCACCGCGGCCCGGAGGACGTAGCTGGCGGGCCCGACAGATTCCTGTACGCACCCACCGAGGACGGCAAGATCATCCGCTTCCTGCCCAACGGCGGACAGCTGCAGGTCTTCGCCGACGTGGGCGGTCGACCGCTAGGTATCGAGTTCGATAGAGAGGGCAACCTGGTGGTCGCCAACGCGATCTTGGGCATTCAAAGAGTCGATCGGCAGGGACGCGTCGCGCTGCTCCTCGGCGCGATCGACGGCGAGCCGTTGATCTACGCCAACGACCTCGCCGTGGCCGACGATGGGCGTATCTTCGTGACGCAGGCTACCAGCAAGTTCTCGCCGGCGGACTGGGGCGGCACCTATGCCGGCAGCCTGCTCGACATACTGGAGCATGGCGGACACGGCAGCGTAATCGCGTACGACCCGGCCTCAGGCAAGGCACGGCGGCTGATGCAGGACCTTGACTTCGCGAACGGCATCGCGATCAGTGACGACCAGCAATTCCTGCTGGTCAATGAAACGGGCCATTACCGGGTCTGGCGCTACTGGCTCGCCGGCGCGAGCTCCGGCGAAGCCGAACTGATCCTCGAGAATCTGCCCGGCTTTCCGGACAACATCAACAACGGGCTGAATGGCAGGTTCTGGATCGGCCTCGTTGCGCCGCGCAACGCCCTCCTCGACTCGCTCGCACCCTACCCGTCGCTTCGCAAGGCCGTGCAGCGACTACCTGCCGCGCTGCGCCCTGCCGCAGAGCGATCGTCGCACGTCATCGGAATCGACGGCCATGGTGTCGTTTTGATGAACCTGCAGGACACGGCGGCGACGGTACCGGCGTTGACCGGCGTCTACGAGGACGCCGGTCAGCTATACCTTACGACGCTTTTCGGCAGCATGCTGCCGCGGCTGGACAAAGGCGACCTGGCCCTGAACTGACCTGCGCTGGCCACCCGGCCTATTCCAGACCAAGTACGTCTGCTCCCTGCCTGAAAACTATGTCGACCGGAATATTGGCGGACGACAGGCGCTCGAGATCGGCCGCCAGCTGCTCGCGGATAACTCCCTGCTCTTCGGTCAGTTTCCTGGCGCCGGCGTAGTCGCCGTCCCCCTGCAGGGTGAGTATCACTTCCGACAGGGCCGTCATCGCGTCCTGCATCCTGTCGAAGTCCACCCGGTAGGTGCCGGTCGCAGAATCGCGAACGAAAGCGCCACGATCCTCGAAGAAATTGAATCGCACCATGTTCGCCTTGCCGTGCGCACTCGCCGCGCCGAACCGGACCGAGCGGAAGATGCCGGCCATGAACGTCACCAGGTAGTCCCGCAGGTCGACGTCCCCAAGCTCGCCCGACTCGTGCAGCCTCGTGATCATGTAAAGCCCGAGGACGTCTGCCTTACCCTCCTCCATGCTCGATGCGACATCCCGCAGGGATTCCCTGACCGTGCCCTTGCCGTTCACCGTATTCTTGATGCCGAGTCCGTGTGCAACTTCGTGGAACATCGTGTTCGCAAAGAACGCGTCGAAGGTGATGTGCTGGCGCTGGTCTTCGGCGATCAGCACGCCTGCGATCGGTTCCAGGATCTTTTCGAATTTGGCCTGCATGGCGTTCTTCAGCTGCAGCCGCCGGGTACCCTTCTGCAGCTGCACCTGCTCGTCGTTCGGCAGATTGATCGCGATCGTCTTCGATCCCGCATTCGAGTGGCCTGCATAGTAGAGCACGTCATAGGCGTTGAGATCGGAATCGGTTCCCGGCTCCTCGGCCTTGTATGCGTCCGCGACCGGCAAGCCGCGCTGCAGTTCCGGCAGGACATTCGCAAAGCGCGACAGGCGCTCGCTCCACTCCAGGTCCTTCAGCAGGACATACGACTCGTAGGCCGCCCGAAAACCGAACAGCCGATCCTCGTAGGTCTCTATCGGTCCGATGACGAGCTCTACCTGGTTCGACTTGACGTCCATCCAGGCCAGGTCACTGGCGAGAAAGTCGTCGGTCAGGAGGGCGTCGGCGCGGAGCCTGAGGTAGATGGCAAAGCCGGGATCCTCGGCGAGCTCCGCCGCCCGGCGCATGAGATCGGCCGCACGACCCAGCTCGGTGCCGTACTCGACGTGGTACGGCACGGTACTCACGCCGCCGTCTGCATCGCGCCGCAGGAACGTGTAAAGACCCACCTTGCGCTCGACTTCCAGGGATTCGAATTCCTCGACCGTCATATCCGCGGGGTAGAACCTTGCGCCCAGCGGCTTCGGGCCGATGCCTTCGATAAAAGGCTTGTCGTCGTTCAACCGGTCCCAGGGACCGTAATTGATCTCGGCAAATCGGCGCACGCGCGGGCTGTCGATCCGGGCGAGCCACTCCCGGTAATCATCGCCGTAGGCCTGGCGCCAGAACAGGTCGTCCATGATCTCGGAGGCATCGATGAGCAGGCGAACCATCTCGCGCTGATTGTCCGTCAGTCCCGACAGGTCCGCGCTCAGCGTGAACTCTGCATAGATCTCGGGCCTGACGACGGCCATCGCCTGCGCCTGATCCGGCTGCACCTGGGTCGGCGCGGCGGCCTCCGGAGCCGCATTGTTCTCCGACTTCGGCCCACAGCCTGCCGTCAGTGCCGCGATCAGGATACAGGTCCCCAGCCTCTTTACAGTGGTTTGGATAATCACGCGCACCTCTCCAGCACCCGCCAAAAGGAACGCAATTATCGCATATCCGGTGACGCATCCGACGGTGGGTCGAGCGTTGCGCCATCCAGGGATGATCCGTGCTCATTGCCGGCTGGTTTCCCTTGCCCGTCGGTGCGAAACTTCGCGTCTGCAAATCCGCAGCGATGCACTAATGAGCAATGCAAGAAAAGTAATTTACGCAGCCGGCGCCATGGTCGCGGCCGTGCTCGCGGTCGGCGTTTTCTTGCCGTCGACCGGTGTTGTCGAACGCCAGATTTCGACCATTGCTAACCGGTCGATAGTTTTCGCATTGATCAATGACCAGCGCCAGGCTGGCAAATGGTCGCCGTGGCCGGAGTCGGATCCCAACGTGCACCTGGAATTCGCCGGTCCACGCCGCGGCCCGGGAGCCATGCTGAGCTGGGACGGCAGCATCGTGGGCAGGGGAAGTCAGACCATCGATAGCAGCCTCGCTCCGGAATATGTCCATGGCACGCTGGAGCTGGATGGCCTGGGCGATGGTGCCAGCCGGTTCACGCTTGCCCGCCAGGATAGCGATACGCTCGTGACCTGGCGATTCGAAACGAGATTCGGACGAAACCTGCTGCAGCGCTACCTTGGCCTGATGCTCGACCGGCGGGTCGGCGCTAGCATGGAACGCGG
>JAOUIH010000245.1 GCA_029884165.1 Gammaproteobacteria bacterium | reverse complement strand
GTTCAAAAGGAAGAACGGGCGAAACGCATAGCTTAGAAAGTAAGATCCGACGTTCATCTGCCACCAGCCCCGGCTGCGACGGAAGTCTGTTCACTCTAACGCATGGGTGCCCGGGCGCGCCGCTTGCGCCGGTTCGACTGTTACGCCATGGCGGCGTAGCATCTCCTGTCCCGGCCCGCCCCCGCGAGGAAACACGCAACATGAAAAAGCTGGCGGTCATCGCCGTACTCGTCGTCCTGGCGTTGCTCGTTTACGCCGACCGCTTCCTCCCGGCCCAAATCGAGCGCGGGATGAACGTCAACCTGCCGCACGAGCCCTACTCCATCAGTGACGCAGCGCGCGCACTGCACGAGACGCTGTTCGTCGCCGACCTGCACACGGATTCGCTGTTGTGGAAGCGCGATCTCCGCAAACGGGCCGAGCACGGACACATGGATCTTCCCAGGATGCGCGACGGCAACATCGCGTTGCAGGTGTTCAGCGCGACGACCAAGAGCCCCGCCGGCCAGAATTACGAGCGCAACGAGGACGCGTCCGACCGCATTACGCTGCTGGCAATCGCGCAGTTCTGGCCGCCGCGAACCTGGACCAGCATTTACGAACGGGCCGTGTACCAGCTCGACAAGCTGAAAGACCTCGCGGCCACCGGCGAAGTCGTGCTGCTGCTGGACCGCAACGATGTGCGCGAGCTTGCGGCGCGGCGACAGCGGGGCGAGAAGGTCATTGGCGCTGTCTACCTGACCGAGGGCGGGCACCCGTTCGAAGGCGACATTGCGAAGGTGGATGCGTTGTTCGAAGAAGGCCTGCGCATCACCGGGCTCACGCATTTCTTCGATAACGAACTCGGCGGCTCGCTGCACGGGATCAGCGGTGATGGCCTGACCGAGTTCGGTCGCGCCGTGGTCAGGCGGGCCGACGAGCTGGGCCTGATCCTCGACGTCGCCCATGCGTCGCCGAGGATGGTGGCGGAAGTCCTGGAACTATCCGATCGCCCGGTCGTACTGTCGCACGGCGGGATCAAGGGTGTTTGCGATACGGCCCGGAACCTCAGCGACGAACTTATGCGCGACGTTGCCGCGCATGGCGGTCTCGTCGGCATCGGCTTCTGGGACGCCGCTGTCTGCGACGTGACGCCCGACGGCGTCGTAGCCGCGATACGCTACGCGATCGACCTTCTGGGCGAGGAGCATGTCGCACTGGGTTCCGACTATGACGGCTCTACCGCCGTGACCTTCGACGCGAGCGAGCTCGCGGTACTGACCGACGCGATGCTGCGCGCCGGGTTCACCGAACAGGAGATCCGGCTGGTCATGGGCGAGAACATCCGCCGCTTCCTGCTCGAGAACCTGCCCGAGGGCTGAACCCCGGGCTAGCAGGGTGTTGAAAAACACCCTGCTGGCGCGAGACAAGGACGTCTCGCCCGCGGTTCAAGCACGTAAGTGCTTGAACCGTCGGGAGCGAGTCCGGACATGCGCCGGACTCGCGGCGTTGAAAAAGGTCTGGACGACCTTTTTCAACATCCTGCTAGTGCGCGTCGGCGCAGCGCGCCGCCTCGAAGCAGACGTCCTCGCCGCCCAGCGGAACGTGCCCGGTCTTGTCCAGGATGCCTTCCAGCAGCAGGTTCGCGACGTCGACGCCGTCATCGGCGACGGTCACCAGCGTCACGTGGTCCATCGAGCGGCCCGGCCCGGTGCCCTGGCTGCCGCCGGTCGTGCCGAGGTGTATGTAGTCCCGGCCCCGGCGCTCGGTATGGCTGTACACGTGATTGTGGCCGCTGAAGACCGTGTACGGGCTGCCGGCCAGCGCATCTTCGATCGCGGTGAACGCGTCGAGGTCCTCTCGCAGCCACGGGGACTTGTGCATGAACAGGAAGGTCCAGCGCACACCCGGGTTCGCGGCGATCGCGTCGACGAAATAGCGGGACTGCGCGTCGGTGATGTTCCCGGCCGGCAGTTCCGGCAGGTTCGCGTACTCGGTGCGCCCGAACGCCTCCTCGCCCTGTTCTTCGAACACCCGCAGCGCGTGGTTGCGCGCCTCGAAGATGTGCCGGGCGCGCTCCGGCGTGTTGTCCTCCGTGTCGAGCACCAGGAACAGGACGTTCTTGTACACGAAATGGTAATAACGCCTGCCGTAGCGTTCGTCCCAGACCTGCTGCAACGGCTCGCCGGTCAGGTCGTGGTTGCCGCCGACGTAGAACACCGGCGCTTTAGCGCGGCTCGCGCGCTCGTCGAACCGGTCCCATTCCCCGTGCAGCATGGCCGGGTCGTCGGTCTCACCGTTGATCAGGTCGCCGACGCCCACGATCAGCTCCGGCCGCAGCATCGCGAGCTGGGCCACGGCAATGTCGAATACACGATCGCGCTCGCCGCCGTTCAGGTCGCCGAAGACGGCGAACGTGAACTTGCCCGGCGCATCGTCGAATCGCGCATCGCTCCACGGGCGGTTTCCGGACTCGAAGTCGTGCTGGAATACCGGTCCGGTGCCGCACGCGGGAAGGAACGACACGGCTAGCAGGAAAAAGGCAGCACGAACTGCGCGGCTTGCGACTTTCATTGATAACCTCCCGGTCGCTCAGGATCGACCGCCGTCGACCGACAATACCTGGCCGCTGACCCAGCCCGCGCCGTCCGACGCGAGGAACAGGACCGCGGCCGCGATGTCCTCCGGCTGGCCCAGGCGCCGCGTATGCGTCGATTCGACGATCGCGCGCTGGCGTTCGGGTGTGTAGCTCTCCCACTGCCGTATCGAACTGGGATTCGACAGGATCAGCCCGGGCGCCACCGAGTTGACCGTGATGCCGAAGGGCCCGAGTTCCCAGGACAGCTGCTTCGTCAGGCCGACGAGCGCGTGCTTGGCCGCCGTGTAGGCCTGGATGCCGGTGAGCGACGGCCTGAGGCCGGCTCCCGACGATATGAACAGGATGCGCCCGCGGCCCTCGCGCTTCATCACCGGCGCGACGGCCTGC
>JAOUIH010000244.1 GCA_029884165.1 Gammaproteobacteria bacterium | reverse complement strand
ACTGTCAGCATTGATTTTTCAGGCCTCAGCGCGGACCCGGACCGCGGTCCCGCGCTGTATTTCAGCCCCCCCTGAGGTAGCCTATGCGCGCCTGGCTGCCACTTGTCTGCCATCGGGTGGGGAGTCGGGAGCGCCCTGCCGGGCCGGCAAAGAAGAGCCGGAACGGTGAATTCCGGCGCCGCAGAAGGGTCGAAAAGAACAATAACAAGCGGCCGGGCGAATCGCCCGCAAGGCCCGGCAAACGGAGAGTGAATTTGCGGCTGTTGATTTACGCACTGATCGCGGCGCTCGTTGGCACCTGCTCGTCTCCGCCCCCCTTGCTGGAGCAGGTCCTCGATCTCGGCGAACTTCGCGTCGTTACCCGCAATACGCCGACGACCTATTACGTGGGTGCGGAAGGCCCGGCGGGGCCGGAGTACGACCTCGTCAAGGGCTTCGCGGACGACCTCGGTGTCGAACTGGTCCTGGAAACCGTCGACAACATCTCTGAGATCATGCCCTACCTGCTCTCCGGGCGGGCGCACCTGGCTGCGGCCGGCTTGTCGGCGACCGCCGCGAGGCGCGAGTTCCTCGATTTCGGCTTTCCTTACGAACGGGTCGACATGCACCTGATCTACAAGCTCGGCACGGGCAAACCGCAGTCCGTGCAGCAAGTGATCGGCCGGAAGGTCGAGGTCATCGCGGACAGCAGTCACTCGCAAATGATGGAAATGCTCGCAGACGTCTACCCGGACCTGGAGTGGTCGCAGAACGCGGACGAGGAAGTCGTCGACCTGCTCGAAAAAGTCGCGCTCGGCGAGATCGATTTCACGGTAGCCGACAGCACGGACTTCAATATCCAGCGCCATTTCTATCCCGACCTGCGCGTTGCCCTGGACCTGGCCATCGACGACCCGATTTCATGGGCGTTCCGCAAGGACGACGGGGCGAGCCTGCTGGTACGCGCCGACGAGTACCTGATCCGTTCCGCGCGCCGCGGCGTGCTCGCCCAGGTTCACGACCGCTACTACGGCCACACCAAGGAATTCGATTACGTCGGCACGCGCTCGTTCATCCGCCATTTCGAGACCCGCCTGCCCCGCTACCAGTCGTTCTTCGCGGACGCCGGTCGGCAGCATGGCGTCGACTGGCGACTGCTCGCCGCGATTGGCTACCAGGAGTCACATTGGCGCTCCCATGCGGTGTCCCCCACCGGCGTACGCGGGATCATGATGCTGACCGAGGCGACGGCCGAGTATCTGGACATCGAGGATCGGATGGACCCGCAGAGCAGTATCTTCGGCGGGGCCGAATTCTTTGCGCGCCAGATGGAGCGGCTGCCGGATACGATCGAGGAGCCGGACCGCACCTGGTTCGCGCTCGCCGCCTATAACGTCGGCTTCAATCACATCAAGGATGCGCGCCAGATCGTCGAATGGCAGGGAGGGAACCCTGACAAGTGGGTGGACGTCAGCGAGGCGCTGCCGCTGCTGGCCAAGCAGCGCTGGTATTCGCGAGTCCAGTACGGCTACGCGCGCGGCTGGGAGCCGGTGCTCTACGTCAACAATATCCGCAGCTACTACAACATCATCCTGTGGCTGACGGAGAACGAACCGGAGCCGGAACCCGACGAGCCGGGCGAGGAAGAGGAACTCGAGGAACTCGAAATAGCGGCGCTCTGAGGCGTTCGCTCAGTCGCGCCGTGATTCGAAAAAGATCCGGAGCAGTTGGCCCGCCTCGTCCTCGAGCAAGCCGCCGTTCACCTCGATGCGGTGATTCATGCGCCGGTCGGCGCACAGGTCCAGCACGCTGCCGGCAGCACCGGCCTTCGGGTCGTACGCGGCAAACACGAGCCGGGCGACGCGCGCGTGCAACATGGCGCCGACGCACATGATGCAGGGTTCCAGGGTTACGTACAGCGCCGTTCCCGGCAGCCGGTAATTTCCTGCTGCGGCCGCCGCATCCCTCAGAGCGACTATTTCGGCGTGTGCGCTGGGATCGTGGTCCGTGATCGGCCGGTTACGGCCGCGACCGACGATTCGGCCGCCTTTTGCCACGACCGCCCCGACCGGCACCTCGCCGGCATCCGCCGCGGCGCGAGCCTCGGCGAGGGCTTCCTGCATCAGGGATTGGTCGCTATCCGACCAGCCGTTCATTCCCACTCGATCGTCGCGGGCGGTTTTCCGGATATGTCGTACGTGACGCGCGAGATGCCGTCGACCTCGTTGATGATCCGGAGCGAAACGTGTTCGAGGAATTCGTATGGCAGGTGAGCCCATCGGGCCGTCATGAAGTCGATCGTTTCGACCGCGCGCAGGGCGACGACGTAATCGTAGCGGCGGCCGTCGCCCATCACACCGACGGACTTGACCGGCAGGAACACCGCGAATGCCTGGCTGACCTTGTCGTACAGGTCATTGGCCCGGAGCTCGTGGATGAAGATATCGTCCGCCCGCTGCAGCAGGGCCACGTATTCCGGCTTCACTTCGCCCAGCACGCGCACGCCGAGACCGGGCCCCGGGAACGGGTGGCGATAGACCATCTCGCGCGGCAGGCCGAGCTCGATGCCGATCTTGCGCACTTCGTCCTTGAACAGCTCGCGCAGCGGCTCGACGAGGCTCATGCGCATCCGGGCCGGCAGCCCGCCGACGTTATGATGCGACTTGATGACGTGCGCCTTGCCCGTTTCGGCGCCCGCCGACTCGATGACATCCGGGTAGATTGTCCCCTGCGCCAGCCACTTGATGCCTTCGAGATTGTGCGCTTCCTCGTCGAACACGTCGATGAACAGGCCGCCGATGATCTTACGTTTTTGCTCCGGGTCGCTGATGCCCTTCAGCGCCGCGAAGAAGCGCTCGGCAGCGTTCACGCGAATCACGTTGATGTGCATGTGTTCCGCGAAAGTGTCCATCACCTGGTCGCCTTCGTGATGGCGCAGGAGGCCGTGGTCGACGAACACGCAGGTCAGCTGGTCGCCGATTGCCTCGTGCAGCAGCGCGGC
>JAOUIH010000096.1 GCA_029884165.1 Gammaproteobacteria bacterium | reverse complement strand
CGTTACCCGGCGATGCAAGAGGTCGACGACGAGGCCACCGCTCGAGAACACCGGCGGGCTGCCCTCTGTCGCGAGCCGGTGACGCAGCGCCGTGCGTATTCGCGCCATGAGTTCGTCCGCACCGAAGGGCTTGCTGACGTAATCGTCGGCCCCGAGATCCAGCGCCGTCACCTTGCCCTTCTCATCGCTCCGGCTCGACAGCACCAGGATGGGAACGTTCGAGGAATTGCGAATTTCGCGGATCAGGTCCATCCCATCACGATCCGGCAGGCCCAGGTCGAGTACGACGAGCTCCGGCTCATTCTGCTCGACGAGGCGCAGCCCCTCGTCACCGCAGGCCGCCTCGAGCACAGCGTAGTCCTGCACCCTGAGCGTGTTGCGCAGGAACCTGCGCATGCCGGGATCGTCTTCAATGATGAGGACGCGCACGCCGTCTCCGGTGCTCACTCTCGGTTCTCCGCCAGTGCAAGCGGTAACCGTATCGTAATGACGGCGCCCGGTCCTGACGTCCGATTGCCGGCGACGATTCTGCCACCCATGGCCTCGACGAAACCCTTGCATACGGAGAGCCCCAGGCCGACGCCCGCCGGCCGGTGATCCGCTACCGACGCCCGGTGAAATCGGTCAAAGATCCTCGACAGGTCGGCCGCCGGTATGCCGGGACCTTCGTCCTCGATCTGCAACACGACTTCGCGATGCTCGGCTTTCGCCGTGATCGTGATTTCGGTTCCGGCCGGCGAAAATTTCGCGGCATTCTCCAGCACGTTCACCAGCACATGCTCGGCCAGCACGAAATCCAGCGGGACCATCGGCAGGTCCGGATCGAGGACGGTGCGGACGCGCTGCCCGGCAAGGCGTTTCTCGACTCGCTGCAGCGCCGAGCCGATCAGGTCACTCAGATCGACGGGCTCCATGGTCGGGCGCAGGGCAGCGGCGTCGATGCGCGTCATGTGCAGCAGGTTGTCCACGAACAGGCTCAGCCGGCGCGTCTCTTCCTCGGTAGCGGCCAGGGTCTCCTGTCGGGTTCGTTCGTCATAGAGATGACCGTACTCACGCAGGCTGGACACATTACCGAGTATGGACGCGAGGGGAGTCCTGAAGTCATGGGAAATAGACGTCAGCAGCGCTGCCCGCAGGTTCTCGGTGGCCGACAAGATTTCCGACTGGCGGATCTCGTGGGCGAGCTCCGCACGTTCGAGATTGATCGCGACAAGCCGGATCAATGTATCGAGCAGCCTGTTTCGTTCCGCATTCAGAGACCGCGCCTGCCGCTGCGGGGCCAGCCCGATGACTCCCAGCGTACCTCGCCCTGCCTCGAGCGGCAGGAACAGGTACCGCGCGCCCGGATCGGTACCGGTGCCGTGTCCGGCAGGCAACCCGGTCTCGCGGCAGCGCGATGCCGCACGTAATTCCATCTCGTTCAGCGGCGTGGCCGACAGCGAACCGACAACAGGCCGCAAGCTATCGTCGCCCGGCAGCAGCATGACGACCGGCGACTGCAGGAGAGCCTCGATGCGCTGTGCCGCCTCCCGACTCAGCGCGTCGCCGTCGGAAATGGCGCCCAGGGTCGAACTGAACTCATACAGCGCCTCGACCATGCGGCTGTGCCGGTCGGCGGCAGCCGCCCGGCTGCGGGCTTGCGCGGCCAGGCCGCTCGTTACGATGGCTACCGCGAGGAAGATGAGCAGGGCCCAGATATTGCTCGGATCGGATACAGCGAAGGAGAGCGTAGGCGGGGCGAGGAAGTAGCTCGTCGCCAGGACGCTCAGCACGGAGGCCCAGGACGCCGCGAGGAGTCCGTAGCGGGCGGCCGCGAAGAGCACGACGGGCAGGAAGACGAGCAGGATGTTCGGCAGCCTTAGCTGGTGCTCGAGAAACATGCCGACCGCGAGCGCCACGCCGATCAGCAGCGTGGTCACGGCCAGCGCCAGCAGTCGGGCACCGGCGCGTTCGCGCAGCGGCCGTAGCTCGCGGGGAAGATCCGTCGCCGTTACTCCCGGCTCGTTTCGGTTTGCAGCCGGCATCCTGTGCTCGGTCATTCGAGATCCGTTGTGCGCCGCCGACGGTGGGCGTGCCCGTAGCATCGGTCAATCCTGACACGCGAATCAATCGCCCCGTTGGTCCAGGAGCCGAGGGGCGCCGCGAAACGGACGAACCCTATGAAATTCCTATGCATGGCCGGTCCGGGCGGCATGGATTTCCTACGGACGCGGGATGCAATCTTGCGCGCGGCGGCAAGCGGCCGTCGATCAACAGACTTCCACAGGTACTCAGATGGACGCAACTATGACCCGGGCCGGCCGGTACGTCGGCAACATGATCCTGGTAGCCATAGCGCTGGCCTCGTTCAGCGGGATGATTTGGCTGCTCTGGGACCTGTAGATCCCCCGTAACGGCCCCCCACGAGGGGCTCGATACACAGCAGATCCCGGACGACAGACAGGGCCCCCGTAACGGGGCCCTTTTTATTTGGCCGACCGGGCCCTGCCGCCGCAGCGCGGCCGGCGGCAGACACGGGCGGCCGGCAGCGGTATTCTCGGCCAATCGAGAGACCCGCCTGGTCATGCCACAGGGGAGCGGATGATGCCGGCAGGAGACGCAGCAGCAGGCGATGGGGCAACGCCACCGCAATCATCGGGCCACCGGGCCTGGGTCCGGCTCTGTCACTGGACCATCGTCGCCGGATTCCTGGCGCTCGCCTTCACAGGCGTGATGATCCTGGCCGTGCATCCGCGCCTCTACTGGGGCGAGGTCGGCAACGACCTGGTGCCGGCGCTCATCGAATTCCCGCTCAGCGGCAACAGCAGGCCCGCCGATTACGGGCCCGCGACGCTGTTCGCAGACGTTCCCGGCGCACCGGTCACCGCGACCCGCGACTACGAGCACGACTATTTCTTCAACGAAAACGGCTGGGGCCGCAGCCTGCATTTCCTCGCGGCGTGGGTGCTCGTCGCCACGGGACTGGCTTACCTGCTCATCGGCGCCTCCACCGGCCACCTGTGGCGTGATCTGCTGCCGAGGCTCCGCGAACTGTCGCCTTCGGCCCTGTGGCGCGATTTCCGGAATCACCTGAAACCGCAGGGCGACGATTCGGGCGGAGGGCCGCCCTACGGTCTCCTGCAGAAGCTCAGTTACTCCGTCGTCGTGTTCGTCGCCCTGCCGCTGATGCTGCTGACGGGCCTCACCATGGCGCCCGCCGTGACCGCCGGCTACCCGTTACTGCTGGACCTGTTCGGGGGCTACCAGTCGGCGCGCACGATACACTTTTTCTGTTTCGTGGCCCTGGTCCTGTTCCTGTTGGCTCACGTTGCAATGGTCGTCGCCACCGGTTTCCGCCGGCAGATTCGCGCCATGACCCTGGGGAACTGACATGAAGAAAGGCAAGGAAGACCTGCCCCGCCGCGACTTCATGAAAGCGCTGGCCTCGTCCGCCGGACTCGCACTGGCCGGCTGCGGGCAGACCGAGCCGCCGACCTACGGCCACCTGCTCCGCATGGGTGACCTGCTGACCTACAAGGCGCACCGTTTGCTGCTGCCCGAGCACGCGCTCGCGCGCGAGTACGACTACGGTGACATTTCGTCGGTGCCGGCGATCGGTACGACGAACCCGGCCGACCCGGCCCGCTCCATTTACAGCGCGGAACACGGGCCGGTTTACGAAAAGCTGCTCGCCGACGAATTCGCCGACTGGAAGCTGACGGTCGAGGGCAGCGTGCTGCGACCTGCCGCGTTCACGCTGGCCGAGCTGAAACGCCTGCCGTCGCGCACGCAGATCACCCGGCACGCCTGCGAGGAAGGCTGGTCAGCCATTTGCCAGTGGACGGGCGTGCCGCTCCGCAGCATCCTCGAAGCGGTCGGCCTGCAGCCGGGCGCGCGCTACGTGCAGTTTCACGCCTACGACGACCTGGCCGACGGGATCGACATGCTGGACGCGCTGCACCCGCAGACGATACTGGCCTACGGCATGAACGGCCGCGAGCTTCCGCTCGGCCACGGCGCGCCGCTCAGGCTGCGGGTCGAGACCCAGGTCGGCTACAAGAGCATGAAGTTCCTGCGTCGGATCGTCGTGACCGAGCATTTCGACGACAACGGCAGCCAGGGCGCAATCCAGAACGGCTGGTCCTGGTACGCGGGAATCTGAGCGGCGCCGCCGCTTCCGGCCACTGCACGGGCCGTTTTTCGGAGCACGCCGGGGTGCCGGCTCGCCGCGGCGCCACGCCTCGGCTCGAAACCGGCGCGAGACGTGCTAAATTGCCGACCCCCACGGGCGCTTCGGACCGCCGGCGGGAGGCAACGAGGCGGATACGAACATGCAGGAACACCAACTGCTCAAGGGAGCGCCGGTACGCGACCGGATCCTCGCTGAGGTCGCGGAGCGAGTGCAGCAAGCCAGGGAGGTTCACCCCGTCGGGCGGCTCGTCTCGATCAGCATCGGCGAACATCCCGAGGTCGCCGTATATATAAGGAACCAGGCTCGCGCTGCGGCCCGCGTCGGCATCCCGTTCGAGGAACAGAAGTGGCCGGAGCAACTGACCCAGGCCGACTGCAAGGCGCGGATCGTGGCAATGAACGACGACCCCAGCGTCGTCGGCGTGATCCTGCAGCGGCCGGTCTCCGGCAACATCAACATTCGCTCGCTGCAGTCGGCCGTGCACCCGCTGAAGGACGTCGAGGGCATGAACCCGGCGTCGATCGGCAACATCGTCTACAACGACCTCGCGCTGGCGCCCTGCACCGCGGCGGCCTCGGTCGAGCTGATTCGTGAAACCGGCCTGACCCTGAACGGGCTCGAGGTCGTCATGGTCGGGCACTCCGAGATCGTCGGCAAACCCGCGGCCATGATGCTGATGGCGGAGGGCGCGACCGTGACGGTGTGTCATCACATGACGCGCTCGGTCGCCGTTCACTCGCGCCGCGCCGACGCCGTCCTGGTAGCGGTCGGCAAGCCCGGCCTGCTGCGTGGCAACATGGTGAAGCCCGGTGCGGCCGTCATCGACATCGGCATAAACCAGATCACCGACGAGGACGGCAACACCCGCATCGTCGGCGACGTCGCGACCGACGAGGTGATGGAGGTCGCGAGCTGGGTCACGCCGGTGCCCGGCGGCGTGGGACCGGTGACGGTCGCCATGCTGATGCGCAACGCGATCACGGCGCACGAGCGCCAGCTGAAACTCGGCTGGCTGGACTGATTCGCACATTTGCCGTCGGCGCGGCCCGCGCTTTGCCGGCCTGAGCAGGAGAGATCGACCATGACCAGTACGATGAAGACGCGGGCGCCGATCCTGCTGTTCTCGATTGTATTCCTGACCGCTGCGTGGGCGCAGGATGAAGACGCCGCCCTGCAGCATGCTCGCGAAGTACTGCGCAATGCGCCGCTCGTTGACGGTCACAACGACCTGCCGGACGTCATCCGCGACAAGTTCGGCGGCGACGTGTCGGCAAACGACATCTCCGCCCGGGCGGCGTTCGACACCGATATCCCGCGGCTGCGCGAGGGCATGGTCGGGACACAGGTGTGGTCCGTATACGTCCCCAGCGCGCTGTCGCCGCTGGACGCGATGCGCCAGCAGCTGGAACAGATCGACATCGCGAGACGGATCATTGCCGCGTACCCCGACGACCTGGCCTTCGCCGTCAGCGTGGCCGACATCGAAGCGGCGCGCAGGGAAGGTCGCATCGCATCGCTGCTCGGCATGGAAGGTGGCCACACGATAGCGAACTCGCTAGGCGCCCTGCGCAGCTATTACGCCCTCGGCGTTCGATACATGACGCTGACGCACTTTCATTCGCACGACTGGGCGGATTCGGCTACCGACGACGCGCGGCACGAGGGTCTGACCGAATTCGGCAGGGAAGTGGTTCGCGAGATGAACCGCCTCGGGATGATGGTCGACCTGTCACACGTCTCGGCGGACACGATGAACGACGCGCTGGACGTGTCCGAGGCGCCGGTGATCTTTTCGCACTCCTCGGCGCGCGGCGTGACCGACCACGCCCGGAACGTCCCGGACAGCGTGTTGACGCGGCTCGCCGGGAACGGCGGCATCGTCATGGTCAATTTCTACCCGGAGTTCGTCAACGAGGAAATCCGCAAGTGGGGCGACGGGCTGATCCCGCTCCTGAAGGAAGACCCGACCGGCGACGGCTGGGCGGCAATCGAAAAGGCTTACAGGGAAGAGCACGGCGAGCCGATACGCGCGACCATTGCCGATGTCGCCGACCATGTCGAGCACCTCGCGAAGGTGGCGGGCGTGGCGCACATCGGGATCGGCGCCGACTATTACGGCGTGGCGCCCGAGGAATTTCCGGAGGGCCTCGAGGACGTCTCGACCTACCCGCGGCTGTTCGCCGAGCTGATCCGCCGTGGCTGGAGCGACGAGAACCTCGAGGCGCTCGCCCGCAACAACTTCCTGCGGGTTCTCGGCGAGGTCGAGGCGGTCAGCGCCGAGCTGCGGCGAACCCGGCCGCCGTCGATTAAGACCATTGCCGAACTCGACGGGCCGCGCGCACCCTGACCGAACCGCCGCCCGGGGTTTTCAGTCGCGCCGGGGTCCGAATCGGTGGATCAGCTGCACGGTCATGAAATCCGTGTAAGCCCGCTCGGCGTTACCCTCGAGCGCCAGGAGGTCGTCCTCGACAGGGTAATACGCATAGTCCAGGCGGACCTGCCAGTTGCTGCCGAAGCGCCGGCCGACGCCGATCCCGATCACCAGGTCTTCGCCGCTGGCGTCGACGACGCGTGTCAGGACCTCGCCGGTCCCGAATCGCAGCAGGCGCTGGTCGCTCTGCGCATCCCACAACGCCAGGCCGGCTCGCAGGTACCCTTCCCAGAACTGTCCGGCGAGTATGCCGAGGACGTTGACCTGGAACGAGCTGAGCGTTACGTCGGCGTCCACGTTATAGATACCCGGCGGTGCGTCCACCAGGACCGCGTCCTGGTCCCAGTGCATCGAACTCTCGCCGAAATAGGAGCCCTCGACGGCAAGGAAGTCGTTGATCCGGTACCCGCCCGTCAGCGTGAACCCGATGTCGCCGTCACCGTATTCGGACGAGCCGTAGCAGCCCCAACAGTAATCGTCGTACGAGTACACGTCGTTCAGGCTCGCGCCGCCGCCGACGTACCAGCCCGGCTCGACCCGATCCTGCGACAGCGCCGGAATGGGCAGACAGAGCAATGCAAAGACGAGGCCCAATTCAACTATCCTGTTCATGACCGATCCTCCTTTTTTCCGAAATCGCAGCATGCAGCGGGCCCGCGCAAGCGTCTTGAGGGATGCCTGACCGGCGGCTGACGGTTCCCTGACGGTTCTTCGTCAATTACGTATTGTTGGCGGCCGGCCCCGGATCGACCCTGGCAGGATGTTGAAAAAGGTCGTCCAGACCTTTTTCAGCGTCGCGAGTCCGGCGCATGTCCGGACTCGCTCCCGACGGTTCAAGCACTTACGTGCTTGAACCGTCGGGCGAGACATCCGTGTCTCGCGCCAGCAGGGTGTTTTTCAGCACCCTGCTAGACTGAAGGCACAGGAGACGGACCAATGCAGGATTTACCCCATCATTACGCCGTTACGGCGTCCGCCGGGACCGAGGGCAATGTCGCGCTCGACAGCCCGGGCCTCGAGGGCATCGCATCCGCCGGGCCCGCCGAGTTCGGCGGGCCCGGCAACCTCTGGTCGCCGGAAACCCTGCTGGTCGCCGCGGTCGCCGATTGCTTTATTCTTTCCTTCCGCGCGATCGCCCGCGCTTCCCGATTCGAGTGGACGTCGCTCGACTGCGACGTAGTCGGCGAACTCGACCGGGTCGACAAGGTCACCCGGTTCACCGACTTCCGGGTCCGGGCGAAGCTCGCGATCCCGGCGGGTGTGTCCGAAGACAAGGCCCGCCGGCTGCTCGAGAAAGCGGAGCATTCCTGCCTGGTCACGAACTCCATGTCGGCCCGTGTGCACCTCGAGGCGGAGATCGAGGTTGCCGGCATACCGGCCTGAGAGTTCGCGGCCTGCCTCGCCCATACCTCAGGCCAGCAGCAGCGACGATGACTCGGGGATGCAATGGCCCCGATCTGATTACACGGTGTCGATCAACTCGGCCATGCGCCGGCGCTGCGCCGCGTCCGGGAGGCGGCCGAAAGCCGCGCGGGCATTTTCACGCATGTGCGCGGGATTGCTCGTTTCCGTCAGCACGCAGGTAATCGCCGGGTGCGGCAGGATGTATTTCAGCGAAAACTCGGCCCAGGTCCGGCAGTGGAATTCGGCCGCCCATTCCGGCACCGGCCGGTCGCCCAGGGCCGCGAACAGGTCCCCGTTCATGAATGGCCGGTTGACGATGACCGCGATGCCGCGATCCTGCATGAGCGGCAGCATGCGCTCCTCTGCCTCGCGCTCGCTGATGGAGTAATTGACCTGGACGAAATCCGGCTTTTCCTTTTCGACGAAGCGCGCCAGCGGCTCATACAGATCCTTCGTCGCTACCGTCACGCCCAGGTAGCGGACGGTGCCCTGCTCGCGGAAGTCCTGCAGGTTTTTCCACTGCGTGTCGAGGTCGGTAAGGCTGAATACCTGGAGCAGGTCGATGGCGTCCCGGCGATAGAGGCGCAAAGTGTCGCGGAACTGGCGGGCGCCCTCTTCCCTGCCGCTGCGGTCGATCTTGCTCGCGATGAACAGTTCGTCGCGCAGCTCGGGCCGGCTTATCACCTCCCCGAAGGCCGCATCGTTGTCCGGATTACGCGGCCAGGTATCCACGACGCTCCCGCCGTTATCGACGAGCGTCCTGAGGACGTTTGCCAATGGCTCAGGTCCGCGTTCGGCAATCTGCGTGACCGGTTTGCTCGAGCCGAGCCCGATGACGGGCAGCGATTCGTCGGTGCCCGGTATGCGCCGCCGCGGCATCTCCTCCTGTGCGAATGCACCTGACGCGGGCAGCGCGGCCAGGCCCAGGCCCGGAATTGCCGCCAGGACGTCGCGGCGCGTCAGGGTGCTATCGGTCATCGGGGTGTCTCCTGTCGGGCAATAGCTGCAATCCGGTGGCAGGTCGCGAATCCACAGCCGCGAATCTGCGACCGAATATCCGTGGCGGGTGATACCGAGTCAAGTACAGCCAGGACCCCCCGGCTCGGCGCGCCGCAGCGGCGAACGTTGCGATTCCGGGATCGCGTTCGCGAGCTACCCGGCCGGGTCGCGAACCCTCGTCCGCGGGCGTAACATCGCGCCCTCGACAAGAAGAACGGGCACGGTGCCATCCGGCATGGAACGAAAGAGCCACCTGGACACGCTCGCTATCGTCACGCTGCTCGTGCTGTGCCTGAGCTGGGGTGGTCAACAGGTCGCGATCAAGCTGACGATGCCGGACATATCGCCTGTCATGCAGGCGGCAATCCGCTCGATCGGCTCGACGATACTGATTGCGTTGTGGATGCTGTCGCGCGGACAGGCAATCTTCGGCCGGGACGGGACGCTCTGGTGGGGCCTCGCCGCCGGCCTGCTGTTCGCGATCGAGTTCCTGCTGATCTACTGGGGCCTCGATTTCACGCATGCATCGCGGGCCGTGATATTCGTCTACATGTCGCCGTTCGTAGTCGCGATCGGCACGCAGTGGTTCGTTCCTGGAGAAAGACTGCGAGCGCCCCAGGTGGCCGGGCTCGTGCTGGCCTTCGCCGGGATCGTGCTGGCTTTCGGTGAATCGTTCACCTTGCCGTCGCGGCGGATGCTGATTGGCGACTCGATGTTGATCCTGGCCGCCGTTTTCTGGGGAGCAACGACCGTGGTGATCAAGGCCGGCCCGCTCGCACACGCATCCGCCGCGAAGACTCTGCTCTACCAGCTCGGCGTGTCGGCCGTCGTCCTGCCTGTCGGGTCCCTGCTGCTCGGGGAGGCCGGTATCGTCCGGCTCTCGTCGCTCGCGCTGTCGAGCCTCGTCTACCAGACGGTCTGGGTAGCCGCGATAACCTATCTCGCCTGGTTCTGGCTGATCCGCCATTACCCGGCGCCGAAGCTGGCTTCGTTCACGTTCCTGACGCCCATCTTCGGCGTGCTCGCGGGCTGGCTCGTGCTGGACGAGCCCTTGACATCGATGCTGCTGGCCGCGCTGGTGCTGGTAGCGGCCGGCATCTATTTCGTGAACCGGCCCGAGAAAAAAGCCTGAGATTGCCGGCGCCTGGTCAGCGGCGGCCGCCCTCCGGCCGCCCCTGCAGTTTGCGAATCTCGGCCTTCTCCTCCTCGGACATCGATTCCCACTCCGCGCGGTGCTCCTCGCGACGCAGGCGCATCTCCTCGCGCCTGGCCCGGCGCTCCTCGTCCGACAGCTTGGCCCATTCCGCCTTTTGCGCCTCCCGGCGGGCCTGGCGCTCGGCCCGCTGGGCCTCGCGTTCTTCCTCGGACATGGACTGCCGCTGAGCCCGCATCTGCTCGCGAAACGCTGCGCGTTCCTCTTCGCTCATGGCGTCGCGCTCCGCGCGAAGTTGCTCGCGCCTGGCCTCGCGTTCTTCGTCGGACAGGGATTCCCAGTAAGCCTTTCGCTCTGCAGGGCTCATCTGCTGGAGATCGGACAGCGTCTGCGCCTGCAGGCCGAGCGGCAGCAGCAGGGCGAGCCCGAGAAGCGTGGCGCGGCGCAGGCAGAAAACAGGCAGTTTCATCGTTTGGTTTCCTCGTACAACGATCGGCAATTATGACCGCTTTCCGCAGCGGCAGTTGCAGTAACGCGGCACGACCCCGGTGGTTGACAGGCCCCGGACGAACCCGGGCACGCGGCAGCCGGCGGCTGCTTCGTCAGCGATCCGGAGACGGCGCGCCGAGGACGGGCAACGCGCTAGAATCACCAGCCGTTATCCTCACCGAACGCCGCGCGCCCAAGCATCGTGACGACCGCCGCCCAGTCCTCTTTTGCCGCCCTGTTGCGCTTGCTGCGATACGCCCGCGGCTTCCGGCGCAGGATCGTCCTGGCTTCGGTCTGCTCGGTCCTGAACAAGCTGTTCGACGTGATGCCGGAGATACTCATCGGCATCGCCATAGACGTCGTCGTACGGGGCAAGGCGTCGTTCGTCGCCGAGCTCGGCATTCCCGACCCGAAGTGGCAACTGGGCCTGCTCGCGGGAATCACGTTCCTGGTCTGGGCATTCGAGTCGTTGTTCGAATACCTGTACCTGGTGCTGTGGCGGAATCTCGCCCAGGACCTGCAGCATTCGATGCGGCTCGACGCCTATGCGCACGTGCAGGAGCTCGACCTTGCCTATTTCGAGGACCGAAGCACGGGCAACCTCGTCACCATCCTGAACGATGACGTCAACCAGCTGGAGCGCTTCCTCAATGGCGGCGCCAATGACCTGCTGCAGGTCGTCACGACGGTGGTCGCCGTCGGCGCCGTATTTTTCAGCGTGTCGCCGCTCATTGCCCTGCTCGCCTTCACGCCGATCCCGGCTATCGTCCTCGGGGCCTTCTACTTTCAGCGCCGCGCCCAGCCGCTCTATGCAGACGTACGCGAGCGAGTGGGAAACCTGGGCGCGAGGCTGTCCTCGAACATTTCCGGCATTACGACGATCAGGAGTTTCGTGACGGAGGAATACGAGGCCGAGCGGGTACGCATGGACAGCGAGGCTTACCTGGTGGCGAACCGCAGGGCCATCGCGATCAGTTCCGCGTTCATACCGATCATACGCATGGCGATCCTCGCCGGGTTCATCGCGACCTTCCTGCTGGGCGGCTGGATGACCCTGGAAGGCACGCTCAACGTAGGAGCCTACGGTGTCCTCGTGTTCCTGACCCAGCGCCTGCTCTGGCCCCTCACCAGCCTGGCGGAGACCGTCGACCTTTACGAGCGCGCGATGGCTTCGTCGCGGCGTATTCTCGACCTGATCGCGACACCTGTGTCGATCCTGGATAGCGACGCAGCAAAAAATCTCGAGCGGGTCCGCGGCAGCATCGAGTTCCGGCACGTCGACTTCGCCTATGCGACCGGCGACCCGGTGTTG
>JAOUIH010000243.1 GCA_029884165.1 Gammaproteobacteria bacterium | reverse complement strand
TGCCGAAAATGTTCAGGCCGTTGGCGAACTGGCGGTAGGGCGGTACGAAGGGGCCGATCGGCTCGTGCGTGGGCGCTGAATTGATGTCCCCGGCGAGAATCAGCCGCGAGGCCGGGTTCGGTGGCGGGTTGAAGGCGAGCGTGTAGCTCAACTCGCTGGCCTGTGCGGCCTGCAGGCCGGCCGAGAGCGGATTGCCGCCCAGGATATGCACCTCGAGGTGGGTGTTGACGAAGCGATATTCGGCTCCGCGTACCCAGGCATCCACCGCCACGTGCCCGCGCTCGATCGAGATTGGACCCGCCAGCGTCATGACGTTGGCAACA
The DNA here is from genome assembly GCA_029884165.1 of Gammaproteobacteria bacterium. GTDB lineage: Bacteria > Pseudomonadota > Gammaproteobacteria > Steroidobacterales > Woeseiaceae > JAOUIH01. Next base: position 2,669 of record JAOUIH010000243.1, on the reverse strand, counting down.
TTGGCGTAATTGCAGCCGATCCCGTCAGGGCCCGGTCGGGCACAAGCCATCCGCACCGGTACGGCCGTCACGTCGGAGCGCGCGAGGATGACGTCCCGGTCGATCACGCTGACGAACATGGCCGGACCGTCGATGCCGGGCAGAAACACCGGCAGGCCCGGTATGCCGCTGGCCTCCATGGCCGCGGTAGGGATGCTCAGGTTCTGGATCTGAGCTGCGACCGTGTACTGGCTGCCGAATTGGTGCAGCGCGGCCGTGACGAGGTCGAGGTGGTCATTGAATGCCGGTTCGAAAAAGGCGCAGGCACCATAACCAACGTCGATGCACTCGAATGCAAAAACTTCCTGCATGGCAACCAGGTGTGGCTGCCGGTCATGGATGGATTCGGCCAGCGCGATGGCACGCTCCCTGAAATTGTTGGCCGCGATGGACTGCAGCGCGTCCACCACCGCCTGGGCGTATTCTCCGGGTGTTTGTGCCGAGATGATCGGGCCGAGGTCGGCGCCCAGGTACTGGTTCTGGGTCATGACCTTGATATCGGCCTTGTCCGCCGCCTGCACGTCCGGCGCCTGGACCGCCAGGCAGGCGAGAAACAGGGCGAGAATTGGCTTGTTCATGGGCTACTCCTTGGGTTTCGTCTCTGGGTGCCGGCCGGTTGCCGGACGACGGAAGTGTCCTGCCGCTGGTCGCGGCGCACCTGAACAAGGCCGGATGAAACGCCGACGAATGCCTGATGAACTCTTCGGGGGGAGCGCTGTTCCGGTCGGGGCGGCGACCGGGGCCACTTGCGGGGCCGTCTAGCCGCGAGACCCTTCGCTGACGCGAACGCTGCTGGCCAGCAGGACCTGGCCGGTGAAATAGCAGGGCAGGCCCCACACGTAGTTCGGGAAATCGGGCCGCAGGAACTGTCCCGCGGCGACGGACAGGTCGGAAACGTAGAACAACAGGGCCCCTGCCGGGAGCAGCCAGCTGGCGCCACGGCCACGGGACCCGACCGCGCAGACGACCATGGCGCTGATGACGGCCGTATAGAGGCCCACGGCCAGCTTCAGGTTTGCCGGCACTGACGGTTCGAGCCACGCGTAGACCGTCCCGGAAACGGCCGCCAGCGGCAGTAGCGCCGCTGCGACCCAGCTTGGAGCGACCCCGCGACCCAGGAATCCACCGATGTAAGCCAGGTGAGCCAGCAGGAAACTCACCAGCCCGGCCAGGAAATACCGGTCCCCGCCCTCCAGCAGCAGGTCACCGCACCAGGACAGGACCAGGCCGGCGAGGATCCAGCGGCCGTAGCGGGTACCGGCCGCCCCGGCAAACCAGGCCAGCAGGACGAAGCCGCTCGATGCGGCAAGCTTGGCGAACAGTGCGGGCGTGGCGAGGCCGGCGAGGCGGCAGCCGACGAGCGCGACGACCGCCACCGCGACGACGGCAATGAGGCTTGCGTTGCGGCGCGCTTCGGCCACGGCGTCTGTCTCCGCGTGCAGTTTCCGGGTGCCCGGAGTGTATCGAATGGGCCGCCCGCCACGCGAATTGCGACCCGGATGCCATTTTGCGAGACTTGCGGGCCCGCGGCCCGCACAATCGACGACCATGGCCAAGCTGTACTTCTATTACTCCTCGATGAACGCGGGTAAGTCGACGTCGCTTCTGCAGTCGAGCTACAACTACCGGGAACGCGGCATGAACACGCTGATCCTGGCGCCGGAACTGGATGATCGCTACGGCGCGGGGCGCGTGAAGTCCCGCATCGGGCTCGAAGCGGTTGCGACGACATTCGCGCGCTCGGACGACCTGTTCCAGGCGGTTTCTGCCTGCTGCGCCGAGGCGCCTCTGCACTGTGTGCTGGTCGACGAAGCCCAGTTCCTGACAAAAGACCAGGTGTTCCAGCTGGGCCAGGTTACCGACCTGCTCGATATCCCGGTCCTCGCTTACGGGCTGCGCACCGACTTCCAGGGCGAGCCCTTCGAGGGCAGCAAGTACCTGCTGGCCTGGGCCGACAACCTGAAGGAGCTGAAAGCCATCTGCCACTGCGGGTCCAAGGCGACCATGGTCATAAGGCTGGACGCGAACGGCAACGCTGTGACGGAGGGTTCGCAGATAGAGATAGGCGGCAACGACCGCTACGTCTCCATGTGCCGGCGCCACTTCAAGGAACGCTACTACCACCAGGGCGTCCGGGCCGACGGCGGGTTGCGCAAGACCGAAAACGCCTGACCGTTAGCCGGCCTTCTCGGTGGGGCCGAGCGTGCCGATTTCCTCGAGCGGCAGCGTCTGCGTGTTTTCGCGCGCCAGCATGCGGCGCAGATCGCCGAGGCTCTTCATAACCACGGTATCGTCGAAACTCTGGCCGTTGAGGTCGGCGCGGTTGTCCGCGGCTGCATGCACGAACTTGATCCGGTGACTGCCGATGGTGACGATGTCCTCGTTCGCCATCACGTGGTTCGAAACGCGGCGCGAGTTGACGTAAGTGCCGTTCGTGCTGTTCAGGTCCATCAGGAAGGTCGCATCGCCGTGGCGAATGAACAGAGCATGATGCCGGCTGACGTAGCGGCTGTTGATCGACAGGTCGTTGTGTTCCGAGCGGCCGACCAGCAGGCGCGGCTGGTCCAGCAGGATTTCCTGGAGCGTCAGGCCGTTGTGCGTGAGATAGAGCAGCGGGTCCTCTACCGCGC
>JAOUIH010000242.1 GCA_029884165.1 Gammaproteobacteria bacterium | reverse complement strand
TACGCTGCTATTTGCAGGGAGAAGCAAATCAAGGGTGGATCAAGAGCGGCCAAAATTCGACTGGTTGAAAGCCTGAATCCTGAATGGCGCGATCTGTATCCGGAGGTTTGTAAATGATTGCGTTGGCGGGAAGATTGCTTCGCTGCGCTCGCAATGACGGAACTGACGTTGGAAGATCGCTTCGCTGCGCTCGCAATGACGGAACTGACGTCGGAATATCGCTTCGCTGCGCTCGCAATGACGGGGGAGGCGTGCGATGACGGAATCTCCGTCATTGCGAGGAGGCCGCAGGCTGCCCGAAGGGCCGGGCACAGGGATGTGCCCGGTGAACGTGCACGTTGAGATTGAGCGCGCTGCCAAATCACTGTATCAGGGTCACGGTTCCGGTCTCCGCGCTCGGCACCGCGCAGCGGCCCTTCGCGCTCACAACGCGCGAATGGGGCACGTTTACGATCAGGCTCAGGATTACGTTCAACGACGGCAGCACGTGCTTCGAAGCGCACAAGCTCCCCTTCGCGCAGTAACGGGGCCTGGCAAGATTCACCTGCCGGCGAGCATCCCGGGCCGATATCCGGCTTCGTTTGGCAATCCCTGAGTGAACCGCTACGCTTGAGCGCGGCGATGGCCAGCAGGATGCCGTTCCTTGTCCGTATTTGACGAACTCAAACGTCGCAACGTGTTACGCGTGGCAGCCGCCTACGGCGTGGCGGCATGGCTGATCATTCAGATCGCCGAGACAATCTTCCCGTTGTTCGGCTTTGATAATACGCCCGCGAGAATCGTCGTCATCCTGCTGGCCATCGGCATCGTTCCCGCGCTGATCTTCGCCTGGGCTTTTGAACTGACACCGCAAGGGTTGATGAAGGAAAGCGAGGTTGACCGGAGCGTATCGATCACCGCAGGTACCGGCAAGAAACTCGATCGCACGATCATGGTGCTCCTAGCATTGGCGCTCGGATACTTCGCCTTCGACAAGTTCATCCTGGGCCCGCAGCGTGACGCTACGGTGCAGCGACGACTGGCCGAGCAACTGACAGGCGTCGCCGAAGAAGCCCGCCGGGAAGGCCACACCGAGGCGCTGATCAGGAGTTACGGCGACAGGTCCATCGCCGTGCTGGCGTTCGCGGACATGTCCCAGGACAAGGACCAGGAATATCTGTCCGACGGTATCGCCGAGGAACTGCTCAATCTGCTGGCCAGAGTTCCCGAGTTGCGCGTCATCTCCCGTTCCTCGGCGTTTTCCTACAAGGGCAAGGACATCAAGATTGCCGACGTGGCCAGGGAACTTGGCGTGGCGCATATCCTCGAGGGCTCGGTCAGGAAAGTCGCCAATCGAGTCCGTATCACCGTGCAGCTGATCGAAGCCCGCTCCGACACTCACCTTTGGTCGGAGATCTACGACCGTAATCTGCATGACCTGTTCGCCATTCAGGAAGAGATCGCGACGTCGGTGGTGGATAAACTCAAAATCACTCTGCTCGGTGACGCACCCAGGGCCAGGAAAACCGACCCGGGTGCCTATTCCTTGTTCCTGCAAGCCCGCTATCTGGGCCGCCTGGGAAATGCCGATGACTATGAACGTGCGATCGTGCTGCTCGGGCAGGTGCTGGACATCGACCCGACGTACAGTGCCGCCTGGGTCGGCCTTTCCCGGAACTACATCAACCAGGCCGGCGCAGGCCTGCGGCCTGTCGACGAGGGCCTGGCGCTGGCCCGTGAGGCGACGGCGGAGGCATTGTCGATCGACCCGAAATATGCCCCGGCGCACGCGGATCTCGGTTGGATTGCGATGGTGTTCGACAACGATCTGGCCACCGCCGCCCGTCATTACGAACGTGCCCTGGCGCTGGACCCGGCCGACGTTCGCACTATGCTGGACGCAGCCTATTTGCTGATCGCACTCGGCCGTCTGGACCAATCCATTGCGCTCGTGGAATTCGCGGTCAGCCGCGACCCGATCAACACGGCCGGCCATATCAACCTTGGGCGCAGCTATCACTACGCCGGACGCTGGGACGATGCCATTTCCGCCTATCGCACAGCACTGCTGCTGAATCCCGGGAGGCTCAATGCAAATTACGGCGTCGGCGAAGCGCTGCTGATGAAGGGAGAGGCCGAAGCGGCGCTGCAGGCATTTGCTCAAGAGCAGGACGACGAATACCGCGTCAAGGGCATCGCGCTGGCAATGCATGCTCTGGGCCGACAGACAGAATACGACAACAGACTCGCGGAGCTGATCGACCGCTGGGGTCAGGAATGGCCCTCCGAGGTTGCACAGGTACATGCATTCACCGGTGATGTCGATGGCGCCTTCGTCTGGCTGAACAAAGCGATCGCTCAAAACGAAGACGGGCTCACCGAGCAATTTCTCCAGCCGCTCTATGCGCCGATCCGCGCCGATCCGCGCTGGACGCAATTCCTCGAGCACGCGGGCCATTCGCCGGCTGTACTGGACTCCATCGAGTTCGCGGTGACGTTACCGGAGGGCGGGGGTCGGACCTCTCCAAGTGACTGACGTAGAGACAAAATAACCGAATACCGCAGCAGACTAAGGCCTTAAGCGGCTAATTCATGGCGAATTTTCCTGATATTTGCGGGGAGGCCGCAGGCCGACGAAGCAATTTCAGGTATTCGAACCCTGCCGGCCGTAGTTGTCTTCGAGCCGCACGATGTCGTCTTCGCCGAGGTAATCACCGCACTGCACTTCGATGATGTGCACGGGCTCGCTGCCGGTATTGGCGATGCGGTGCACCGCGCCGACAGGGATATACGTTGATTCGTTGACCTTGAGGTCGAATTCCTTGTCGTCCAGCGTAATGCGAGCCGTGCCGCGCACCACCGTCCAATGTTCGGCACGCTGTGCGTGCTTCTGTAACGATAGCACCGCGCCCGGATTGACTATAAGGCGCTTTACCTGGAAGCCTTCGTCGCTGTCGATGCTGTCGTAGCTGCCCCAGGGCCGGAACACCTGCCGGTGCAGCTCCGTTTCCGCCCTGCCCTGTC
>JAOUIH010000095.1 GCA_029884165.1 Gammaproteobacteria bacterium | reverse complement strand
CTTCGACTTCATTTCGCTCGATTATCACCACACTTTGCAGGCCGCATCGGGCCATGCAGCCGAGGAAGCGCGGCTCGCGGCGATGCAGGAAAACAAAGGCAAATACATCGTCGTCGTCGACGGCTCTGTCCCGACGAAAGACAACGGCGTCTATTCGACGATCGCCGGGATCAGCAATCTGCAAATGCTCGAGGAAACCGTCGCCGACGCGTTTGCCGTCATTGCCGTCGGGACCTGCGCCGCGTTCGGGGGCATCCCCTACGCGAGGCCGAACCCGACCGGGGCCGTGCCGATCTCGGAAATCGTCCGGGACAAGCCGCTGATCAATATCTCCGGCTGCCCGCCGATCCCGGAAGCGATGACCGGCACTGTCTCCTACGTGCTGTCTTTCGGCTCGATCCCCGAGCTCGACAGCCTCGGGCGGCCGGTCGCGTTCTTCGGCGAGACGATCCACGACCGGTGTTACCGGCGCCCGTTCTACGAGCGCGGCATGTTCGCCAAGAGCTTCGATGACGAAGGCGCGCGCAAAGGCTGGTGCCTGTTCGAGCTTGGTTGCAAGGGACCGATTGCCTACAACGCCTGCGCTACGCAGAAGTGGAATGGCGGCGCGTCGTTCCCGATCCAGTCCGGGCACGGCTGCATAGGCTGCTCGGAGCCGGGATTCTGGGACAAGGGTGGTTTCTACAAGCCGCTCTCGGCCGGCATCGGTACGCCGGGGCAGTTCATCGCCGGCGCGGCGGTCGCGGGTGCGGCGCTCGGCGCTGCCAGCGCCGCCATGGCGCGGCACCGCAAGAACAAAGCCATGAAGGAGGGCTGAGATATGGAGCTCCTGGACTTTGCCCGAGGGCCCGCGCTGCAGTTCGCGCTCGCCGTGTTTGTTCTGGGTTTCCTGTGGCGTATCGTGTCGCTGTTCCTGATGCCCCGCACGAAAGACCGTTCCGCGGCCAGGCCCGGAACCCGGCCGGCCTTGTTCGCCGCCACCCGGGAGATCATCCGGAGAACCGCTCCGGACAAGGCCTTCGGAAAGCATTCGTTGTTCGCACTGGTCAACGGCTACGTGTTCCATGTCGGCCTGTTCATCGTAATTATCGGCTTTGCGCCGCACATCGTCTTCTTCCGTGACCTGCTAGGCGTAGCGTGGCCCAGCCTGCCGAACAACGTCATCTACGCTGCCGGCGTCATTACGATTGCATCGATGATGGTGGCGCTGGTGCGGCGGTTCCTGAACCCGGTACAGCGGCTGATCTCCACGCTCGACGATTACTTCAGCTGGTTAGTGACGTTCCTGCCGGTGCTGACCGGCCTCCTCGCGAACAGCCACCTGTGGGTCCGTTACGAGACGCTGCTCGCGATACACATACTGAGCGTCGAACTTTTCCTGATCTGGCTGCCCTTCGGCAAGCTCATGCACCTGGCCCTTGTGTTTGTCACTCGCAGCCAGATCGGGACCCACCTCGCGCACCGTGGGGCCCAGATATGAATCCAGTAGTCAGCTACAACGAACAAGGGAGCCACCGATGAACGCAAGAGTGGTCGTAGATCCAATCACGCGTATCGAGGGACATCTGCGCATCGAGGCGGAGACGGACTCAAATGGCGCAATTACGGGAGCCTATAGCTCCGGCACGATGGTGCGGGGCATCGAGCTGATCCTGCGAGGTCGCGATCCGCGCGATGCCTGGGCGTTCGCGCAGCGGATCTGCGGTGTATGCACGCTGGTGCACGGTATTGCATCGGTGCGCGCCGTCGAGAACGCGCTGAACTACAAGGTCCCGCCGAACGCGCAGCTCATTCGCAACCTGATGATCGCTGCGCAGTACGTCCACGACCACGTGATGCATTTCTATCACCTGCATGCGCTGGACTGGGTTGACGTCGTCTCCGCGTTGTCGGCCGATCCGAAGGCAACGTCGGAGCTCGCGCAATCGATATCGGGATACGCAAAATCGAGCCCCGGCTATTTCGCCGACACGCAGAAAAAAGTGCGGGACTTCGTCGAGGTCGGCCAGCTCGGCATATTCGCCGGCGGCTACTGGGGCCACCCCGAGTACCGGCTGCCGCCGGAGGCGAATCTCATGGCGGTGGCGCACTACCTCGAGGCGCTTGCCTGGCAGCGGGACGTCGTGCAGATCCACACGATCTTCGGCGGCAAGAACCCTCACCCGAACTTCATGGTCGGCGGGGCTCCATCACCAATCAGCAACGATCCGTCGTCTGCGACCGGCGGCTCGGCCGCCACGGCTGTGAATATCGTCAGCCTTAACCAGGTGCGCGACATCATCCAGCGCATGGCACAGTTCGTCGACCAGGTCTACGTACCCGACACGATCGCGATCGCCTCTTTCTATAAGGACTGGTTCGCCCGCGGCGAAGGACTGGGCAACTTCCTGACCTACGGCGACTTCCCGTCTGCCGGGCGGGACGATCCCGCGAGCTGGCTGATCCCGAGCGGCGCCATCCTGAACCGCGACCTGTCGACGATCCATCCGATCGACCTCAACGACCCGACGCAGGTGCAGGAGTTCGTCGCTCATTCCTGGTACGACTACGGAGGCGGCAAGGACCGCGGCCTGCACCCTTACGACGGCGAGACGAACCTGAACTATACGGGTCCGCAGCCACCGTACGAGCACCTCGATGTGCAGGACAGCTATTCCTGGCTCAAGGCGCCGCGCTGGAAAGGCAACGCGATGGAAGTCGGACCGCTGGCGCGCGTGCTGATGCTGTACGCGTCCGGTCACGAGCCGACCCGCGAGCTTGCGGGGGCCGTATTGCGCCAGCTCGATGCACCGCTCGAAGCGATGTTCTCGACGCTTGGCCGCACGGCGGCACGCACGCTGGAGACCAAGATCATCGCCGACCAGATGAGCGCCTGGCTCGACAACCTGCTGGCGAACATCAAGGCTGGCGACCTGGCCGTGCACAATGACGAGCTCTGGGACCCGGCCACCTGGCCGCGCGAGGCTCGTGGCGTCGGCTTCACCGAGGCCCCGCGCGGGGGCCTTGCGCACTGGGTCGTCATCAAGGACGGCAAGATAGACAACTACCAGGCCGTCGTGCCGAGCACGTGGAATGCCGGCCCCCGGGACGCCGCGGGCCAGCCGGGCGCCTACGAGGCAGCACTGATGGATCGCCATAGCCTGGCCGATCCGAAGCAGCCCCTCGAGATCCAGCGGACGATCCACAGCTTCGACCCTTGCATTGCCTGCGCGGTCCACGTCATGGACCCGCAAGGCGACGAACTGATCCAGATCCGCGTGAGCTGAGGAGAACAGGTCATGACACGCGAAATCAACGTTCAGGCGGCAGCCAACCGGTTCCTCGCCCAGATCAGCGGCAACCTCGGCGCTTACATGGAGGCCTGCCTCCATTGCGGCCACTGCGCCGACGCCTGCCATTTTTACGCCGTGACGGACGATCCCCGGTACACGCCGGCCTACAAGCTGTTCCCCATGGCGCGAACCTACAAGCGCAGCAAGCCGCCGCTGTCGTGGTTCGGCGGCGCACCGAAGGTCACGGAGAAGGATCTGCAGGAATGGGAGGAGCTGCTGTTCGACAGCTGCACCATGTGTGGGCGCTGCACGATGGTTTGCCCGATGGGCATCGACATCGCGTCCATCGTCGCCGCGTCCCGGCAGGCATTCGTTGCCGCGGGCCTCGGTCCGCCGGACCTGTTGCAGGCGGCCGAGAACGCGCGTGACAAGGGCAGCCCGCTCGGCGTTTCCGCCGACGTGCTCGCAGATCGGGTCGAATGGCTGGCCGACGATAACGAGGTCGACATACCACTCGACAAGGAGAAGGCGGACGTGCTCCTGACCGTTTCGTCGATCGAGCTGATGAAGTACCCCGACTCGCTCGTCGCAATGGCGAAGTTGCTCAACCACGCCGGTATCGACTGGACGCTATCGAGCAAGGGCTACGAGGCCACCAACTTCGGCTTCCTGTCCGGCCGCAGCGACATCGCGAAGATCATGATCCAGCGCATCGTAGACGCGGCGGAGTCTGTCGGAGCGAAGACGGTGGTCATCCCGGAGTGCGGGCATGCTTACGGTGTGCTGCGCTGGGCAGGCGCGAACATCCTGGGCAAACCGCTGCCATTCGAAGTCGTCCACATCACGGAATTCCTCGCGGACCTGAAGCGCCGGGGCAAGCTGAAGCTGAAACCGATGGGCGACGCGGTGACCTACCACGATCCCTGCCAGATCTCGCGGCGCGGTGGCGCCACGCAGGCCGCCCGCGATCTTCTCGACGGATTCGCAACCGACTTCCGCGAGATGACGCCGACGGGCAATCACAACTGGTGCTGCGGTGGCGGGGGCGGCGTACAGGCGATGAGCCGCGCTGCAGGCCTCCGGCACAAGGTCTTCAAGCTCAAGATGGACCAGGTCGAGCAGACTGGCGCCGACACGATGCTATCCGCCTGCGCGAACTGCCGATTGACCATGGACGAAAGCAAGGAGCACTGGCACTGGGACAAAGATCTGGGCAGCCTGGTCGAGGTGCTGGCGGAGCACATCGACGAGTCGAACGCCGCAGCCTGACCGGCGCGCAGCATCGGGGCAACTCCGTTATGCCGCGGAACGCGGTGCCCGATGGCGATCGACCCAGAAAGCCCAGGCAACAAACAGCCACATCGCCTGCGCCGACCAGGTGACAGCTGCAGCCGACGGCGGTGGCGGCGCGGCGACATTGGCCGCATACACGCCGGCCAGAAGGACTAAGAGCGCCCATAAGCCGAGCTGGCCCTGCCGATCCACGGCCTGCGTCTGCCGCAGATAGACCAGGGCTCCCACCGCAAACATCGCCGCCTCAACGCTGACGGCCGCGACGGGAAAGTTCCAGAGGCCAAAACCGATGCGCGCGGACTCGCCTGCAGCCAACGGCATGTCGGGGCGGTGCGTCAGCACGTCAAGGAACCAGTGACTGAGAACGACTGCTCCCAGCAGAACAGCCGGCCGAACACGGCCGCGGCGGAGCAACGCATACAGGGCGGCAAAGAGAGCAGCCCACAGTGACATCGCGACCAGGCTGTGGGAATACGGGTAGTAAGAGAAATGCAGCGGCGTCATCGCCGTGTTGCCGGGGTCGATCGCGAACGATTCCAGGCCGAGCAGGACGAAATTCGGCCAGACGAGGTCCGCCAACTGGCAGGCCAGGAACAGCGCTCCGAGCGACACCTGCGGCGCGTATTTTTTCGCACCGAGCGCCACCGCGAAATGTCCGATGAACATCGTTGCCTCCGACAATATGGTGTTGTCTTCGCAGCGATGCCGGACGATCCGGGCAACACCGATCCCACCGTCCGGGGTCCGCAATTGTTACTTCCGCATGTGCTCCGTCCCCGCCCCGGTTGCGCGACGTCGGACGCCGAATCGCCGGAGAGCGATTCAGGATCTCATTTTGCTTCCCGCATGCGAAGTTGCACGACCACGCCGGATAGGGCAGTCAGCACCGCGATGCACCACATCGATGCCGCCATGCCGAACAGGTCGGCAACGACGCCTGCCAGAACGGCACCAGCCGCATAGCCGAGATCCCGCCATAGCCGATAGACTCCTACGGCCGAGGCGCGCCAGCCCGGGTGTGCGACGTCCCCGATGGCTGCCAGCAAAGTCGGGTAAACCATAGCGGTGCCCGCGCCGAGCAGAACAGCGCCGGTTGCAAAGCCGGCGAACGCAGTCGACAGCGTGAGCACCGCTATTCCAAGGGCCTGCAAGTACATGCCGCCGACTATCAGAATCTTGCGGCCTATCCGATCCGACAGCGCGCCAGTGTATAGCTGGCCGACGCCCCAGACAGCCGGATAGATCGCGGCCAGCCACCCGATCTGTGCGAGGTTCATGCCGGCGGCGGCGAAAAACAGCGGGAAAAGGCCCCAGGCCATGCCGTCGTTCAGGTTGTTGACGAGTCCGGCCTGGCTGACCGATGACAGGTTGCGGTCGGTAAACGAAGTCCGGCGAAAAATCTCCCGCTGGGACGGCTGCCCCGCCATTGCTTCCGCGTGATGTACGCGAGCCTCGTGGTCTGCGTGGTGCCGGGTCTCACGCACGAGAAATACCGACAGCAGCAGGCCGCAGGCGACAAAACCGACGCCCAGGTAAAAGGGTTCCGGGCGTAGCCCCCAGGTCGCCGCAACATAGCCTGTCGCGAGCGCCGCGCCCGCAACGGCGAAGTAACCTGCGAATTCGTTCAGCCCCATCGCGAATCCGCGACGCTCCGGTCCGGCCAGGTCGATCTTCATGATCACCGTCGTAGACCAGGTCATCCCCTGGCTGATGCCGAGCAACAGGTTGGCGAACAGCACCCAGGACCAGTCCGGCGCCCACATCAGGATGAACGGCACCGGCGCAGCGATAACCCAGCCGGCGACGAGTATGAGCTTGCGCCCCCAGGCATCCGAGAACCGACCTGCAAAATAGTTGGTCAGCGCCTTGCTGACGCCGAACACGACGATAAAGGAGAGTATGGCCGACCGGGCCGCCAGCCCGAACTCCTGCTCGGCGATCGCCGGCAGTATGCTCCGCTCCATGCCGACCATCGCACCAACGAACGCGTTCACGACAACCAGCAGCGTGAACTGTGCGAGGTTCTGGCGAATTCCGAGACTTGGCGGCTTGATGCTCATGGTCGGACGGTCCGGCAACGAACCCGACGATAATGACCTGCCGGCGCAGACGGCGCAACGAGCCCGGACAACTTGCACGAAAAAGAAGGGGCGCGGACGTTTCGGTCCGCACCCCATCATTGCGTTACCCGCGCGCGGGCTCTGAACCGCCTACCAGCGGTACGAAAACTCGAACTCGAGCTGGTCCATCGTCAGCTCGATCGTCTGCGACTGCGACGGATCGAACGGATTGTCAAACAGCGCCGGGCCTCTTACGGACTTCTCCGGTGCATACATGAACGAGAACGTCATCGCGTTGCCGTTTTCACGAACCCGCGTCCAGCCGAACGTGATGTGCTGCTCCATGACGCCCGGCGCGAGGATGTTGAACTGCACGTCCGCCGGCTGTATCGGTTGCTCGCCGTAGCTGTACCCGAAGCGGAACGTATCCCGCTCGTTGGCGGCCCATTCGACGCCGATCTTGTAGGTCGTCATGTCCTCCCAGCCGAACCCGGCGCCTGCATTACCGCCGAGGCAGTTCTCGAGATTCGTGCCGCCGAAGCCTGCCGTCGGGCAGCCGCCGATGTTTATCATCGGGTTACCCACCGAATCGACCTCACTGAAACTCGTGTGCTCGACATCGAGATTGATGCGAGCCGTCGGGGTAGCCTTGAAAGAGATACCGGCCTTGATACTGGACGGGATATCGAAACCGCCCGCCTCGGCGAACAGATCGGCATAATCGTCGAACTCGCTCATCGACATCTTGGACTGGTAGGCCAGGCCAACGCTGACGGCATCCGTCAGACCAAACCAGACTCCGCCGGCGATGCCCCAGCCATAGGACATGTCGTGCCCGTTGTTGCTGAGCGCCGTTGCCGGTGCCGGAAGTCCCGTCTCGAGGATCGAGCTTGCGAATGTCTTGGTGAATGGCGTGAAGGCCGTGACTCCATTCGCCTCGAACATCTGGACGGCGAACACGGGTCCGATGCCCCAGGTGAACCGGTCAGACACCTTGCCGGCGTAATTGAGCGACAGGAACGCCTGCGAGAGATCCACTCCCGCTTTGCCGGAGCAATAGGGGCCGGGTCCCGTGACGGGAGCCTGGCCCGTCGGGTCGCAGGCCAGCGACGTGGCCGACGCATTCGAATTGTCCCAGTCCGTATTCATGCCGCCGCGACCGTAAAAGACGAAGGTCAGCGCGCGGTCGTTGGCCAGCTTCCAGTTCTTTGCGACGTAGGGAATCGGGAACCACTCGCTGCTGCTGTCGAACGAACCGGCGCCGATCGCGAAAGTCGGCACCCCGTTCACGATTGCCCCGTTCAGCTGGCTTTGCGATGCCGAGAAGCTGCGTCGCGGGCTGAAGAACGATAGTCCCGCCTCCCATGAGTCATCCACGAACACGCCGAGCGCGGGGTTCGACGCGACGATAATCGGCCCGCTGAACCCATTGGAGCCGATACCCGTACCGGCCATGCCCTTGGATTCGGCGCCGACGCCGTGTGTGAAATAGCCATTGGTAGCCAGGGCCGCGCCGCTGGATCCCAGTAACGTCAGGGCCACTACGCGGGCCACGGTACTGCCTTTCATGCCACTCATCGATTTCTCCAACTGGTCGGCAGCTTCTATATCGACCAGCAAAAATGGGCAGCGACGTTGAAGCCCCTCGCTTGTTGCGTCGTCTGCCTTTACTCAAGAATTGCCGCGCTGCGCTCCGCAGAACAGATCGTGCAGTGTCTCCATGACTTTCGTGGCCTCGTCCCCGGACAGCGAATAGCTGACCGATTGCGCGTGCTTGCGCGCTCGCACAATTTTTTCTCGACGTAGCACAGCGAGATGCTGCGACAGCGCCGACTGGCTCAGGCCCAGGAGTTCCTGGAGCTCACTGACCGTCTTTTCGCCCTCGGACAGCTGGCACAGGATCATCAGGCGCCATTCATTGGCCATCGCCTTCAGGAGTTCACACGCGTGCGACGCCATGTCATGCAACTCGGTGAGTTGCTTGAAGTCGCCCGGTGTAACCGTGCCAGTTGCCTTGCTCATGTCGGATCCTTACTTGATTTGTCAGGCGCAGCCCGCGAAGCCCTCGGAGTCCATCTTGGCCTCGTAGGCAGACGTCACGTCACTGCCGCGCAGCAGCGAGCCCGATACAGAGGCCCAGTCTTCGGGCTTCAGGACGATCAGCCAGCCGGCATCGTAGGGATCGTCGTTCGCAATGCTCGGATTCCTGGCCAGGTCCTCATTGATGGCGACCACTTCGCCGCCCGCCGCCGACTTCGCCGGGCCGACCCATTTGCCGGACTCCAGCGTCGCACAGGACTTGCCGGCCGCGATCGACTTGCCGACGCGTTTTGGCGTGAAAGCGACCAGTTTTCCGGCCATCGCGGTCGCGACGGCGGTCATTCCCAGCTTCACCGTGCCGTCGCCCTGATCCTTGAACCAGATGTGGTTGTCCACGTCGTAGAGGAGATCATCGGGAAGATTGCATCCGCGTACCGTTGGCATTTTAAGCCTCCTTTGAAATCCGGTCTTCTTGTCCTGGCGCCAGCCTGATGGGTTTCGACGAACAGCAGAACTCGCCCAGACCCGCAACCTGCATCTTGCCGCTGACGAACAGGAACAGATGATTGACGATCAGCCGCATCATCTCGAGCCGCTGATCGGTTGCGGCGGAGTCGGGCTGCATCGTCACCAGGTTGTAGTGATAGGCCGCCTCGCGGCAGGTCTCGCGGCAGGCGTTGAAACTCGGGTCACCCTGCGCGCCCTGGCGATGCAGTGCGAGCAGGCGGAATCCCTCGCGCGTTTCCGTCGTCGGAGCCGCGCCCTTCGCAAGCACCCAGTGCTCCAGAACCTCCTCGGCGAGCGCCAGCAGTTCGCCCGCGGCCTGCTCCGGACTCGCTTCCCGGGTCGGCGTCTCGATGGCGGTGCCGATGGCGTCGATCGATCTCATGCCAGGCCCTTTTCCTTCAGGAAGGACATCGAGTCGGATACGTTTTCATGCACGCCGACTTTCTTCGGCTTGAGGCCAAGGGCCATGCCGATCAACTGGGTGAAATACAGGATCTTTATGTCGACCTTTTCGCCGAGCCGTTTTTCGGCACGGATCTGGTGCATCTCCAGGCCCGAGTGACAGGTCGGGCACTCGGTTGCGATCACGTCTGCGCCCGCCATTTTTGCCGCCTTCAGAATGTTGAGCACCAGCCGCGTCGACGTGTCGCTATCCGACATCGTGTGCGCGCCTCCGCAGCAGGCAGTCTTCAACGGGAAGTCGACGTTCTCGGCGCCGGCTGCGGCCAGCAGGTCATCCATGAAATGTGGCTTGGATGTGGACTCGCTGCCCGGGCCCTGGTCCTTCTCCGGGAAGATGTGCCTGGGGCGCGTATACATGCAGCCGTAGTAATTTGCGATCTTGATTCCCGCGAGCGAATTCTTGATTCGCTCCTTCAGGCCTTCCTCGCCGATGGCCCCCTTGATCCAGTCGAGTGCGTGTATCGTTTCGACCTGGCCCGACTTGTATGCCTGGTGACCGGCCTTGTCGGACAGCTTGCCTACCACGTCGACGGAAGACGGGTCGTTCTTGAGGTCGTATTCCGCCTTCTTCAGGTTGTGGTAACAGCCGTTGCAGGGCGCCATCACCACGTCCATACCCATCTCGTTCGCCGCTACGGACATGACGCGGGACGACAGGTAGGTCTGAATCTTCGGATCGATGTTCTTGACTTCCATCGCCCCGCAGCAATTCCAGTTCTTGACCTCGACCAGGTCGAGGCCAAGCGCCTTGCCAACGGCCTTGGTTGAGCGGTTGTAGGCGTGCCCGGTTCCTTCCAGCGCGCAGCCGGGGTAGTAAGCAACCTTCTTGTACTTGTCTTTCGTCGTCATAAATCGTTCCGTTGCTGGGGCCTAGGCCGCCGCATCTCGCCGTGCAGTGTCTATAAGCTGGGCAAGACTCATCGCCTCTTCCTGCTTCGTGTGCTGTTCGTCGATGTATTCCTGGATCGCGGCCGAGGCCTTTGACCAGTTGCTGGTGCGCGGCGCGATCAGCGTCGCGAGGCCCATGCGAGTCAGGAGCCCGACCGGCAACCCGCGAAGCAGGCCCTTCACCATTTCGACCATCCAGTCCTGGAACAGCCCCTGTTTCGTGCGCGCAAAGAATCGCCGGATCGTGCGGCTTTCCTCGATCCTGCCCGTCTTGAGGACCTGCTCCGCGAAGACTTCGTCAAAATGCATGGACGGCGATTTGGCCGTGTGACCCTTGCGCTCCAGCCAGTGCGCTGTTGCCTTCATGACGCCCTCCGGAAACACGTCCCGCGGACATGCATAGGTGCACTTGTTGCAGGAAACGCACTGCCAGATGATGTCCTTGTCCCTGAGCAGCTCCGACTCCATGCCCATGCGGATCAGGTAGATCCAGTAACGCGGATTGAAATCCGGGTTGATCGCGTTGACCGTGCAGGAGTTGGTGCAAGAACCGCACTGCCAGCACCGATGTATGTGCTCGCCGCCCGGCAGGGACGCGATCTCGGCCTCGAGCGCCTCGTTGTAGTCCGAGACGACACGGGATTCGATGAACGTGCTCCAGTGTCCCGATACGTCCACGCCATCGATCACGAGCTGGTCGTGTGTCTTCAGGTTTTCGGGACGGATCAGCGATTTCTCATGGATAGGCATTTAGGTTTCCGTTTGGTCCATCGATGGCTCGTTTTCGAGCACGAAGGCTTCGCCGTCAATCGATTTGAGCCTGGTCTTGCCGCTGCCCGGCCGGACTCCATCGAGTCCGAGCAGTCGGCGCGTGTGCTGCATCGGATCCTCCGGCGCAGAGAAGTCAGCACGCAAATAGCTGCCGCCCTGTTCGCAGATGTACTGCGCATAGACCTGCGCGCACAGGACATCCACGTAGTACAGGACGTCACGGAAGAAACCGTTGTCCGACAGGAACTGGCTCAACTCCTCCCGCAACATCAGGAATGTCCCGTAGCTGTCGCCTACGCCAATCCTGATGTGGTCGATATCGTCCGCATGCCAGATTTCGCGCAACACGCCGGTATTGGCACGAGCGTCCCACACCCAGCGGTTCATCAGCGGGACACGCTCCGGGTCGGTGTTGTGCAGAATTTCCGCGGCCAGGTCCCTGACCCAGCGGTGTGCCTTGTCCTGCGGGAAACGGCCACAAAAATGCTCGATCCGGGAGTCGATGTGCCGGGCGTCGTCCAGCAGGTCTCCTATGGCTACGCGCATTTCCTCGAAGGAGCCGCCAGTCAGCCAGTTGCCGACCCGGCGACGCACCGTCGCCATGAAGGTGCAAAGCCCCATGAACGTTTCGAGTTCCAGGTCGGTGGCTGCATTACCAGCCAGGGCCTGCCGGAACATGTCGCTCTTCAGCTTCACGGCATCGATATAGCGCTCGATGCCGCCATGCTGCTCGCTGCCGGCGATCATCGTTTGCAGCGCCGCCCGCAGCGCATCGGCCGAC
>JAOUIH010000094.1 GCA_029884165.1 Gammaproteobacteria bacterium | reverse complement strand
CGGAACGCGGCCTCGTGCCGCCACGCCTGTCGAAAACCCTGTGCCGAATAGCGGGTGGCACGCAGGATTCGTCTCATACCGGTATTGCCGGGCTTGCCCACCTGTGGAGTTCCTGCCGCTCGGGAGCCAGGCCGGATTCTAAACGACGGGCATCACGATGGGCGATCTTCGGCCTGAAATTGATCGGCTTCCAGGGGCTGCTCGACGAGCGGCCGGCCCAGCCACCACTCGATTGCCTCGATGTTGGCAGCGTCGGACAGGCTGTCGTCCCAATACTCCGAAAATGATTCGACGTCGAGTCCGAAGCAGGGCCGGCCGTCCGCAGCGGTTTCGAATTCCCACTCCATGTCAGGCGGCCAATTGCCGGGTAAACGGCAAGCTATCGATGCCGACGACCCGGGATTGCCACTGCAGCAGCTGCAGCCTGCCGTCGGCAAGCTCGGCCAGCGCGGTCCGGTGCTCGACCCAGTCGCCGTCGTTCGCGTACAGGCAGCCGGCCACCCGGGCGAGCGTAGGCCGGTGAATGTGGCCGCAGACGATGCCGTCAAAGCCTCTTTCAGAGGCGTACTCAACGGCAGTGCGCTCGAAGCGCTGCATGTAGTCGTGCGCCGCGCCAAGGCGCTGCTTGATCCAGGTGCTGACCGGCACGTGGCCAAGGCCGAGCAGTCGGCCAACGGCATTTATCGATGCATCGAGATCGATCAAAACGCTGTAAGCGGCGGCACCGAATTGTTCGAGATTCGTGCCCTGCCGGATTCGACCATCGAGGATGTCCCCATGCGTAACCAGCAGCCTTTCCCCGCGTCCGGTGACGTGAGTCGCCTCCGGCAGGACGGGGATGCCGCAGATCTGGCGCCCGAACAGCGCACGGAATTCGTGATCGTGATTGCCCGGAATATAGACGATGTCCGTGCCGGAGCCGGCGAGGTCGAGCAGGTACCTCACAACCTGCCGGTGCGATTCCGGAAACATCGGCCGGGACCGGATGCGCTCGAGATCGACGATGTCGCCGACCAGGTAGATTCGATCGGGGCGGACTGCCGCAAGGAAATCCAGCAACTCGGCGGCTTTTGCTGCGCCGGTCCCCAGGTGCAGGTCGGAAACCCACAGGCTGCGACACGATAAAGGCACGTGCACCTCGAAATTTACCCGCTTACGTCCGTCGAGCATAAGTTGCTAAATTGACAGGGAGCTTAAGCTTCGGTGACAGTTGCGTTGCATCAACCGATCGGCGCGAGGCGCGGGCAGGCCGGCGAACTGCCCCATTTCGGCGCAAACCCGTTAGAATCAGCTGCCCCCTAGTAACAACAACAAGCGGGCAGGACAACAAATGCAGACCGTTCCCAGGGACCAGCTTCAGGACTATGTAGGGAAAGCGCTGCCGCCTTCCGACTGGCTCACCATTGACCAGGAACGCATCAACGCCTTTGCGGACACTACGCTGGATCACCAGTTTATCCACGTGGATCCCGCACGCGCGGCGCAGACGCCGTTCGGATCCACGATCGCGCACGGCTACCTGACCATGTCGCTCATCTCGCACTTTCTCGGGCAGTGCGGCGTTCGCCCGGAAGGTGTTGCGATGGCGATCAACTACGGCTCTGACAAGGTCCGCTTCGTGCAGCCGGTCAGGGTCGGCAGCCGCGTGCGCGCGCACGCGAAGCTGCTGGAAATCGGCGAAAAGGCGCCCGGGCAGCTGCTGGTGAAGACAGGCATGACCATCGAGATCGAGGGCGAGGAGAAACCCGCCTTGGTCGCCGAGATCCTGACACTTTTCATACTGCCTGGCTGACAGGCATCCGCTAGCAAGAGGTAAGCAACGTGAGCATCCGTTTCGACGATCGGGTTGTCATCGTGACCGGCGCGGGCCATGGTCTGGGTCGCTGTCACGCCCTGGAATTTGCGCGCCGCGGCGCGAAGGTCGTGGTCAATGACCTCGGCGGAGCGCGCGACGGGACCGGTGCGTCCAGTGCGGCCGCCGAGGCCGTGGTAGCCGAGATCGAGGCACAGGGCGGCGAGGCGATGGCCAACGGCGCCAACGTAGCCGACTACGCGCAGGTCGAAGCGATGGTTACCGAGACGCTGGATCGCTGGGGGCGAATCGATGCGCTGGTCAACAATGCCGGCATCCTGCGCGACAAGACGTTTGCGAAGATGGACCTGGCGGATTTCCGGCTCGTGATGGACGTGCACCTGATGGGTTCGGTGAACTGTACCAAGGCCGTGTGGGAGCACATGCGTGAACGCCAGTACGGTCGCATCGTGATGACTTCCTCTTCCAGCGGCATCTATGGCAACTTCGGGCAGACGAATTACGGTGCGGCCAAGATGGGCCTCGTCGGCTTCATGAATTCCCTGTCTCTCGAAGGCCAGAAATACGGCATCCGCGTCAACGCGCTGGCGCCGATCGCCGCGACGCGAATGACCGAGGACATAATGACGGAGGACGTTCTCAAACTCCTGGACCCGGCGTCGGTGACACCCGCGGTCGTATTCCTTGCGAGCGAGGATGCGCCGACGCACCAGATCCTGGCGGCCGGGGCCGGCGTCTTCGCGAGAATCGTGATCCAGGAAACGCCCGGCGTCTTTCTGGACGTTGGCAGCCGCGACGCAGACCATGTTGCCGACAGCTGGAAGCAGATCGCGGCGACAGACGGACAGCAGGAACTGCAGGCCGGCAGCGAGCAAACGATGAAGGTTCTGAAAAAGGCGGCGGCGCTGGGCATAAAAATCGGCTGAGCGCCACCGAACCGGGAGAGCGGGAATGAAAGAAGCAGTGATCGTATCGACGGCGCGGACACCCATAGGCAAAGCGTACCGCGGAGCGTTCAACAATACCGAGGCGCCGACGCTGGCATCCCACGCCATACGTGCAGCGGTCGCTCGCGCCGGCGTCGATCCCGGCGAGGTAGAAGATCTGATCATGGGCTGCGCGATGCAGCAGGGTTCGAGCGGACTGAACGTTGCCCGCCAATCGCTGCTGGCTGCGGGTCTTCCTGTAAGCGTCGCCGGCATGACGGTGGACCGGCAGTGTTCGTCAGGCATGATGGCGATCGCCATCGCGGCGAAGCAGGTCCTCGATGACAACATGCCGATAGTCGTCGGTGGCGGCGTCGAGTCGATCAGCCTGGTGCAGAACGAACACTACAACCGGTACCGCGCCACGGATGCAAACGTGCTCAAGGCTGCGCCGGCCATCTACATGAGCATGCTCGAGACTGCGGAGGTCGTCGCGAAACGCTACCGGATCGGCCGCGACTCCCAGGACGAGTTTGCGTTGCAAAGCCAGCAGCGCACCGCCGCCGCACAGGAGGCCGGGCTGTTCGATGCCGAGATCGTGCCGCTGACGGCGAACAGGGCCGTCGTGGACAAGGCGACCGGCGATGTCAGCTTCAGCGAAGTGACGATCGCGCGTGACGAGGGCAACCGCCCGGATACGACCGCCGACGGCTTGAGCAGCCTGAAACCGGTCTTCGACGGTGGCGTGATCACCGCCGGCAATGCCAGCCAGCTGTCCGACGGCGCCTCGGCAGCGGTCGTGATGGATTCGAAGCTGGCCGAAAAACGCGGCATCGAGCCGCTCGGGATATATCGCGGCATCGCGGTTGCGGGCACGGAACCGGACGAGATGGGCATAGGTCCTGTCTACGCCGTGCCGAAGCTGCTCGAGCGCAGCGGCCTCAATATCGACGATATCGGGCTCTGGGAGCTCAACGAGGCTTTTGCCGTGCAGGTCCTGTATTGCCGGGACAAGCTGGGCATTCCGAACGAGCTGCTGAACGTCAACGGCGGGGCGATTTCGATCGGGCATCCGTACGGGATGTCCGGAGCGCGGCTGGTCGGGCATGCGCTGCTTGAGGGCAAGCGCCGTAAGGCCAAGTACGTCGTCTGCACGATGTGCATAGGCGGGGGCATGGGCGCCGCCGGGTTGTTCGAGGTTGTGTAATCGGCGCCTGTTCGGCTATTTTCCGCGTCGGTACCCGTAACAGGGCGGTGCGGAGTTGCTCAAGGCGCGACAGAAACTTGGCAAGTACAGGATCCTGAGCCGTATCTCGACGGGCTCGCTGGCGGAAGTCTACCGCGCCTACGACACGATCCACGACACCCGTGTCGCGCTGAAACTGCCCAAGTTCGACCGTCTGCGCCTTGCTGACGTGCTGCACGAGATTCGTGTCGCGATAAAGCTCGAGCACCAGAACATCCTGTCGGTGCAGAACGCGAGCTACGTCGGCGGCCACCTCGTCATCGCGATGGAACTGGGCGAGGAGTCGCTGGCGGACCGGCTCGAACGCCGTATCTCGACGGCGCGGGCAATGGACCTCGCGGAACAGGCGCTGGCCGCGCTCGCGCACGCCCACGAGCACCGCATCATCCATTGCGACATCAAGCCGGAAAACTACATTCTATTTCCGGGCAACCGGCTCAAGCTGGCCGATTTCGGATTCGCGAAGAAAGTTCTGCGCTCGCTGAAGGCTTCGGGCTCGGGCACGATCGACTACATTGCCCCGGAACAGGCGATGGGCCGACCGAAGTTTCAGTCCGACGTGTTTTCGGCCGGACTGGTCCTGTGGCGAATGTTCTCCGGCAAGCTGCCGGAGTGGCCATACACCTGGCCGCTGGCGGGCCACGACAGCCTCGCCGCCAGGGTACGTCCGGAGTTTGTCGATTTCCTGAGGCGCGCCATCCAGACAGACCCGAAGGATCGCTACCGGGATGCGATCCAGATGTATGCCGAGTTCGAGAAGCTGCATTCGAAGGCGCGGCGCCAGCGCCGCACGAAGTCGAAAAAGCAGAGCCGGGTAGTGACGACGTGGCGCCAGATCCAATGGCGCGAATTCCAGCGCAAGTACAAGGCAGTACTGGACACGCGACACCAGTGCCGTCACTGCGAGGGGCCGGTATCCGAGAGCATGCATTCCTGTCCGTGGTGCGGGTTCGATCATCCGTCGCGCGGCTGCGAGACGACGATGCCCGCTTACTGCCCCCGCTGCGAGCGCGGGGTGAAGAAGGATTGGGCCTATTGCGCCTGGTGTTACGGCCCGGGTTTCGAAATCGAGACCGATCGCCGTTATCCGGACAAGCGTTATACGGCCAAGTGCGGGAACCCGCGTTGCCGCGAGCCGCAAATGCCGTTCATGCGCTACTGCCCCTGGTGCCGCACGAAGGTCAAGAAGCCCTGGAAGCTGCCGGGGAGCACGAAGTCCTGCCGCGCCTGCAAGTGGGGCATTGCGGCCGAATTCTGGAATTTCTGCCCGTGGTGCAGGGAGCCTATCCGTAAGGAGTAAGGCAGCCTGCAAGGCGGCCGTGATCACGAGACCCGATGAGCGATCCGAACTACGACATGACGATGCTGAACGGCCGCACCGAACCGGACCGTATGCGCCTGCTCGTCGGCGGCGGCGAGGCCGTCGCGTATTCGGTGCGCGCCCCGAACAAGACCACCGAAAACGAAGACACGGTCGCGATAATTCCCTACGGGCCGGATGCGGCCGTGCTCGTGGTGGCCGATGGCGTCGGCGGCCTGCCGGGCGGCAAGCGAGCTTCGGAAACTGCCGTCCGGATGCTGGAGGCCTCATTGCAGGAGGCCATGCACGAAACCATGTTGCTGCGCACCGCGATCATGAACGGCATCGAGTCGGCGAACGAAGCGGTCAGGAACATCGGCAACGGGTCGGCGACGACAATGACGGTCGTGACGGTCGAGGGGCGAACCGCCCGCACGTACCAGATGGGAGACTCCGAGGCGATCGTGGTCGGGCAGCGCGGCAGGATACGGTCGCAGACGATGGCCCATTCGCCGACCGGGTTCGCGGTCGAGGCCGGGTTCCTGGACTATCGAGACGCGCTGCACCATGAGGACCGCCACCTGCTTTCGAACTTCCTCGGAACGAACGACATGCGTATCGAGGTAGGCGGCCTTGTCGAACTGCAGCCGATGGACACGATTCTGCTGGCCAGCGACGGGCTGACCGACAACATCCACGCCGACGAGATCGTCGAATTCGTCCGCAAGGGGCCGCTGGACAAGGCCATGGACGACCTCACGCGCTGCGCAGTCCGCCGCATGACCGTGGAGTCGAAGACGCTGCCGAGCAAGCCGGATGACCTGTCCGTCATCCTGTTCCGCAAGCCGCCTCGCCACGGCGCGCGAGCGCGTGGCGGCGAGTAAACCCGGTCGATCTGCCGGGCAGCCCGGAACCCCGGCCACCGCTCACAGTAAATTGAACCTAATCAGGCGCTTGTAATGCCGCGGTTGCTACTGCAGGCGCGCCGTATTAATGTCTGGCGATGACGATTCGGCTGCCCGGGCCCGGCCCGGCTGGGCGCGCGCATGGAACTAACGACGCGATTTTGTTATCAAACGACATGACTTCGCGCCCGCGCCTCTCGTCGCGCGGTGGCGGCAGATCCGGGCAACGGACAGCATTCAGGGCAGGCACGATCATGCAGACTTACAGCCGGTTCAGGTTCTCCATTCGATATCTTTCCCGAACGGCGGTCGCGCTGGCGGTTGCCGGCGCGGTCGGCGGATGTGCGGTCAGCTACAACGGCATCAGCACCGGCGGCAGCTCCGGGGGCATGTCGATACCCGGCGGCGGCGTATCCGTCCCGACCGGTGGAGGGTCCTCCGGGTCCTCAGGTGGTGAGTCCGGTGGCCAGTCGGGCGGCTCCTCCGGCGGCAGCATCCCCGGTATGTCCGGGGGCGGTGGCGCCTCGGGCGGCGCCTCCGGCGGGCAGATGCCCGGCGGCGCATCGGGCGGTTCATCGGGCGGCATGGAAGGCGGCGCTTCGGGTGGCGGCATGGAAGGCGGTGCCTCGGGCGGTGCAAGCGGCGGTGCGTCGGGCGGTGCGAGCGGCGGCGCGTCAGGCGGTGCGAGCGGCGGCGCCTCGGGCGGTGCCAGCGGCGGCATGGAGGGCGGCGGTGGCGGCGGCGGCGCCGAACCGGCGATCCGAGGGCTCGGCGGGCAGATGCCGGGCGGCCCGGGCGGCGCCGGCGGCATGCCGGGCGACATGGAAGGTGCAGCCGGCGGGCCGGGCGGCGCGCCGGGCGGTAGCGGTGACCCCAATTGCGGCAGCCAGATGCCCGGCGGCGTCGGCGGAATGGAGCAGCCCGCGGATTGCAACGGCGCCGGCGGCGTCGGCGAGTACCCGGGCGAGACGGCGGCCGAACGCAAGGCGCGCCTCGAGGGCGAACTCGAGGAATCCGTAGGCGGCTTCGACGGCGTGCTCGCGGACGAACAGCGCGAGATCTCGTCTGTGGGCCGGGACACGGAAGGCTTCGGCAACGGGCCGGCCGGCGGGGGCGGTCCCCGTGTCGGACTCGGCCGGCAGGCGTCGGGCGATGGCGTCCAGGGGACCGGGCAGGGCGGCACGGCGGCTAATGCGGCCGGCGGCGGTTCGGAGAGCAAGCCGTCGCTCGGCGAGCTGAGCGAAGAGGATATCGAGTCGCGGACACCGTCCGACATTCCGGATCTCGTCAGCGAGGACATCGTGGCGCGCCAGCTCCGGGAAGCCGCGCTTGCGGAAGACGACCCGGTGTTGCGTGAGCGCCTCTGGGAGGAGTACCGCAAGTACAATAAGCTCTGAGTTTGCAGGAACCGCTGGTGAGAGATATCGACTTTCGAACGAATCAAGCCCGTGGCCTCGCCTTGCTCGCGGCCCTGGCCTGCTCGGCCTGCACGGTGCAGGAAGTGGTTACGGCCGAGAAGACGCAACTCGAGGTTGCCTCGCTCAACGTCGCAGAGCACCTGCTGCTCGACGTCGGCATCGTCAATTTCGACCCGGGCATGCCGAAAAACAACGATCCGGACAAGAGCGGCGTTTACGAGGAGATTCGCGAGGCCGAATCCCGCTACCTGCCGTATCACCTGAAGACTACCCTGCAAAGCACCGGTTACTGGGGCGCGGTCCGCGTCGTTCCGTCCAACGAGGTTTACAGCGACGTACTGGTCAGCGGCGAAATCGAGCAGTCGGACGGTGAGTACGTGACCCTGACGCTGAAGGCAGAGGACGCGACAGGGCGCGAGTGGTTCGAGAAGACCTACGCGGCCCAGACGGGCGCCCGCTCCTACGCGGAAACCCGTGACCGCACCGAGGATCCCTATCAGAAGGTCTTCAATGATTTTGCGAACGACCTGCGGGCCCACGCGGCCGCCATGGATCCGCGGGACCTGGCCCGCGTCCGCGAGACATCCGAGCTGCAGTTCTTTGCGGACATGGCGCCGCTGGCTTTCGGTGAGCATCTGTCGGTCGACGATGACGGCATGGTCGAACTGGTCCGCTTGCCGGCGGAGAACGACCCGATGGTCATGCAGCTTCGCCAGATCAGGGAACGCGACCGGCTTGTCGTCGACATGCTGAACGAACACTACGCGAACTTTTATTATGGAATTGCGCTGCCGTACGAAGGCTGGCGCAAGAAGGCACGCGAAAACTCGATCGCAATACGACAGACAAAGCGCGCGGCAACGATGCGCGCGTTGCTCGGCGTCGCCGTCGTAGCCGGTTCGATGAGCATCGATACGCGCAGCAACAACCGCTATCGAGGTAACGCAAAGCGGGCTGCCCAGGTCGTCGGCATCGATCGCGGCATCAGGACGATCATCGATGCGTGGCAGCTGCGGCAGTCGTCGAACATCTACCGGGCGGAAATCGGCGAGTTGTCCGAGTCGTTCATCGCGGAAGCCGCGCCGCTCACGGTTCAGGTCGAGGGCGAAACGCGCCGCCTCACGGGCACCGCAGAAGCGCAGTTCGAGAGCTGGCGCAAACTGCTGAAGGAAATTTACCAGCTGGAAACCGGATTCTCCCAGGAAGTCGACGTCGGCGTCCCGTCCCGAGCAGCACAGAACACGAGCTGAACGGCTGGCGGTCTATGCGGGTACTGAAAGACGGTACGCGGCTGGCTGATCGGTATGTGCTGATTCGCCGGCTCGGCGAAGGCGGCATGTCCGAGATCTGGCTCGCCACGGACGAGCGAGCCGACGCGGTCGTAGCCCTGAAGTTTCTGCGGCCCGAACTCTCGGCCCACCCCGAACACCGCGAACGCTTTCACAAGGAATGGCGCGTCGGCAGCCGCCTGATGCATGCGCATGTCGTGCGCGTGTTCGAATATCACGACGAGCCGGATGGACCGTTTTACGCCATGCAGCGCGTGAGCGGCCCGTCGATCGGCGTGCTTGCGAACGAAGCGCTTGACGCGGCCGTCCGGCCTTTCGGGCTGCTCGCGGATGCGCTCCGGTACGCCCACGGCAAGGACTATGTCCACCGGGACGTCAAGGCATCGAATGTGCTGCTCGACGAGCGCGGTGCCCCCTACCTGCTGGACTTCGGCGTCGCCGCCGTCGCCGGCAGCGAGGCGACCGGGGGCGGGACGCCGGTTGCCGCCGCGCCACCCGCCGGTTCGACCGCACGGCCTGCGGACGACATTTACGCGCTGGGCGTCCTGCTGCACGAAATCATCGCGGGCAAGCCGCCGGAGGCGGGTGTCCGCGAGCTGCCCGCAAGGCGGCCGGACGGCGAGGCGGTGCCGGAATCGCTGCGCCGCCTGGTGGCGGAAATGCTCGATGCCGATCCCGCGCGGCGCCCGGACGCCGAGACCGTGCGCGACCGGCTGGCCGAGGCAGGCTTCCCGCCCGGCCCGGCACCCGTCCGCGGCGTCCGGTCCGACCGCGCCGAGGCGAGCGACCTGCGCGTCGAGTCGATACGCCCGGCCCGTCGCCCGGCGGCCGCTACTGCCCCTCCGGCCGATGCCGCCGGCTCCGCGAGGGCGGGCGGCCTGTCGCCTCGCTTCGTCTACGGCGGCCTGGGTTTCCTGCTGCTGCTGTTCGTTGCCGTGATCTTCGTGCTGCCGGCGCTGGTCGAGCGACAGCGCGAGGTGAGCCCCGGCGAGTCGACCGCGCCCGGCGCCGCGGCAACGACGCCGCAGGTGGTGGAACCGTCGCCGGAACTGACCGCTGACGAGGAGCGGCTCCGGCGCCAGGAGGCGGACGACGCGCTCGGTGACCTGCTGGCCCCGCACGAGGGATTGAAGGCCCGCGGGATCGAGCGCTGGGGCGGTCAGCCCTACCTCGACGCAATGGCCGTCTACCGGGCCGGCGACGAGGCGTACGTCGCGAGGGACTACGCGACGGCGGCCGAGCGCTACCGCGAGACTGCCGCGATGCTGGAGCCGTTCTTCGATCGGATCGAGCCGGAGTTCCAGCGAGCCCTGGCCGGCGGTCGCGAGGCGTTCGAGGCGGGCGAGCCGGCCGATGCCGTGCGCCTGTACGAACTGGCGGTCGCCATCACGCCCGGGCACCCGGAGGCGGAGCAGGGCCTCGCGCGCGCCAGGAACCTCGAAGGCGTACTCGACCTGATGGACCAGGGCCTGCGCTACGAGGACGACCTCGAGCTGGAGGCGGCCCGGCTGGCTTTCGAAAAGGCCCTGGAACTCGATGCCCGCTGGCAGCCGGCTATCGATGCACTCGCCCGCGTTCGCCAGGCCGGGCGAGACCTGTCATTCGAAATGCGCATGTCCGAAGGCCTGGATGCGCTTGCGCTGGGCGATTTCGCGACGGCACGCGCGGCGTTCACGGCGGCGAAGGCGATCAGGCCGGAGTCGCGCGAGGCAATCGACGGCCTGCTCCAGGTCGACCAGGGGATCAAGCTCGAGCGCATCCGGCTGCTCGAGGACGAGGCGCGAGAGCAGGAGGCCTCCGAGCAATGGGAAACCGCCGTTGCGACCTACGAGGCACTGCTGGATGTCGATGGCGACCTCGCATTCGCGAAAGACGGCCTGGCCCGCGCCAGCTCGCGCACGGCATTGCACCGCCAGCTCCAGGAGTACATCGACGACCCCGACAGCCTCAGCGACCCGGCGGCGATGCAGCGGGCTACGCGGCTGTTGCTCGACGTCACCCGGGTCGAGCCGCAGGGCCCGAGGCTCGAAGACCAGAAGGATGAGCTCTCCCGGCTGCTCAAGCGTGCGGCCACGCCGGTGACGGTCCGGCTCCTGTCCGACAACCTGACCGAGGTTTCCATCTACAAGGTTGGTAAACTCGGCAGCTTCGCTTCGCAGGAAGTAACGCTGCGGCCGGGAAGTTACGTCGCCATCGGTATCCGACCCGGGTACCGGGACGTGCGACGCGAGTTCCGCGTGGACCCGGAAAGCGCGGCGGAACCGATCGTAGTCAAGTGCGAGGAGCCGATTTGAAGTTCGATGCGGTCATTGTCCGGGATGCCGAAGGCGAGCGTCGCCTGGGCCTCCCGGATCTGCCGTTGCGGATCGGCACGGGCGGTGACTGTGAAATCCGCCTGCCGGGTCCCGGCAGCAGCGCCGTGGCCCTGCTGGACGCGCTGGACGGGCAGCCGTTCCTGCAGCCGGTCGGACGCGGGGCGGCGCTGCGCCTGAACGGCGAGACCCTCGCCGCCGCGCGCCGGCTCGCCGACGGAGACAGCGTCGAGTTCTACGGGACACGCATCGAATTCCGCGCAGAGGGCACCGCCCTGGTGCTTGCCGTCCGGCTCGAGGACAGCGCCTACATCACGCGACCGCCGGAGCTGCCCGGGGCGGCCGGGCAGCCGGGCGAGGAAGCCATTGCACCCACGGCTTTCCGGCGAGCCGCCGACGTCGCGCCGGCCCCGCCCGAGCGTCATTCCTACGGATGGCAGGCCGGCGTCGCCATCGGCATTGCGGTGCTCGTTGCGGTTTCGTTCCTGCTGTTCACCTCGCGCTCGATCGAATTCGAAGTACTTCCGGCGGGTGTCGACGAGCTGTCGATATCCGGGGGCTGGTTCCAGCTGCCGCTGGCGGACCGCGTCCTGCTGCGACAGGGAACGTACTCGGTGCGCGTGCAGAAGGAGGGCTACTTCGAGGCAAACCAGAGTTTCGAGGTCGGTGACGAGCCGAGCCGGACGATCACGATCGAGATGCGCAAGCTGCCGGGCTTCGTCACCGTAGCGACCGACCCGGCCGTCGAGGCGACCGTGACCGTCGACGGAACCCTCATCGGCGACGCGCCTTTCGGTCCGCTGGAGCTCGAGCCGGGTACGCACACGATCGAAGTCAGCGCAGAGCGCTATCTGCCCTATGCCGACCAGCTGCCCGTCCCGGGCCTCGGCGGGCACCAG
>JAOUIH010000241.1 GCA_029884165.1 Gammaproteobacteria bacterium | reverse complement strand
CGGGCTATCACTTACGCCCTGCTGTTGACCACCGTCATCGACAAGGGCGCGTCGGTGGCGGATGCCGCCAAGCGCGGCGCGCTGACGGGTCTCCTGCTCTGGGCAACGGCCGACTTCATGCTGTACTCGTTCCAGGACGTCTGGACGATGCCGGCGCCACTGGTGGACTCCGTGCTCGAGGCCGTGCGCGGCGGCATCTGCGGCGCGGCCATCGCGGCCGTACTGGCAAAGACCGGGAACTGACCGGCGGCGGATAGCAGTATTCCGCCGAGGGCGCGCCGGCGGCGAGCGGGGCGCCCGTCCGGCCGAACATGGCCGTCGCGGCAATTGCGTATACCCCGCGGGTCCCTGCCGTGTCAAAAGGACACGCATGATTGCCGCGATCACGCTCCTTAGACGCAAGCCCGGGCTGTCGCCGGCCGAGTTCCAGGCCTACTGGCGCCGGCAGCACGCGGCCGTCATCGAAGCGCTCCCGGGTATCGAGCGCTATACGCAATCGCATCCGCTCGACGCGCGCACTGCTGCGCCTGCGGCGGACTGGGACGGGGTCGCCGAGCTCTGGGCCCGGGACAGCCAGGTCTTCCGCGACATCGGTACGAGCGATGCCTACCAGCGGGTGCTGCAGGACGAGGAGAACTTCCTCGACCGCGGCGCGACGGCGCTGGTACTGACCGAGGCACGCCCTGTACTCGAGTCCGCCAATGCCGACGGCGCGATCCGGTATATCCGCTTTTTCAAACGCCGGCCGGACGCGTCCCCGCAAGATTTCCAGTTTCGCTGGCTCGAGGTCTACGGCCCGCTGCTCGCGGCGCTGCCCGGGCTGCGGCGCTACGTCCAGTACCCGGCCCGCCTCGGAGGCTACAAGGGCGGCCGCGAGCCACTCTACGACGGCTTCGACGTCACCTGCTTCGACGACGCCGACAGCCTGCGGGCGGCGTTCGCCTCGCCGACCGGGAAGGCCGCACGCGCGGCGGAGACCGGCTTTCTCGCGGGCGGCGAGGCGCCCGGGATAATTGCCCGCGAGCTGCGCCTCATCGGCTGATCCCGCTGTCGTCGCCGGCTACGCCTGTCCGTCGTTACCCGTCCAAACAAAATTAAATTAACTGTCGGGCCGGCGAATCCCCGGCCTGGTGGAATGTACCTATATGATCCCTAAGCCCCGTGGGCTATAGCTTGCAATGTTGCGCTCGCGCGTCCGCGGGAATCCGACCTGGCACGCTTCGCCGGCTGTCCACTGGACCGGCCGGTGGCAAGGAAAAACGACCCTCGATCGCCAAAATTTAATTAAGTTGGGGAGGCGGTCGGACAGGGGCGTAGCCAGGCCGGGGCCGGTCGCCGGTACGCGGGGTGCAAGTCCCGGGGTAAGGAAGGCAAGCCGATGGCAGACATACTCGACGTAATCACCAGCCGGAAAAGCATCCGGCGTTTCAAGCCGGACCCGGTGCCGGAGGCGATGATCGACAAGGTGCTGGAGGCGGCGCGCTGGGCGCCGACCGGCGAGAACTACCAGCCCTGGCGCTTCGTCGTGATCCGTGACCAGGAGACCCGCAACCGCATCGGCGACCTTGCGAAGATGGGCAGCGGCTCGCGCATGACGGCCTGGTATTGCCTGGGCCACATGCAGGAGCGCTTCATGAAGATCGAGGACCCGGAGAAGCGGGCCAGCGTCCTCGAGTTCATGTACTCGGGCCGGGTATCGGAGTTCGCCAAGGTTGCCCCGGTGGTCATCGCGATTTGCGGCAGCCTGAAAGAAGGTTCGGTGGACGTTCCCTACGACCTTTCAGCCGCCATCGAGAATATCCTGCTCGAGGCGCATTCGCTCGGGCTCGGCGGGTGCTGGGTGCACGGACCCGTCGCGAGCTCACGCGACGCGGTCAAGTTCAAGACGATCCTCAACATCCCGACGGCCATGAGCGAGTACAAGGTCATCGCGTACGTCGCGATCGGCTGGGCGCTCGAGCAGCGCAAGCACCCGCGTCCGAAACTGCCCCTCGAAGAGCTCGTCTTCTGGGAGGAGTTCGGCAAGACGACGCGCCCGAAGCTGCCGCTCGAGAAGCTCGTCTATTACGAAAGCTTCGACGAGAAGGGGAAGGCCTGATGGACAAGCTCGAGTACTACAACGACCTGATGGCCCGGATGGAGGAGCTGTTCTTCCATGAACTGTCGGATTGCGCCGGGTGGAAGACCGAGTTCGTCGGTGTCGACTTCATCCAGGCTGCAAACGTGGACGGCGGCAGCCGCGACGAGCTGATCCGGAACAGTCTCCAGGCAATGGTCGACCAGGGCCTTATCAAGGGTGCGTCCTTCGCAGTCGCCGGCCTGGATATCCTGCTCACGTTCAAGGTGAAGGGCTGCCAGCACATGCGCAAGGAGGCGAAGCTCAAGGAGCGCGGGATCAAGGTCTACAACTGCATCATCGCGAACATGTTGAATGACCAGCTGATCGAGAAGCTGGGCTACGCGACGGCCTACGTCGCCGCCATCGAGGCCGACGAGAAGACGGGTCTCTGCGAGATCAAGGTCGCCATCTACGAGACGCCGGACAAGATCGGCTGTGTCAGCGACTGGAGCGAGGAATGCCGCAGGATCGACGAGGAAGACCGATGGATACACGTCGGCGCATGAGCCGCGCGCGGCGCGGCATCGCCTGCGGCTAGCTGCCATGTGCGCCGCGACGACATGGGAAGCTCGGCTCGCGGAACTGGACGCGCAGGAAGCGCGCGCCCGGCAGGAACAGGTTCGTGCCGGCAAGGGCTCCATGGGTCCGCGTGAACGGATCGATGCGCTCCTCGACGAGGGCAGCTTCGTTGAGCTGAACGCGCTCGCCGAGCACCAGTGCCGGGACTTCGGCATGGATGCGAAACGCGTGCCGGGCGACGGCGTCGTAACGGGGCACGGCACCGTCGACGGTCGCCGGATCTTCGTCTACGCCCAGGACGAGACCGTGTTCGGCGGATCGACCGGCAAGGTGCACGGCGCGAAGATTCAGCAGGTCCAGCGGCTCGCGCGCGAGGCCGGCGTGCCGATCGTCGCGCTGGCGGCTT
>JAOUIH010000240.1 GCA_029884165.1 Gammaproteobacteria bacterium | reverse complement strand
GCGACCGCCGCTGCCGCTGCGACTGCACTACCTGCTCACGCCGGTCACGTTCAAAGGGTCGAGCGGGGGCGCGTCGGACGTCGAACAGAAAGTCATGGGCCGGGCCATGCAGGCGCTGCATACACGCCCGATCCTGCGCGGCGCTGATTTCACCGGCACTGATTTCGAGGGTACCGAGGTGGAACTGCACGTGCGTCTCGAAGCGCTGGCGCTCGACGAGATGTCCCGCGTGTGGGAGGCGCTCGAGGGCTCGTTTCAGCTGGCCGTTTCGTACGAAGTCAGCGTCGTCAACATCGATGTTGCGACCGAGCCGGTGCGGATCGTTCCCGTGGCGATCGCGCTGCCGGAAGTATCCGTCGCAGCGGGAGAGCCCGCGTGAGGCGCACCGTCGATGTCCAGGGCTCGGCCGTCGTCATCTCGCCGCTCGGGCCGCCACCGGTACCGGAACGGTCCTCGGCGATCATGGCTGTCACGGTGCGCGATGAATTGACCCGACGGGCGCCGCGCGCCCGGCTGACCGCCCGGCTCACGCGTCCCTCCGCGGCGGAGGCGATGGTACGCATCGTCGAAGATAGCTTGATCGGTGTCGCCGGGCGCCCGGCACGCGCCTTCACGCCGAGCATCGCCACGCTCGGTCGAGTCGAACTCGAGGTGCGCGCCCAGCGGTACATCACGCGGCGCCTTGCCGTCGAGTTCAGCTGCTCGCGTCGAACGGTGGCGAGTCCCTCCGGCAATGCAATCGTCACGCTGAACTCGTCGCTGGGGTTGCAAGCCACCCAGCGCCTGCTGATCGGCACCGACGATGGCGCGCGTGCGGAATTCGCGGTCATTGCCGCGCTCGGGCCGCTCGCCAACCAGGTGACGCTCGTTGTTCCGCTGACCTCGCCGTTTCCGGCCGGTGCGACCGTTCAGCCGCTGCCGCCCGAGCAGACGCTCGAGATGCATCGGGCCGCGGTCTCGATCCAGGGCCGGATTCTGAAGAAGACCGGCACCGCGATCACGCCGCTCGCGAATGCGGATGTCAGCGTCAGCAAGCTCTGGCGCACCCCGCCCGGCGCCGGCGCGGCCGGCACGCCAGAGACGCCAGTCCCGGGCGGGCCGGTTCCGGCCGCACCCTGGGCGGCGCCCATCGCCGCGCTCTGGCCGCCGCTCTACGCCGACATGCCCGTCGGCACGGCGCTCGATGTGGAGGATCGCCCGGTCGACGCCGCCATGAGCGTGAAGACGTTGCTCGACGACGTGCCGGAAGGCGCCAGCGAACTGCGGGTCTCGGACGCGCTGAACCTGCTGCCGAACGACGTCCTGGCGGTCGACGCGGACGATCCGAGTCGCCAGGAGATCGTCATCGCATTGCAGGTCAACCTGTCGGCCGCCGCGGCCGACTGGGCCCGTGTGCGAATCAACCAGCCGCTCGCATTGCTGCATCGTCGCGGCGCGACCGTGCGCCGACTGCAGGCGGCGGTACCGTCGCTTTCGACGACGCTGAACTACGCGGCCGTGGCCGGCGACGAGGTGCTCCTGTTCGACACGACCGGGTTCGCAGGACGTCATCAGATCTGCCTGCGGCCCCCCGGTCCGCCCGCCGCGGCTGCCTTCCAGCAGCTGATTCCGCTGCTGGTGCGCAGCGATGCGCAAGGCTTCTATCGGCTGCCGCCGATCTCGCGCGCCGGGAAGATCGAGCTCTACGCGAGGGATTCCGGATCGTCTGCATCAAGCGCAGTCGAGTTCATTCCCGACTACGACCAGCACGAGAACCAGGTCGACGTCATTGTCTAGGCGGATCGTGAGGAGAACGCCATGCCCGAATACCTAGCCCCCGCGGTGTACGTTGAAGAGGTTGACACCGGCTCCAAGCCGATCGAAGGCGTGTCGACCAGTACCGCCGGGATGATCGGCGTCACGGAGCGGGGACCGGTCGGCGTACCGATCCTCGTGACCAGCGTCGGTGAGTTCCGCCGGACGTTCGGCGAGACGCTGAACGCGGACCCGTACGGGGAACACCGTTTCCTGCCGCACGCAGTCGAGGGCTTCTTCACGAATGGCGGCAAGCGTCTGTACGTCGTCCGCGTCCTGAGGCTGCTCTCGGCGGCCAACGCGTCCGCGACGCTGTTCCGCCATCAGAGTGACGCGGCGGCGGGCACGCTCGTCATCCGTTCGGCTGCCGCGGCGTCGGACGTGCTGACCGTCCAGGGGGCGACGCCACTCGTAGTGGCGGCCAACGACTGGGTGCGCATCGGAACGGGATCCGACGCGGAATATCGGCAGGCCTCGGGCGCGCTCACCGCGTCGACCGTATCGATCACCACCGGGTTGCCGCTGCAACGATCGCACGGGACCGGCGCCAACGGCGTCGAGCACTACGGCGCGCTGCCGGCGGTCGCGGTGGCGCTCACGCTGGTCGGCCGCCATGCGGCCGGCGCGACGTGGCTCACGCTTACCGGCGGTGCCGGCGTCGTCGCGGACCGCATCTTGCAGCTTTCGGCCGGCGCGCTGATGACCAACGAGGAGCTGATATTCCTGCGCAGCGCCGTCGACCTGGGCGGTGGGAGCTGGCGCGTCGAGCTGGAGACGCCACTGCAGTTCGACCACGCCGACGCGGAGGATGCCCGCGTTCTCGGTGCGTTGCCCGCGCCCGGGGCAGCAGACCTCGAGACGTTGGCGCGGCCGGCGGTTCCTGGCGACTCCATCGTGGTCGTCGGCAACAACGGTGGGTTTGCGGCCACGCATTTCGTACGGTTCGTCGCTGGCACGCGCGGCGAGCTGCGTCGGATAGGCGACGTGCACGCGGTAGATCTCGGGGCGCCGCTCGGCACGCTCGTCGCCGCGGGCGTCCAGGCCGCCCACGTCACCACGACCGACAATGGCGCCGTGCGCATGCTCGACGCCGCGTTGCCGGCTGGTGCGCAGGCATTCCTGCTCGACAATCGGCAGAACATCGTTGCCGGGAGCGTGCTGCGTGTCGGCGCGGCTGGCGATCCGGATGTCGAGTACGCAATCGTGCAGGCGGTGCCGAATCCGACCGGGGTCGGGCTCGATCCCGGCCGAGTCGTG
>JAOUIH010000239.1 GCA_029884165.1 Gammaproteobacteria bacterium | reverse complement strand
TCGGGCGGGGCGCAATGCTCCCGGTCTACGGCCTGGCCGAGGCGACACTCGCCGTGTCGTTCCCGGAAC
Organism: Gammaproteobacteria bacterium; assembly: GCA_029884165.1. Taxonomy (GTDB): domain Bacteria; phylum Pseudomonadota; class Gammaproteobacteria; order Steroidobacterales; family Woeseiaceae; genus JAOUIH01. The sequence goes on along the minus strand of JAOUIH010000239.1, from coordinate 3,009 downwards.
TGGGCCAGGAGTATCGCCATATCGTCGTGAAGCGGCACAGCCTGAGGATCGGCGAGCCCTTCGCGCGAACGACTCCCGACGACCCGGACGCCGTCGCCTTCGTGCTGCTGGGCAAGGCCATCGACGGCTGTGCTTACCGGATCGTCGACGACCGCGACGAGCCACTCGCCGACGGCAAGGTCGGCAACATCCAGATCCGCGGCGAAAACGTCACGGGCGGGCTCTACCGCAATCCGGAGGGCAGCGAGGCGCTGTTCACGGCGGACGGCTGGCTGCGTACCGGCGACTGCGGAGCGACGGTCGACGGCGAACTCGTCGTCACGGGCCGGCAAAAAGAGATCATTATCGTCAACGGCCAGAACTACTACCCGCATGACATCGAGGAGGTGATCGCCGAGATCGAGGACCTGGACCTCGGCAAGGTCGTCGTCGCCGGCGCGCAGCCGGTGCACTCACAGGTCGAGGAACTGCTCGTCTTTGTGCTGCACCGCAAGGACGTGGCGTCCTTTGGCCCGCTGGCGGCTCGCATCCGCGGCCTGGTCGCGGGGCGTACCGGCCTCGAGGTGGACCGGGTCATCCCGGTCGGCCGCATACCGAAGACGACCAGCGGCAAGGTCCAGCGTTCTAGCCTGGCGGCTGCCTACCTGGACGGCGAATTCGACGCCGTGCTCGCCGAGCTCCAGGACTTGCTCGCCGAACAGGCTACTCCGGCGGCCGACGTGGCCGGCGATCCGCTGATCGCCGGGCTGGTCGCGATATGTGCCGAATTCTCGAAGGACCGGGTGATCGGGCCGGACGACAACCTGTTCGAGGTGGGCATCAGCTCGCTGACGCTGACGGAGATCATGCTGGCGGTCGAGGAACGCTACCCCGGCAAGATCGACATCAACGACCTGTTCGACCACCCGACGATCCGCGAGCTGGCCGGGTTACTGGAGACCCGGCTCTGACCGGACCCGGGCTTACATAAGCACCGGAAAAACAAGTAAACCTGCCGGAAAAACGTGACCCGCTTCACGTTTTGCGAGCAGCCGCTGTCTCTATACTGCGACAGGTTGGAGGCTCGCCTGCCGGCGGTCGCTCACAATAACGAAAAGAAACAGGCAGATAGATCATGGATACTCCGCACTCGCGCTCCAGCGTGACGCTGCAGCTGGAACTCATCCAGAAGCGTTGCGCCGAATTGCTCGAAGAATCGTCCGAAGTCGACGAACTGACGCTGGCCGAAACCGACGAGCCTCGCCCCGAACCCGGCGATTATTTCCAGCGCGGCTAGTAAGCGGCGCCGAGACGCCGGATCAGTACCAGCCGCCAGACCCAGACCGCGACGATCAGCGCCGCGGCCACGATCAGTGCCGGCGCCGGAAAGCCGAGTACGACGAAGTCGTACGCGCCGTGGAGCAGGGCGGTTGCCGCCAGCCAGGCGAAGGCGGCCACCAGCACGCTGCGGCCCGCGAGGCGCGCCCGGCCGACGTGGTAAGCCCAGACCGAGGCAAACACGATGTGCACGAGCGGACCCGCGAAGCCGCGGGCCGCGGCCTCGGCGGGGGTCAAGAACTGCAGGTAGTGGAGGTTTTCCACCAGGGCATAGCCGAGCGCGAGGAACGAACCGTACACGATGCCGTCCATCGGCTCGTCGAAGTCCCGAAAGCGCAGCACGACGAGCACGAAGGGCAGCATCTTGGCCGACTCCTCGATTAGGCCGATGCCGAGCACGGCAAAGGCGAACAGCCCGGCCAGGTTATCCTGGGCGAGTTCGAGCGCGTCGTAGCGCAGGCCGACGTAGTCCAACGCCAGGTACAGGGCCTTGCTGATCCAGGCGGCCCCGCAACCCAGGGCAAAGGTCAGCAGCAACTTGCCGAGCGGCTCGGGCCGACGGCGATCGTGATAGTAGTGATAGGCCCCCCAGAAAAGCGCCGGTGCGAGGACCGGGAAAATGAGCAGCGCCGGATTCATGTCGAAAGTATGGCCGCGGGCGTCCGCAGGTGCCGTCACCGGGTTCACAGTCTGCCCAGCTGAAGTGAGAATTCGCTTCAGGTAATGCCAGTAACGAATTGTATGAATGGTATTTTAATTACCTCCACAACTCAGCCGCGCTGTGCTCGGCGGCGGCCGCTGAGGAAGTCCCACAACATGACCCAGTCGCCGAGCAAACTGTACATCGGGTAGCGGAAGGTCGCCGGCCTGTTCCGTTCGAAGCCGAAGTGCCCGATCCACGCGAAGCCATAGCCCACGAGCGGTAGCAGCAGCAGCAGGCGCCAGCTACCGGTGACGATCGTGTAGCCGAAGAGTGCCAGCACCAGCAGGCTGCCCGTGTAGTGCAGCGCCCGGCACACCGGGTGGGAATGCTCCTCGAGGTAATAAGGGTAGAACTCGGCGAAATTCGCGAATTGCTGGCGCATGGCTCGGGCTCCTGGCGGCATCCGTACTCGGCGGCGTCCCGCATTGTAGAACGCTTTCCGACCTTGCGCGCGGCGGTGGTCCGCGCGGGATACCTGTCCGGTCACGCGGACCTCGCCATTTGGACAAAGATCGGTAGACTACGCAGCACTTCGCAGGCCCCGGAATAATTTTGTGAAGCCATTTGCCATTGCGGGCATACAAGCCCCCGTTTCCTCGCATGAAAACAACGTGCCGGCGTTCCTGCACCGGCTCGAGATCTGCATGCACCGCTTTCCCTGGGTCCAGATGGTGGTCCTGAGCGAGCTGGCGGCGCACGGACCGATCGCGAACCAGGCCGAGCCGGCCGGCGGCCCAACCGAGACGGCCTTCCAGCAGGCTGCCGCCAAGCACGGCCTGTGGCTGGTGCCGGGCTCTTATTTCGAAAAAACGGCCGACGGCAAGATCTACAACACGATGCCGGTCATCGACCCGACCGGGCAGGTCATTGCCCGCTACCGCAAAATGTTCCCGTTCCGGCCTTACGAGCACGACGTCGAGTCGGGCACCGAGTTCTGCGTGTTCGACGTTCCCGGTGCCGGACGCTTCGGCGTGTCGATCTGCTACGAC
>JAOUIH010000093.1 GCA_029884165.1 Gammaproteobacteria bacterium | reverse complement strand
GCGGACAAGGGCTTCGGGTCGCTGCGAGCGCCAGTCCGGCGCGTGACGGTGCCGAACGTGTCGATGCCGTATGCGCCGAATGCGGAGCGCCTGCTGATCCCGGATGCCGACCGGATCGCCGGCGTCGCCCGCGAGCTGCTGGCGGCCTGACCTGGCGAGGAGCGGGCGACGATGAAGATCAGCCTGAAACTGGCGCGCGTCGGCATGAACATGCAGGAAGCGACCATCGCCAAGTGGCACAAGGAGCCCGGCGACCGCTTTACGAGCGGCGAGGAACTCTACGACATCGAGACGGAGAAGGTCACGCAGGCGATCGAGGCGAGCGGCGACGGCAAGCTGCTGCAAATACTGGTGCCGGCAGGCGAAATCGCGCAGGTCGGGCAGGCCGTCTGCGTCGTCGAGATGGCGCTCTAGCAGGATGTTGAAAAAGGTCGTCCAGACCTTTTTCAACGTCGCGAGTCCGGCGCATGTCCGGACTCGCTCCCGACGGTTCAAGCACTTACGTGCCTTAACCGCGGGCGAGACATCCTTGTCTCGCGCCAGCAGGGTGTTTTTCAACACCCTGCTGGCAGCCTGTCGGACCCTGGCACCGGCTGAAAGGAGATATCCATGGATCTGAAACTCAAGGGCCGCAGGGCGATCGTTACGGGGTCGACGCGGGGCATCGGCCTGCGCATCGCGCGCCTCCTCGCCGAGGAAGGCTGCGATGTCGGCATCTGTTCGCGCACCGAGTCGGCGGTACTGCACACGATCGCCGAACTGCAAGGCAAGGGCGTCAAGGTCGTCGGCGATGCCGTCGACGTCACCGACGGCGCGGCGTACAAGGACTGGATCCGCTCGGCGGCCGACCGGCTCGGCGGTCTCGACATCTTCGTGTCGAACGTGTCGGCCGGCCCACGCGATCCGGGCGAGGAGGGCTGGCGAAATCTGTTCGAGTCCGACATCCTCGGCGCGGTCCGGGGCTGCGAAGCGTCGTTGCCCTACCTGCGCCGATCGGACGCGGCATCGATCGTGCTGATTGCCAGCATCTCCGGCGTCATGGCCAAGGCGCTGGTCGCGCCGGGCATCTATGCCTACGGCGCGTGCAAGGCCGGGCTGATCGCCTACGGCGCGCAGCTCAGCAAGGACCTGGCGAAGGAAGGCATACGCGTCAACTCGGTGTCGCCGGGGCCGATCTATTTCGAGGGCGGGCCCTGGGACTACGTGAAGCAGAACGCGCCGCATCTCTACGAGGACGCGCTGACGCACTGCGTGATCGGTCGCCTCGGCACGCCCGAGGAGGTTGCCGCGGCAGCCGTGTTCCTCGCCAGCCCGTTGTCCGGCTTCACGACGAGCCAGAACCTGCACGTCGACGGTGGCTACATGCAGCACGTGGCGTTCTGATGCGGGTGTCGATGCGGTCTACGATCAACAATAATCCGACGAGTCATGTACAGGAAGGGCGATCGATGAAATCGAAAATCGTGTTGGAGACGGCCACACGGGCCTGCGGCATCCTGCTGGTGCTCTGTGCCGCGCTCGCCGCGGCGCAGCAGACCGATGTCCTGCGCCAGTACCGCTTCGAGCAGGCCGATGGCGGCTACCGGCTCACGCTGCACGAGATACCGATGCCCGCGCCGGGCGCCGGCGAGGTGGTCGTTCGCGTGCGGGCCGTGTCGCTGAACCGGCGCGACATCTACATGCTGGATGACCAGTACGGAGCGCCCGGCACCGCTGCAGGCAGTGTGCCGTTGTCGGACGGCGCGGGCGAGGTCATCGCCGTGGGTCCGGGCGTCAGCCGTTTCGCCGTAGGCGACCGGGTTGCCGGCATCTTCTTCGAGAAGTGGATCGATGGGGCGCCCGGCGAGGGCTGGCATGCGTCCGCGCGCGGCGGCAGTCCCGGCGGGATGCTGTCCGAGGTCATCGTGTCCTCCGAGCAGAGCCTGGTCGGCATCCCGGCGCACCTGACGTACGAGGAAGCTGCGACGCTGCCCTGCGCCGGCGTCACTGCCTGGGTGAGCCTGTTCAAGCGGGGCCGGCTGCAGCCGGGAGAGTGGGTGCTGCTGGAGGGGACGGGCGGCGTGTCGGTCTTCGGGCTGATATTCGCGCACGCGGCCGGCGCCAGGCCGATCATCACGAGTTCGAGCGACGAGAAGCTCGCTCGCGCCATTGACCTCGGCGCGGTCGGCACCGTCAACTACCGCAAGAACCCGGACTGGCAGAAGGAGGTCCGGGCGATCACCGGCGGCGCCGGCGTCAGCCAGGTACTCGAGGTCGGCGGCCGGGACACGCTGCCGAAGGCGCTCGAAGCGCTGGCCCCCGGCGGGCACATCGCGCTGATCGGCGGGCTTACCGGCTTCGTCACCGAGATGCCGGTCGGTCCGCTGATGTGGGCGAATGCAACCGCGAGCGGCATCTACGTCGGCTCGCGCGCCGACTTCGAGGCGATGAACGCGTTCATCGGCGAGCACGGGATCCGGCCGCTGGTCGACAAGGTATTCGACTTCGAGCAGGCGGCCGAGGCCTTCGCCGCGATGGACGCAGGCGAATTCATGGGGAAGATCGTCATCCGCCTGTAGCAGCCGGTCCCGAACCAGCGGCCTGCCCGGTTAGAATAGACAGGAATTGACGCCCGCCGCCGCGGAGCACGCCTGCGCGCCAGCAACGGATCGCGGCGGTCGTGGCCCCTGTAGTCGAGCAGCGGACAAGAGCAAGGGAAAGACTGATATGGCACGCATCATCGCCGGCATAGCCGCATCGCACACCCCGACCATCGGTTTCGCGAAAGACACCAAGACGCCGAACGACCCGGGCTGGGGCGACGTATTCAAGGTCTTCAGGCCGATGCAGGATTGGCTGGAGAAGAAGAAGCCCGACGTGCTGCTCTTTATTTATAACGACCACATCACGTCGTTCTTCTTCGACCACTACTCGCCGTTCGTACTCGGCGTCGACGACCGCTACGTGACGGCGGACGAGGGCGGCGGCCCGCGCGAGTACCCGCCGGTCAGGGGGCATACGGGGCTGGCGCGGCACATCGGCAGCTCGCTGTTCGCCGACGAGTTCGACATCTCGTTTTTCCAGAAGAAGCCGATCGACCATGGCCTGTTCTCGCCATTGTCGATGATGACCGACCGCGGCAAGGCCTGGAACGGCGCCGTCATCCCGCTGCAGGTCGGCGTGCTGCAGTTCCCGATACCGACGCCGAAGCGCTGCTACAAGCTGGGCAAGGCGCTGCGGAAGGCGATCGAGAGCTACCCGGAGGACATCACGGTCGCGATCTGCTCGACAGGCGGCCTGTCGCACCAGGTGCACGGCGAGCGCTGCGGCTTCAACAACACCGAGTGGGACAACGAGTTCCTCGACCTGCTCGAGAACGATCCCGAGTCGCTGCTCGGTATAACCCATGCGGAACACGTGAAGCGGGGCGGGCTGGAGAGCGCCGAGATCATCATGTGGCTGATCATGCGCGGGGCGCTCGGCAAGAAAATCCGCTGCGTGCACCGCGACTACTGCCTGCCGTCGATGACGGCGATTGCGACGATCATCTACGAGAACGACCACGAGCCCGATGCGGCCGAGGTTGCGGCGCAGCGCAAGCTGATGGCCGAACAGCTGGCCGGCGTCGAGAAGATCGACGGTACGCACCCGTTCACGCTGGAGGTCAGCCACCGCGCATTCAGGCTGAACGACTTCCTGCATCGCCTCGTCGAGCCGGAGCACCGGCGGCGCTTCCTCGAAGACACGCAGGCGCTGTGCGACGAGTTCGGGCTCACGGACGAGGAGCGGCGGCTTCTGGATGCCCGCGACTGGATCGGCCTGATCCATTACGGCGTGATCTTCTTCTGCCTCGAGAAGATGGCCGCGGTGGTCGGGGTCGGGAACCCCGACGTCTACGCGCAGATGCGCGGCGAAACGCTGGCAGAGTTCCAGAAGTCGCGGAACGTCAGCATGCAGTACTCGGTCGCCGGCGGAAAGGAGGCGCAGAAGCTCGCCGACAAGGAATGAGGGTCGGGCCGACGCAGGCCGGCGGTGGGCGTTGATCGTTGGTCGCGATCAGGCGTACCTGAACTGCTCCGCCGTCGTCCGGTAGGCGAGATCGGCCAGTTCGTCGAGGCTACGCGCCCGGTTCTCCTCGGAGATCACCTCGACACCGTAGGGTCCGTCGTAACCGGTGGCCTGGATAGCGGCCATCAGCGCGGGCATGTCGAACTCGCCCTGGCCCGGGAACATGCGGTGTTGAGTCGTCTCGGTCGTCATCTCCATGCCCTCGGGCGTGTTCACCCAGCCGTCGTTCAATTCCACGCCCAGCATGAAGCGCTTCGGTATCGAGGCGAGCTCCTCCATCGGCGTGCGCATCTTGACGATATGCCAGGTGTCGATGATGAAGCCGCCGTTGTCGGCATCCGCGCCCTCGAGCATCGTCAGCCCGTCGCGTACGTTGTTCAGCATGGAGAACGGCATGACCTCGAACACGAAGCGCGTACCGGCGTTCGCACAGTCGCGGCAGACGCCCGCGAAGGCTTCGACGAGGTGATCCATCTCGGCCTTCTCGTTGAAGAAGTCGCCGCCCTTGATGTGCCGCGCGCCGAGCGCCTCGGCGGCATTCAGCAGCTTGGCCCGGTGCTCGTCGGACGCTTTCTTGCGATCGCCTTCGAGGAACCAGTCGAGCAGGAACTCCAGCTCGACGTGGATGATGCCATTGTCGTCGAGGATCTTCTTCATGTCGGTGAGCGTGTAGGTCTCGAGCGTGTGGTACAGGTCGGTGTGCCAGATGCCCATGCCCTTGAAGCCGACTCGTGCGATCGCCTCGACCCGGTCACGGAAGTCGAACAGGCTCCACTCGCGCCCGCCGGTGGCCGGGCTGACGTCGCCGGCCAGGGTCCAGTAGGACGCAAGTAAATCCGGTGTCTGGTGCGCCGGAGCCGGTGGCGGCATCGACGTGGCCGGCGGCTGGCTCTCGCCGGAACACGCGCTGAGCCCGGCGCCGAGCGCGCCCGCGGAGACGATCAGGGATGTATCGCGTATGAATGTCCTGCGGTCGATGGCCATGGTCTGCTCCTCGTCGAGTGCGGTTTCGGCGCCGATCAGGCGTCCATCCTGGCAGGGCGTTGAAAAACACCCTGCCAGCGCGAGACAAGGTTGTCTCGCCCGACGGTTCAGGCACGTAAGTGCTTGAACCATATAGAGCGAGTCCGGGCATGCGCCGGACTCGCGACCTTGAAAAAGGTCTGGACGACCTTTATCAACGTCACGCTAGTTGCCGTGCCCCGACCCTGGTAATGAAATCTGTTCACGGCGCGATTCAGGCCCGAAGATAGGGCGCCAGCTCGCCGGCGTTCGGCAGCGACAGCAGCGGCCGTTCCTTCTCAGGCAGCGCGGCGTACTCGGCGGCACCGGCGATGCCGGTGTGTACGCCGACCGCGAGCGCGCCGCCCTTGAGCGCCATGCGTACCTCGAGCGCCGGGTCGTCGCCGACCACGACCAGCTCCGATGGCGTGCAGCCCAGCACGTCTGCCGCGGAGCGCAGCGCGTGCGGCGAGGGCTTGCCGAGCGCCGTCGCGCGCTTGCCGGTGATGCTCGTGATCATCGCCGAGATCGCACGCGACGAGCCCAGCGCCCTGCCGTGGCTCGACGCGAAAAACGGTACGAGGGATGCCGCATACAGGCCCGCGCCGTTCCAGACGGCGTTGCAGGCCACCTCGACTTCGTCCATGCGGATCTGGCGGTACCAGCCGATGAACACGGCATCGTACCTGCCGGCGCCAGCGCGCTCGTCCGACGACAGCACGACATCGAGGCCCGCGTCTGCCAGCGGCTGCCAGACACCCTCGACGCCAAGCACCAGGATCCGGCGGAAACCTCGCCGGTGAAAGTACTGCGCGGCGACCGTGCTCGGCGTGAGTATGTGCCCGGCCGGTATCCGGAGCCCGATCTCCGCCAGTTTCTGCGAAATCTCTGCCGGCGGCCGCACCGTGCCGTTCGTCAGCGCGGCAAAGGGCCGGCCCTGCTCAGCCAGCAGATCGAGCAGCTCGGGCACACCCGGCAGCGCCTGTAGCCGGTTGTTCTTCTTGTCGCCGAGCACCAGCGTGCCGTCGAGATCGAACAGGAAGCCGCGCGCGCCGCGGAGCTTCCTGGCAACGTCCTTCCTGCCCATCCTCAGCCGCCCCCGGACACGGCTTCGGATTTCGCGCGCAGCTCGAGCCGGAACCCGGGCTTCGAGACCACGATCGACGATCGCGCCGGCCTGTCGCGCAGTCCCTGGAGCAGTTTCAGCAGCGGCCGCGAGTCGGGATTGTAGGCCCTGATCGTCTGGTCGTTTTTCAGCATCGCGTTGACCTGCTCTTCCGGCATCACCGAGCGCAGCAGGAATTCGTCGTCGTCGCTGACGCCCGGATGCTTCCGGCGCATCTCCTCGAGCGAAAACACCGGCGATTCCGCACGAATCGTCCTGGTCCGCTTCTGCGCAAGGATGCGATCCCTGATGTTCGGGTCGATCTCGCCGGTCGGCCGGCCGAAGCGGCCCAGCGCGTAGCGGATCACCTGGTCCGGGATGCTTGCGTAGCGCTCCTTCGCGACGACGTTGAACATCGCCTGCGCACAGACGATCTGGGGGAAGGGGGTCACCATGATCGGGTAGCCGAGTTCGGCGCGGACCTGGGTGACCTCGTCGATGACCTCCGGCAGCCGGCTCCCCAGCTTCAGCTCCTCGAGCTGTCGGCGAAGTGTCGTCATGACTCCGCCCGGAATCTGGTGGCGCAGGAACGACGCGTCGTACTCCCGCGGCGCTCCCTTCGGCAGTCCTTCCGCGTCGGCGAGGCGGTCGAAGTACCGGCATACCTCCTCGAGGGCCTCGTCGTCGATATCGACCGTGTGGCCGAGCTCACGGAGGTTGGCGACGGTTCGCTGCGCCGACGGCAGCGACGTGCCGTTACCCAGTGCGCCGGCGCCGGTATGCAGGGCGTCGATGCCGAGTTCGGCGGCGACCATGTAATTCAACGGGCCCAGCCCGATCGTGCAATGCGAGTGCAGCTCCAGGGGCTTGCCGTTCATTGCCTGCCGGATCGCGGGCAGCAGCGTCCGCGCGCGCTCCGGCGTCAGCAGGCCGGAAGGATCCTTGAGGTAGGCGAGGTCGACATCGGGCGACTGCGACACCTTTGCAGCGATCCCGGCATAGAACTCGTCGTCGTGCACCTCGCTCAGCGTGTAGGTCAGCGCCGCCATGACCTCGGCGTCGCCTTCTTCCCGGATGATGCGAGCCGTGCGCAGCACCGCGTCCATGTCGTGCATCGGGTCGAGAACGATGAACCGCCCGATGCCATTCGCCATCAGGCGGCGGTATACGAGCCGCATGAAATCCGGCCCGGCCGTCTCCCAGGAAATGAAGCGGAAGCCGGTGCCGATGAATTGCAGCGGCACGTCCGGGCAGGCCTCGTGCATCAGGCGTATCAGGAGCCACGGGTCTTCGCGGAAGGAGCGGACCGCGATGCCCATGTGGGTGCTGGAATTGAAGTCGATCGCCCGGAAGCCGACCCGGTTCATGACCGGTGCGATAGCGAGCATCTGCGCCGTGTTCAGGCCGGTCGCGCCCCACAGGCTCTGGTTCCCGTCGCGTATCGAGACGTCGACGAGCTTTATGTCTGCCATCAGTTCATTCCTCGCGAATGCGCATCAGCACGTCGCCGACGTCGACGAGCTCGCCGTTCTTCGCGCAGATCTCGATCACCTCGCCGCGGCACTCGGCCATGACGGAGTTCATCAGCTTCATCGTTTCGACGAGGCCGAGGATCGTGTCCTCCTGCACTTTAGAACCCTTGTCGACGAACGGCGCCGCACCGGGCCGCGGCGCGCGGTAGAAGGTTCCCGGGAGCGGCGGGTAGAGGTCGCGCACGACAGCCTCGCCGCCGGCCGGCCTGGTCGCGGTCGCGGCCGGTGCGGGGCGCTTTCCCCCCTCTTTCGCCGCTGGCTTGCTCGTGTCGTTCCGGGTGACGGTTCCGGCATCGCTGCTGGACAGTTCGATGCTGAACCGGCCGGTCTCGAGCTTGAATTCTGCGTAGGGTGTTTCGTCCAGGAGCTTCAGGATCTCCTGAACGTCTTCGTCTGTAAGGTTCATGGCTGGTTCTTTCTTGCGCTCATCAGCGCTATGAGGTGGTCATACGGTTTCGCGGCAGGCTTCGCCCTCGGCTCCCTGTCCTTGCTCGACCAGACTGTCTCGGGCCGGCTCTGGAGCAGGTAGACTTCGCCGTCGGTCGCGGACACGGCCCACTCGATGTCTTGCGGACAGCCGTAGTGCTTCTCTACCTGGCGCGCGATCGTCCACAGCCGGCCGATCGTGGCGTCATCGAGACTGGGAAGCTCGCAGCGCTCGTCTTCGACCGGCTGCTCCTGTACGCCGCCGCCGGACCTGTCCGGCACGTGGCGCACGGCCTTCGAGGAGACCTTCCGGTTCGTGACCTCGCCGGTGACCTTGTTGACGACATAGCGGTCGGGCGTCACCTCGCCGTTGACGATGCAGGATCCCAGCCCCCAGCTGCCCTCGATGACGATCACCGACTTGTCGCCGGTCGTCGGGCTGCGAGTGAACATCACGCCGGCGCATTCGGCGTCCACCATAACCTGCACGACGACGGCCATGGCCAGCTGGTCCTCGGGCAGGCCGAGCCGCAAGCGGTAGGTGATCGACTCGCTGTTGTACAGGCTCGCCCAGCAGTCGAGCACCCGTGCGACGAGTTGCTCTTCGCCCAGCGTCCACAGGTAGGTGTCCTGCAGCCCGGCGAAACTGGCGGACTCGCTGTCCTCGCTGGTGGCGCTCGAGCGCACTGCGACAGGGCAGGCGGCCCCGCGTCCCGAGAGCTGACGATACCCGTCGCGGATCAGCGCCGCGACGTCCTCGGGGACCGACGCGCTGCGTATGCGTCTGCGCACGCGCTCGCCCACAGCCGCGACCTCCGCAGTGTCGGCGGGGTCGAGTGCACCGATCTCGCGCCGGACTTCGCCCGTGGGATCCATGCAGGACAGGAACGCTTCGAAGGCCGACGTGGTGACGGCGAATCCCGGCGGCACCAGGATGCCGGCGCGCGTCAGCTCCCCGAGGCTCGCGCTCTTGCCGCCCACCGTCGGGCGGTCCGCGAGCGACAGGTCCGCAAACCAGCTGACGAATTTCTTGCCGGCGTCATTCAATAGCAGGTCGCCTCAATCGAGTATCGTGACGATACCGTTGTCACCGTCGACGCGCAGGCGCTGCCCGGTCACGATGCGCTTGGTGGCCCGGCCGGTACCGACGACCGCCGGCATGCCGTATTCGCGTGCGACGATGGCCGCGTGCGACATGGTGCCGCCGATGTCGGAGACCGCGGCCTTGATCTTCGGGAATACCGGACCCCAGCTCGGCGTCGTGACCGGCGATACCAGGATGTCGCCTTCGCGCACCTGCCCGATGTCATTGACGTTCTTGACGACGCGGGCGATGCCCTCGACGATGCCGGGCGAAGCCGCGAAACCATGCAGCTCTTTGGGATTGACCTTGTCCGGCGCAAGCGACCAGCTCTTCAGGGTCTCCGAGGTGATGCCCCAGAGCATCTGCACGGCCGGGTCCTCGAGATGCTCCGGCATCGGGCCGATCGCGATCGGCGCCTCCCAGGCCGCGAACTTCGCCAGGATGTCGCGCCGACGCGCGACGAGTTCGCGCCAGTGCTCGGCACCGAGCGGCTCCGAGCCGGCTGCCCACGCGAGCATCGCGTCGACCAGCGCGTCCTCGACCTCGTTGCGATTCAGCTGGAAGATGTCCTCGCGGTCCGTAAGCAGGCCGACGCGTACGAGCAGGTCGCCGAATTCGCGCATCTTCGCGTAGAAGCGGGTCGTGAACCAGTGTTCGCAATAGAACTTGTGATCCTCGACGTACGGGAACACGCGGTGGCACAGGCCGAGCATCTGGTCGAACGCGATCTTCTCCTCCTCCGTGTCCAGCAGCTCGCGGTACTCCTCGGCGATACGCTTGCGCTCGGCGCGCAGCGCCTCGGTCTTGCGGAGAATGTCCTCGCCGGACCGGATTCTCGATATGAAGCCCGAGATCGCCGAGAACGGCACGGTCCGGTCGTCGTCCCAGCTGCGGTGATAGTGGTAGAAGCCGTCGCCGACCGAGATGTTGAACCAGGGGTGGCGGATCTTGTCGAGGGCGTCGATCCATTTCCTGCCTTTGTCACCCGCTGCCTCGAGCGCCTTCAGCACGCGGTTCGGGTCGGCACCGTCCTCGAACATGTCGTCGACGCCGAGATCGACGGCGAGCTGGGCCAGTTCCTTCAGCTTGTCGTCGGCCTGGAACATCAGGATGTCGATGCCGGCAACCATGCGCGCGACCGTCTGGTCCGGAATCTCGGGAAAAGCTTTTTTGCAGAACTGGAAGAACACGAGGTAGGCGCCATAACCGAGCATCAGGAACTCGAAGTGGTGATGCCACATGGTCGAGAACAGGTTGATGCAACGATGGTAGCCCTCGCGCGCGAAGTGGTTCTGACCGATGCCGCGCGCTTCCATGACGGCAGACTCGTCGTCGAATTCGCCGAGTTCCGGCACCTCGATGCTGTCGACCTCCTTGATCAGCGCGAGCATCTTTTTCTCCCACTTCGCGTAGAGCTCGTCCCAGTTCTCGAAGTAGTAACCGGCGCGCTTGTTGAAGACTTCGGTGCGTCGCTCGATCTCGGCAGGGTCGGTGACCGCGTGCGCGGTGATGTACACCCGGCCGTTGATGATCCGGTAGGCGACGCCGAGCGTTGCCGGGAACGCGAATATCCGGGTCGTATTCGCACCCATTGCCGTGTAAGGAACCTCGGCCGTGACCGCATCGAAGGCCGGCATCGGCTCCGGGAAGTGCATCGAGTTGTAGAACCAGAAAATTTCATCGTCGCCCGGCTGGACGCGGGTGAAATACGGGTACATGTCCTCCCAGCCCTCGGTGCCGGGAACGGGCCCGATCTCGGAGGGCAGCGGGAACGGGCGGCCCTTGCTCTTGCTGGTCATTGCAATCTCTCCTGCAGTATCGCGCGCCGGTTCGAACGCCTTCGATTATAGGGTTTGTACGGGGAGCCGGCTTATCGATTTTAGCAGGGTGTTGAAAAACACCCTGCCAGCGTGCGACAAGGATGTCTCGCCCGCGGGTCGAGCACGTAAGTGCTTGACCCGTCGGGAGCGAGTCCGGACACGCGCCGGACTCGCGACGTTGAAAAAGGTCTGGACGACCTTTTTCAACATCTGGTTAGTGGCGATTCCATTCGTCCGGCGGTGCAGGACGCGCTCCACCGACAGCGCAGCCGCAATCGACTATCAGCGCAATGTGTCCGGACCGGCCGCGCTTGCGGCAGGCCCGGGCCGCTCACTTCGCCCTGCCTCCGGGCACGCGGGCGGCAACCCGGCGCTCGTAATCCGGGTCGTCCTCGGGTTTCGCGAGTGCAGCCATGACACGCTGGTGGATTTCCTCGAGCGTAAGTCGGAACTCGGGATAGGGCAGAATGTACAGCTGGTCTTCCTGCACGCCTTTCAGGACGTGCCGGGCCAGCGTTTCCGGCTCCATGCCGGATTCGATGACTTTCTTCAGCCGCGCGAAGGCTTCCGGGTCGGCGCCGTAGTAGCCCGTCTTCTCAAGGTGCTTGGGACGCGTCAGGACCGCCTCGTGGATGTTGCTGTTGACCGCGCCCGGGCAAAGCAGCGACACGCCGACTTTCGAGTCCTTGAGATCCATGGCGAGGCATTCGGTGAGCCCGCGGACCGCCATCTTCGTCGTCGTGTAAATGCTGGTACCAGGCAAGGACACGAACGCCGACATCGAGGCCGTGTTGACGATATGGCACTCGTCGCCGCGCCGGAGCATCCGGGGCAGGAAGACCTGGATCCCGTTGATCACGCCCCACAGGTTGACGTTGATCTGCCACTCCCAGTCCTCGTAGGTCGCATTCTGCATGGGGCCGAAGATCGACACGCCCGCCGTATTGAACAGGAGTTGCACGGGCCCGAGCTTCGCCTCGACCTCGTCGGCGGCCTTCGCGTAGGCCTCCCGGTCGGTGATGTCCAGCCGGACGGCCATTACGTCGGCGCCCGTCGTCTCGAGCTGCTGCATGGCCTCGTCCAGGTGATCCTGGCGGATATCTGCGATAGCCACCCTGGAACCGGCGCTCGCGAATACCATGGCCTGGCCGAAACCGACCCCGGAGCCGCCGCCCGTCACGAAAGCCACCTTACCCTCGACCTGTGTCACGATCTCTCCTCCTCCGCGTTTCGCTATCGGTCGGTTTTAAGGTTCCTTCGTCACATAGTGCGCGGGAACCGTTCTTGTCAGAATAAGCGTTTCAGGGTACCA
>JAOUIH010000092.1 GCA_029884165.1 Gammaproteobacteria bacterium | reverse complement strand
CTTGGCGAGCCGCACGCCGGGTTCGAGCTCGGCGGCCGCTCGTTCGAATGCGGGCGCCATCATTTTGCAGGGGCCGCACCAGGGCGCCCAGAAATCGACCACCACCGGGATGTCGCTGCGGCCGATGTGCTGCTGGAAGCTTGCATCCGTCAGCTCTATCGGGCGGCCACCAAACAGCGGCTCGCGGCACTTGCCGCACCTGGGCGCCTCGGTCATGCGTGCTGGGGGTATCCGGTTGACCGCGTCGCAGTGCGGGCAGACGACGTGCCTGGAGTCGCTCATTCGAGTATCCGTAAATCAACGGTCGGACATCGGATCTGGGATCCTCCTTGCGAAAATCAAGTACCGGCGGCCGATGGTCCGCCGGACCGCATCAGTCCACTCGTTGCAGGTCGAGGTCGTGAAAATCGAACGAGAAGTCCGTTGCCGGTGACTCTGCTTTCATCCGGATCCGCTCGACCCTGCCCTCGGGACTCAGCACAAAACTGACGTAGGCATCGGCCATCAGCCGCCGGTCGCTCCAGCGCGCGACGAAGGTGTCGTACTGGAAGTGCTCGAGCGGGCCCCGCAAGGGTTCGCTTCTGCCGGAGTAAAACCAGAGCGTTCCGTCCTGGACACTTATCCGTATGTCGCCATACCAGGCATCTCGATAGGTGCCGGCGTACGCGTCCAGGGGGAGGCTCGGCCTGCTGTCCGCGTTGCGGGATGCCCAGGCGGCCGCCACCGCCTCGTCCGCCGCTGCCTGGCGCTCCGCCGTTGCCTGGCCCAGCAGGGCGATCCAGTCCTGCCCCACGCCCTGGCCGGCGTCCCGGAGGAACTGGTCGACGATGTCGTTGACGACCGCGGCCGCAGCGGATGACATCTGGTTGTTGGACGCAAATACAGCAAGGTTCTGTCTGGGCAGAACCGCGAGATAGGTGGTCATGCCCAGCACACCGCCGCTATGCGACAGCATGGGCTGGCCATAGAACGTAGACACACCCCAGCCAAGCGCGTAGGCGCTGAGGTAAGCCCCGGCGTACTTTGCGAACACACCCGGTGTTGCGCGCAACGTCGCAGGCTTTATGAGTTCCGCAAATTGCTCTTCACTGATCAGCCGCCGACCGTCGCCCGTCTCGCCTTCGTTCAGGACAAACAACATCCAGTGCGCCATCCCGCGGGCACTGCATACGATGCCTCCGGCTGCCGCGACCAGGTCCGTCATTCCGGTGCCTGTCGTTTGGAGCTCGCCATTCACCAGCATGTGCGGCGTCGCGATGTCTGCACCGCGGGCGGCGCGGCCGACGGTTGCCGCGCAGTCCGTCATTCCGAGCGGTTCGAGCAGGCGTTGTTCGAGAAACGACTCGAATGGCATCCCCGAAACCCGCGCGACAAGCTCACCGGCCACGACGTACAGCAAATTGTCATAGGCGAACTCCGATCGGAAACTCGTCGCAGGCTCGAGGTAGCGAAGACCGCGGATGATATCCGCCGGCGTCGACGTCGCATCCGGGAACATCAGCAGGTCGCCTGCCCCCAGCGGTAGGCCACTGCGATGCGTCAGCAGGTCGCGAATCGTGAACTCCCGGGTGACCCACGGATCGTGCATGCGGAATTCGGGCAGGTAGTCGATGACCTGGTCATCCCAGGCCAGCTTGCCCTCGTCGGCGAGTATGGCGAGCGCGGCCGCAGTGAACGCCTTGGAAACCGAGCCGATGTGAAACAACGTTTCGTCGTCCACCTGTTTCGACGAGCCAGCTTCGACTACTCCATGGCCCGCGGCGTAATAGACTTCGCCGTCGTAGACGACGGCGACAGTTACTCCCGGCGCGTCGAAAGCCTCCATTGCTCGTCGTACCGACTGGTCAATCATCTCCGAGGTCGGCGTGGCCGCAAATGCGAGTGTAAACACAAGACATGTGGCACAGGCGATCACAAGCCTGGCCTGGCTTCGAAATGCAAATTCTTTCATCGCAGGTTCCCCATTGCGGGCTGCCGTAACTGCCCGATTCGGTTCGTCAACCCCATAGCACGCTGCGCGGTCGCGACACGATGCCGTGCCGGAACGACATCGGGTTTTCGCGATCTCGGGTCAAAAAGAGGGCTCCGTCGAGATCGACGTAGCGGCACAGCTGCGCGATGACATATCCCGGCGCCATGGCGAGGGACGTGCCGATCATATTACCGACCATCAAACCAATTCCGCGCGTTTGTGCGAGCTGCGCCAGGTCCAGCGCCTCGGTCAGCCCTCCGGTCTTGTCAAGCTTGATGTTGATCATCTGGTAGCGGCGGGCCGCCTGCTCGAATTCCCGAATGCCAAGGCACGACTCGTCGGCGCACAGCGGCAGCGGCGGCCGGTAATTCTCCAGCGCCTCGTCGCCGCCGCGCGGCAAAGGCTGCTCGATCATCGCAACACCCAAATCCCTGAACCGGGGCGCATATTCAATAAGCTGCCTGAAGGTCCAGCCCTGGTTCACGTCGACGATGATCTCCGCATCCGGGCGGGCCGAGCGGATCGCTGTGATTCGCTCCACCGGCACTTCGGCGTCGAGCTTGACCTTGAGCCGCGGACCATCGACCGCTTTCGCTCTGCGACCCATCTCCGCGGGGCTATCGATGCCTATCGTGACGACGCTGCGGGTCAGGCCGGGCTCGATCCCGGTCAGCTCCCAGATTGTCCTGTTCATGAGCTTTGCCTCGAGATCCCAAAGCGCACAGTCGATCGCGTTGCGGGCGCCGCCCGGCGGCAGCAGCTCGCGCAGTCGCTCCCGGTCCGCCCCAGCCTCGATCGCCTCTTTCGCACTGGCGACGTCAGCAAGCATCGAATCGCCCGTTTCGCCCAGGTAATAGACGCCGGCGCCCTCGCCGCGGCCAGTCCTGTCGCCTTCCGTGATCGAAACGCAGAGCAGGTCTACCCTCGTGAACGTGTAGCCTGTAATCGTAAACGGCGCCTGGAGAAACCATGGCTCCGTGGCAAAGCTCACTGCACGCACACGACTCATCACTCCGTCCATGGTTCGCCTGGCGCCTGTCCGCAAGTATCGTCAGGTTTTGACCGCAGGCCCCCATAGGCGTGCCGGATCTTCACTGCAGCCGCAACGAACGACGTCCGCAGGGTGACCGACTCCGTCGAGGCCACGTGCCGGCGCCCCGAAATCCATTCGCACCGCATACTCGTGCCAGCTCGATCCTAGAAGTACTGAAAACCGAGAATGTTCCAGTAGTAGTAGAACCAGCACATGAACAGCGCACAGGCCGCGACGATCGAGTAGCGCACGCGCGCCCAAACGCCGGCCAGCGCACTGCGCTGCCAGACAAGCGCAGTTGAATAGAGCAGGTACAGGCCGGCGGCGGTTGCGATGATCGGCACGACGAGCCAGGCTTTGAACAGCGTCGGGATGCGGGTAAACATATCGTCCTTGACGATGGAAATCACGACTACACCGGTGACGACAACCAGCAGGTTCGCCAATGCCGCAAGGAACGCCGCCCGGGTAGCTCCCCGGTCTCCCGGACCCTGCTGGCGGATCGAGGCACGCTGGTACCAACGGCGCGCAACGACGGCAACGAAGATCAGCATCGACAGCCCGAGCAAGGCATAGTTGAACGACGGCGTGGCAACGATGGACAGCTTTCGTAGCGACATGAACGGCAGGCCGTCCATAACGAAACCGCTGATCGCGCCCCCTTCGTCTTCCTGGAACGCGATGTAGGCAGGTGCGATGCCTGCAATCAGCGCCAGACCCGGTGTCTGTTCGCGAAACAGGTTCTCGCCGACCTCGACGTACTGCTTTGCGCCGCCACCGAAGCTGACGACCAGCGTATCGTCCTTGGTCGGCGCGACTTGCACGGCGCTGGTCATGCCCAGCGCTTTCTCGAGCTTGGAGAAATTCGATCGCCAGAATGCATAAGCCCCGGCGTACCTGCCGGCGCGTTCCGCGAAGCCTTCGGGCGGCTCCGCAATTTCTACCTGCTGAGGGAAAAATTCGTTGTATAGGGCCGTTGTAAACGCGGTCCGGACCTGGCTGCCGCCCGAAGCCCCGAAGCTCACGAAGAAGGTCAGGCCGTTTCCCTTGTCGATGCCCAGGTAGGAATGAAAGTATTGGGTATCCCCGCCGTGACCGACGAGGCGTACGCCGTTGACATCTTCCTCGTAAAACCCGAGCGCCATGCCCATCAGCCGATCGTCGTGCGTAAACGCCCGGGTCAACATCAGCTCCGTCGTCTCGGGCGCGAGGATGCGTTTCCCGTCGAGTTCTCCGCCATTCAGGATCGCCTGGCCGAAGCGCAGCATGTCGGTGGATGTGGCGGACTGCGCACCAGCCGGCGCAAAACTAGATATGATCTCGAACGGCTTTTCGACGTAAGCACCGGCCTCCAGGACATAGCTCTTGGCCATGTTGGCCGCCAGTTGCTCCGGCAGTGGCTCCTCGAACGTTGAGTTCTCCATGCCGAGCGGCTCGAAGATGTGGCGTCGCACATAGTCCTGGAACGGCTCGCCGGATGCATTTTGCACGATCAGGCCGGCCAGTGCTGTCGCATAGTTCGAGTACGCGGTCTGCTTGCCGGGCGGGTTCACACGGGCTGGCTGGTATTTTTCCATCGCCTCACGCAACGGCAGGGCGTCGGCGGGATCGTTGATGATGAGGTAGCCCAGCGCGCCGTCTTCGAAACCGGCTGTGTGCGTCATGATGTGCCGCAACGTGATCGGCTGCTCGAAGGTATCGCGGATCTGGAACCCATCGAGGTATTCGTTGACGTCGGTATCGAGATCCAGCCTGCCCTGTTCGACGAGCTGCATGACAGACACCCAGGTGAACAGCTTCGAGACCGAGCCGGGCCTGAAAAGCGTCCGCGCCGGGTCCACGGGCACCTGCTCCTCGACATTCTGGAAGCCGTAGCCCTTGGCGAAGATAAGCTCGCCGTTGCGGGAGATGGCAACGGTACCGGACGGACTGCTGTTGCTGCGCATCATGGGCTCGACGAGACCGTCGACAAATGCCTCCAGCACGGCGGGATCATCGATACTGGCCGATGCCGGGCCTGCTGCGGCGCCAAGCATCAGCAGGACTGTGCCGGCGCGAGCGCGCCGAGTTAGAGTTGTCATGAGCCGGATTCCTCAATATCCCCCGTTAGTCGGGAATCTTAGCGTCGCCCGCGGATTGCGGGTTAGGCCGATACGCCACCATAATATGCAGAAGCGGTGAACGTCCAACCGCGCGCCACCCGGTGCGCGGCCGCTACCCGGGGAGCGGCGGATAGTCCGATGCGTTACGGCGATGAGTACTTTGTCGAGCTGAGCGAGAGCCTGGACCCGGACGAGTTGTCCCGGGCGCGGCTGGCGACACTGTTTCGCAACGCCCGGCGAATCAGCGCCTTCGAATCCACGCCGAATGACAACTTCATACACGAGCTCGACGCCATCGGCATCACGGGACCGCTGTGCTACCGCATCGACCAGGACTGCATGATTGAGATCAACGATGCTTTCCTCAAGGATCCGGTCGTGATCCGCAACAAGGTGGCCGACCTGATCAGTTTCCAGTTCGTCTCGACCGTCAAGCGGTCGGAGTTTCTCGGAGGCCACAAGAACGTCCACGATCTCGGACCGGCCCTGCTCGTTTCGGCGATCCCGAAAACCGAGACGACCTACCGGGTGCCGAAGACGAACGTGCAGATTCGTCATGTAGTCGTTCATACGACGCTGTCGAATCTCATGGAACGCATGTCGGAGCCCGGCGACGCCTATCCCGACTGGCTGGTCGAGATCCTCGACGGGCGGCACAAGGGGCCGCGGCAAAGGGTGTTTTTCCTAGAGGATGTGCACAGGGATCCGATCTGGTCCTGTTTTCACCTGCCGGTTTCCGGGACGCTGCTCGGCAAGTGGATGGCGGCGAAGTTCGATGAGCTGCTGTGTATCGGCCTGCAGATTTTGAAAAACAGTCGCAACCTCCGGAACCACGACCCGATAGACCTCGACCAGCCGTACGGCGAAAAGATTCGCCGGGCTCGGACGATACTCGGCATGGAGTACGCCAATCCTCCGCCGCTGCCGGTATTGGCGCGTCATCTCGGCATCTCCGAAACGCGCCTCAAGAGCGGCTTCAAGTCGATGAACGGCACCACGGTACTGCAGTACTGCCTGCACCGGCGCATCGAGGCCGCGAAAGTCCTGTTGAAAGAGAACCGGCACACGATCTCGGAGATCGGCACCATAGTCGGTTACGAAGACCACTCCGCTTTCACCCGGGCATTTCGCCGGCACTGCGGCCATAGCCCGCGCGAGTGGCGGCGCGCACATAGCCTGGACCCCCTGTAGCACGCCGCCCCGGCCGACCTGGCGCGGCGCCCGGAGACCGAACGGCCCGGCCGTCCTGCCGTTTCTGCACAATCTAACGCCGGTTCTGACTAATGGTCGACGCGGCGATCTGGTTAGTATCCACGGCTTGCCGTGGCTGCAGCTTGCTGCCCCGGGTCATACCTCATACGACGGATCCAAACATGCGCAAACCGCAATCGTTTATTGCCACCGCCTTCAGCTCAGGCCTGGTACTGCTCGCCAGTGGCGCTTTCGTCCTCCCGGCGGCGGCCCAGTCCGAGTCCGAGTCGACGCTGGAGGAGATCATCGTCACCGCACAGAAGCGTACTCAAACGCTCGCGGAGGTCCCGTTGTCCATCACCGTGCTGAGCGGCGACATGCTCGAGCGGCAGCAGGCCGACAGCTTCCGTGACCTGGTCGCGCTCGTGCCGGGTTTCAGCATCAGCTCGAGCACCCGCGGCGTCACCCGCATCACGCTCCGCGGTATCAACACCGGCGGCGTCGCGACCACCGTCGGCGTCTACGTTGACGACGTTCCTTTCGGCTCGAGCAGCGGGCTGGCGAATGCCGCGATCCTGTCGGGCGATTTCGACACCTTCGATCTTGCCCGTGTCGAGGTGCTGCGCGGTCCACAAGGTACCCTATACGGCGCGAGTTCGATGGGCGGCGTCATGAAGTACGTGGCCAATCGGCCGAACACCGAGGCCCTGGAGGCGCGTGGCCAGGCGTCCGTCGAGACCGTCGATGGCGGAGACACCGGCTATGCCTTCACCGGGCTCGTCAACGTTCCCGTCACCGACAGCTTCGCGCTGCGTGCCGCCGGGTTCTATCGGGCCGACGCGGGCTTTATCGACTCGATCGGCAACAATCCCATCGCGAGCATGACCGACCCCGGAATCACTGTCGTTGAAGGCACGCGCGTGGACCAGGGTATAAACGCCGCGGATATCTTCGGTGGTCGCGTATCCGCCCTGTTCGACCTCTCGGACAATGCGTCCCTGAACCTGATGGCGCTGATGCAGAACATCGAGAGCGGCTCGTCCGACGTCGTCGACGCCGACCCGGTCACGCTCCAGCCCCTGAACTCCCGCGCGGTCAAGTCTCAGTATCACGGCGACGCTGCCGACATTTCCTACCGTTTGTACAGCGCAACGCTGGACTGGGACTTCGGACGCGTGGCACTGCAGTCCGTCACCGCGTACAGCACGTTCGAACACGACTTCCGCACCGATCTCGCCGCCAACACCGCTCTGACCGGGGGAATTCCGCTGGCCGCCCTGACGACCGCATTTTTCGGCGACGACACAACGCGTCCGCTCAGCGTCGTGCAGGACCAAATCACAAGCACTGACAAGCTGACGCAGGAGTTCCGGCTGGTATCCGAGGAGAACGACAGCTTCGATTGGATGGTCGGGCTCTACTACACCGACGAGGAATCCGGTATCAGTCCGCAGGACATCCTGGCCGTCGAAGCCGGCACGGAGACTCCGGCCGAGGGCATCCCGCTGCTGGCGTCTGCTTCGCTCGTGTCGAATTACGAGGAAATCGCGCTGTTCGCGAACGCGACCTGGCATCTGACCGACCGCTTCGAGCTGTCTTTCGGCGCACGCCAGAGCGACAACGACCAGGATGCGTCGCAATCTCTAGAAGGTCCTCTCGTCGGCGGGTCGGTCAGCTTCGACGACGCCGCATCCTCCGAAAGCCCGTTTACCTGGTCCTTCTCGCCCCGCTATGAGTTCAGCGACGACCTGTCGGTGTTTGCCCGCGTCGCCACCGGCTACCGCCCGGGCGGCCCGAACGTGATCCCGACCGGCGCGCCGCCGGGCACGCCGGGCTCGTATGACTCCGATACGCTGACGAGCTACGAACTCGGCCTCAAGGCCGGCTCGCAGAACGGCACGTACGCATTCGACGTCACGGCCTATTACCTGGACTGGGAGGACGTACAGTTGCTGGCCGTCGTCAACGGCGTCGGCCTGAATGCCAACGGCGGCACGGCCGTCAGCAAGGGCTTCGAGTTTGCAGCAACGGTTCGTCCGACAGAGGGACTGACGCTGTCTCTGAACGGAGCCTACACGGACGCACAATTGACGCAGGATACCGATCCCGTCGTGGGCGGCCTGGACGGGGACCCGCTGTCCTACGTTCCTGAGTGGGGCTTCGGTATCGACGGCAGCTACGAGTGGTCACTGTCGGGTGACTCGATGGCCTACGTCGGCGCAAACCTCGGTTACGTCGGGGAGCGCCCGGCGGATTTCTCCAACCGCAACGCCGA
This sequence comes from Gammaproteobacteria bacterium, assembly GCA_029884165.1. Taxonomy (GTDB): domain Bacteria; phylum Pseudomonadota; class Gammaproteobacteria; order Steroidobacterales; family Woeseiaceae; genus JAOUIH01. Next base: position 3,790 of record JAOUIH010000092.1, on the reverse strand, counting down.
CGGCAACATCCGCGAGATCGACAGCTACACGGCGATCAACCTTCGCGCCGGTGTCGACTTCGGCCGTTGGTACGTCGAACTCTACGGCCGGAACCTCGGCGACGAACTGGGCATCAACAATATCGTCTCCGAAGGCGCGCTGCCAAACGGGGCGGTCGGGCTGAGCCTGATCCAGCCGAGAACCTTCGGGCTCTCAATCGGCGCAGGATTCTGAGCAACACCGGACACCCGGATACCCGCGCTATAATCCGCCGCTGAGCCGGAACAGCGGCCTGGCCGGGTAGCCATGCCCTTGATCGATGCAAGCCAGACCTTCGCACTCGGCGCCGCGCTGGCGGCGCTGGTCGCATTCGGCATGTGGGCCGAACGGCAGACCTGGGGCCAGCAGGTCGGCGGGCCGCTGATACTCATCGCGCTGGCGATGGGGCTGGCCAACACCGGCGTCCTGCCGCATGCGGCGCCGCTCTATGATTCGGTCGGCGGCCTGCTCGTCCCGATGGCGATCCCGCTACTGCTGCTCCGGGCCAACTTCAGGGCGATCTTCCGCGAATCCGGCCCGATGTTCGGCGCGTTCCTGCTCGCCGCTGCTGCCACCGTGGCCGGTGCACTGGTCGGGGCCCTGCTGATCGACATCGGGCCGCTCGAGCCGCAGCTCGTCGGGACCGTCACGTCGAGCTACATCGGCGGGTCGCTGAATTTCGTTGCGACAGCGGAGGCCGTCGGCATCCGGGACTCGTCGATTTACGTCGCGGCGCTGTCGGCCGATGCCGTTGGCGCCGTGTTCTTCCTGCTGACGCTGATGCTGTTGCCGGCACTGCGCTTCGTCCGCGCTGCAATGCCCTCCAGATTCATTGGCGCCGGTGCCCAGGCTGGGTCGATCGTCGTCGCTGAGCCGCGCGAGAAGCAACCGTTCGACCTGGCGGGCGCGACCAACGGTCTCGCACTGAGTCTCTCGGTCTGCGCACTGAGCGTCGTGCTGACCGGTATTTTCGGCATGGACTCGCTGTTCATTCTCGTCGTCACCGCGCTGTCCCTGGCCGTTGCGAATTTTGCCAGGCCGCTCGTGCGTCGCGTCTCGGCAGACTTCGAAATCGGCACGCTGTTCATGTACCTGTTTTTCGTGACGATCGGAGCAGGTGCAAATATTGCCGACGTCCTCGGAGCGGCTCTGCCGATCCTGCTGTTCATCGTCGTCATGGTCGTCACGCACCTCGTGCTGCTCGTAATCGCAGGCCGGTTGCTGAAGCTGGACCTCGCCGAGGTCATGATCGCGTCGAACGCCTGCATCCTCGGCCCGGCCCCGGCGGCGGCGCTGGCGGCCAGCAAGGGCTGGCAGCCACTGGTAGCGCCGGGCATTCTCGTCGGGATGTTCGGCTACGCGATCGCGACCTTCATCGGTGTCGCACTGTCGGCACTGCTCGCGGCCTAGCGCGCCAGGGCTTTACATCGACAGTTACGGCAGCGAAAAGTCACCGAACAGCGCGCAGGCGGCGAGCCAGGCTGTGCCCGCCGCGTGAATGAAGATCGTCGCCTCGATCGCCCGGGTCAGGCCGGCCCTGTCCCCGAGGCCGCGCCGGATCGCGGCGCTCGCCCGCCACGCCGGCAGGATCAGCGCCGCCGGCACGATGGCGGCCGCGAGCGGCAGCGGTCCCGCCAGTGCCAGGCCCAGGACGACCGTCGGCGCGAGCAATTGCAGCCCCAGGTACAGGATCGCCGTCCGGCCGCAACCGAGGCGCACCGGCAAAGTGCGCTTGCCGGCAGCCCCGTCGGCGGCGATGTCGGGCACCTCGTTGACGAGCAGGATCGCTGCGACCCAGGCGCCTATCGGCACCGAGAACAGCAGCAGCGGCGTGTCGATGACGCCGCCCTGCAGCCATGCGGAGCCGGTCACCGGCAGCAGCCCGCAGGCGATCGCGATGGCGAGCTCCCCGAGGCCGATCGCACTCAGCCTGAGCGGGCCCACCGAATACAGGACACCGAGCAGGATACCCGCCAGCCCGAAGGCGAGGATCACGGGGCCCTTCAGGACGATAAGGGCGAGGCCCGCGAGCACCGCGGCGACCAGCAGCCCGATGCCGAGCCGCAGCATCGCGGCACGGTCCAGGATGCCCGCCTGGATGAATTGCGAGCCACCCGTGTACGGGTAGATCCGGTCCGGGTTATCGCGGTCGGTGCCGCTGGCGTCGTCGCCGACGTCGTTCAGCACGTTGCTGCCGGCATTGACGAAGACGATGGCGGCGATGGCGAGCAGCACCGGGAGCAGCTCGAATCGTCCCGAAGCCGCAACGCCCCAGGTGGTACCGGCCAGCACCGGCAGGACAGAGGCCGAGAAGAACTTCGGCCGGGTCGCGTGGAACAGCCGCCGTGCAGTGGCGAGTACCGAATCGCCGGCGAAATCTTCGCGCGCGGGGCCAGCCGGGCGAGCGGTAAGTTCGGTCATGGGGCCTCCTTGCTGAAGCCGAATGATGCTACCGCGTCATAAATACCGGATCAGGAACCGAATGCAATCCGGGTCCGCCGCGTACGCATACGCAAAGACTGCAGGGGCTCGGCTCAGGCGCTGCGGGTCGCGACGGCCGGCGGCACGGACGCCGCGCGCCGCGCCGGCTCGAATACGGCCAGCGACGACACTATCCAGAGCAGGAGGACGCCGGCCGGCAGGTAGCGCCAGTCCAGCGGGGAGAGCTGGAACGAGACCTCGAGCCACCAGGCGACCGCGACGGTCAGGACGGCGCCGAGCGCCGCGCCGGCGGCGGAGATCAGCCAGTTCTCGAGCAGGAACTCCCGAATGATGTGCATGCGGGTCGCGCCGAGTGCGCGCCGCGTCCCGATCTGCCGCCGCCGCTGGGTGACGTGGTAGGACGATAGGCCGGCGATCACCAGCACCATCAGGCAGATCAGCAACGTGATCACGATCGACAGCACGATCGCCATGCCGCGGTCCTGGCGGTAGGAATTGGCCGCCATATCCTCCAGCGTCCGTACGGTCTTGACGACTCGCCGGCGATTCAGTTCGCCGAGCTTCGTCTCGATGACCGGTACCAGGCCGTCGCGCAGGCCGGGCTCGGTCCGGACCAGGTAGCGGTTGCTCGTGAACAGCGGCTTGCCCGGCTGGATGACGACGTTACCGAGCTTGTCCCAGTTGACCCAGGAGCCGTGCATGTGGGCGATGATGCCGACGATCGTCGATCCCTGCATGTCGCCCCAGTACACGGTCTTGCCCAGCGCGTCCTCGTCCCCGAACAGGTCGTTCGCAAGCGCCTGCGTTACCAGCACGGAGGGCGGCGCCGGCGGCTCGGAATCGGGCAGGATGAAGTCCACCTCGGCGGGCAGGAAGTTCCGGCCGCGCGCCAGCTCGATGCCGAGCGCCTCGAGTCCCTCCTCGCTCCAGCGATAACGTGCCGTCCCGACCGGAGCGATCGTCTCGTCCGCCACGGCGCGCAAACCGGTCCCCGAGCCCGACCCGCTCAGCGGCACGTGGTTCGTAACGGTTGCGGCGACGACGCCGGGCATGGACTTCAGCAGAGCGATGTCCCTCTCGACGCTGTCCTGCACGTCGAAATCCGCGCCGAAACCGCGCACGTCGACGACGATGACGTTGGCCACGTCGATGCCGGGATCGCGGTTCATCTTCTCGACCCGCTGCACGATGATGAACAGCGAGTTGATGACGATAGCCAGGGTCACCGCGATCTGCAGCGTGACCAGCAGCGGGCCGGTCTTGTTGCGCAGCAGCGAGGAAATCATCGGCCGGAAGCCCATCGCAGTCTCCTACTGTGTCTTCAGCTGG
>JAOUIH010000238.1 GCA_029884165.1 Gammaproteobacteria bacterium | reverse complement strand
CGCCCGCGGGGCGGACTCCTACGATTGGTGCTCCCACATCGCGGGTCAGGGTCCCGGCGCGAACTTGTCACCGAAGAAATCGCCTGCGTTCCAGGCCGGACGCGCGTCGGCATCGGCAACGATCAGGCCGAGCAGCAAGCCAGCGCGCGTGAAGCGCTCCGCGCCTTCGGCACTGTAGGGCAGCGACAGGTCATCGCTCGGCAGGTGATAGTGATTCTTCAGGAAGTCGTCGAGCATCGCGTCGCCATCGAGTTCCGGATCCGACGAATGCGTACCGGCCTTGAAGGCCAGCGCCGGTATGCCCTCCTTGACGAACGAGAACTGGTCGGAGCGAATGAAGCGCACTTCCTGCGGCAGTGGATCGGGCGTCAGTCCCATGCCCATGGCGGCCGTGGCTGCGCTGACCGCGTCGTAAAGCGACGAGTGCTCCGCGCCGAAGGCCTGGATGTCGTTCACCGGGAAGCCGAGGTAAGGCATGTCGATGTTGATGTTCGCGACCAGGCTTGCCACCGGTACGGGCGGGTTCTTCGCGAGATACGACGAGCCCTGCAGCCCCTTCTCCTCCGCGGTGACAGCGGCGAAGATGACCGAACGCCGCGGCGGAGTCTGCAGCGCGCCCATCGCAGCGGCGATCTCGAGCATCACGCCGATGCCGGCCGAGTTGTCGTAGGCACCGTTGTGGATATCGTCGCCTTCCTTGCCGGGCCGGACGCCGATGTGATCGAGGTGTGCCGTGTATACGACGTACTCGTCCCTGAGATCCGGGTCGCTGCCCCGGATGACGCCGATCACGTTCGCGGACGACACGCTCCGTTGCGCCGACGCACGGGCGAGCATCGCATCCACGCCCAGTTCGAATGAGCCCGTTCCGCCGGCCGCATGCTTGTCGAATATTGCGGCAAGGTCCTGCCCCGCGAGCGCGAACAGCTTTTCCGCGCCGGGCTGGCTCAGGAGCGCCGATCCGGCGAGTTCCGGGTAGCCCTCGAACGGCTCGCCGCGTTCGTCCAGCCAGCGCATACCCGGCGAGCCGATGCCCGGCAGGTAACGCTCCCAGGCGCGGCGTGCCTGGTCCACCGGCGTGCGCACGGTCACGATGCCGACCGCGCCGCGGGACACCGCCTCGCGCGCCTTGCCGCTGCCCGACGAATAGTAGGCCCGCCGATCGGTATCGAAGTGCGGCGGCGCTCCGCTCAGCAGGATGACGATGCGACCGGCTGCGTCGACGCCGGCGTAATCGTCGTGGCCGAACTCGGGCGCAACGATGCCGTGACCGGCAAAAACCAGCGGCGCCGTGAGCGTCTCGTCGGCATCGCCGTAACCGCCGTCGCGTATGAAATCGTCGCGGAAGACGAGTTCGATGCTCTCTCCGCCGCGCGTGAGCGTCATGCGGGCCGAATCCGGCACCAGGCGGGTCTCCCGGAACTCGATCCACTGGAAGTAGCTGTCGCCCTCGCCCAGCGGCTCCAGCCCGGCCTCGCGAAAACGCGCCACGACGTAGTCGGCTGCGCGCTGGTAGTCGTCGGTACCGGCCTCCCTGCCGCGCATCGCGTCCGTCGCCAGCGCCTCCATGTGCCCGCGCACGCCGGCACCGGTGACGGAGGCGAGCGCCCTGTCGCGATCATCGCCGGCGGGTTCGCCGCCGCGCCCGCAGGCCGCCAGCAGGAGCATCGAAAAAACCGACACGGACAGTCTGTGCATACTCATCCCCGGTATTCGTTGTCGTGCCGCACAGGCGGCGCGGTCTGTTTACTGGGCCTGCAGGGACCGGAGGTAGGCCGCGATGGCGCGGCGATCCTCCCGGGACAGGTGGCTCGTGTTGTCCTCGATGACGGCGCCCATCGAGCCACCGCTGAAGTCGCCATCGGGCAGCATGCCGGTCTCGAGAAAATAGTCGATGTCGCTGGCGGACCAGCGTCCGATACCCTCGTCGCGATTCGGGGTGATATTCGGGACGCTGCCGTCACCGAATTCCGGGTTGCCGGCGAGTTCCCGCTCGTACTCCAGCGCACCGAAGCGGTTGCGCGGCGTATGGCATTCGCCGCAGTGGCCCAGGTGCCGCACGAGGTAGGCGCCGCGATTCCACTGCTCGTCCTGCGCGGGATCCGGTTCGAAGCGGCGCGCCTCGAAGTAGCGCGATTTCCAGACACCGGCGGCAAAACGCGAGGCGATCACCGGCGTCAGTTCGTGCTCCCGATTCGGCTGGTCGACCGGCTCGAGGCCGAACAGGTAGGCCTTGATGGCGAGCAGGTCCTCGCGGCTCGCCCCCGTGTAGGACGTGTACGGAAAGGACGGGAAATAGTGTTCGCCTGCCGGGTTCACGCCTTCCCAGAACGCGCGCAGGAAATCCTCGTCGGACCAGGCGCCGATGCCGGTCTCGTTGTCGGGCGTGATGTTTGGCGAGTAGAACACGCCGAAAGGCGACTGGATCGCACGGCCGCCGGCGAGCGGCGCGCCGCCGTCCTCCGCCGTGTGGCAGGTTATGCAGCCGCCCGCGTGCAACAGGTACTCACCTTGCGAGCGCTCTGCTTCGTCGGCTCCTGCCGGCGTTGCGGCGAGGCACAGGGCGGCCAGCCAGGCGGCCGCCCCGCTCCTCACGTCCTCAGTCTTCGGACTGGCGGAAGTTGTCATGGCAGCCGCGGCAGGACTGTCCCATGGCGCGGAACGCCGCGCCGATTGCTTCCGCGTCGCCGCCGACGACCGCGTCCTCGAAGGCCGCGGTCGCGTCGACCGTTGCCTTGATGGCTTCGGCGAATTTCTCCTGCTGCTCCCATATCGCCGGAAGGGCCTTCGACTCCCCGACATTGGAACCGGCCGGAAACAGGTTCTTCAGCTCGAGCGCCGTGTTCGCGAGGCTCTCGGCATGATTGAGAAGCTGGCCGTTGTCCTCGACGAGGCCGCGCAGGATCATCGACGAGGCGCCGATGTGGCCGCGGAGTGCCGTCATCACCGATCCCCGGTAGTCCCTGGCGTCCTCTGGCGTGGTCTCGGCGACGACCTGTATTGAAATGCCCAGCGTGATGGCCGCTGCGACCACGGTAGCTACGATCTTGCGCTGCATTGCCTGCTCCCCCGTATCTGGTTTGGTTTGGTTTCGTTTGTTTGCGGGAGTGCAGAGAGT
>JAOUIH010000237.1 GCA_029884165.1 Gammaproteobacteria bacterium | reverse complement strand
CACGCTATCAAAAGGTGCTGGAGATCGACCCGCGCATGTCCAATGCATACACGAACATGGCGAACCTTCAAACCTATGCCTTCGCGCGTCCCGACGAGGCCATCGCGATACTGCGCGAGCTGGATCGCGTTGATCCGGGCTACCCGCACCGGGTGTTGCGTGCAATGAACTACCTCGCGCTGGGCGACACCACGACGGCTCGCCGATTGCTCGATCGCGTGTCTGCCGGTGAGGAACCGGACGCGCTGATCGTCAACGCGTTCATGGCAGCGAGCAGCGGCGACTGGGCCGAGGCGCGGCGGCTTGCCGAGTTTGCGGTCGCCGGCCAGCCCGGCAACGTAATGGCGCAACAGGTGATGCGCAACGCCGATCTCCACGACGGGCGCGTCGCCGCGGCACTTGCGCGCTATGCCGCAGAGTGGCCGGAACTCGTGCGCGATTCGGAGCCGGCCATCCACCAGGGGAACTGGATCGCAGCCATCGACATCGTGCCACTGCTGCAAGCCGCGGGCGAGACCGCACAAGCCAACAGGCTGCTGGATGTCTGCGAGCGCTTCATCGGCACGCGCATGCGCCTGGGTATTGAGGGCTACGGCATAGCAGACGTTCAGATCCACGCACTGCGCGGCGACACACGCGCCGCGCTCGTCGCACTACGCAAGGCACGCGAGGCCGGCTGGAGCCGTGGCTGGCACTATTTTCGGAACGACGACCCGAACCTCGCCGCGATCCGCGAAGAGCCGGAATTCCAGGCAGTATTTGCCGAGATCGCCGCACGCATGGCGGCGCTGCGGGCGGCGATGCCGCCGGACCCGGAAGCCGGATAGTTTGCCGGATGCGGCACGTGCACGATCCGTGCTTACGCTCCCGCCAATCGCGGATTGATCTCTAGCGGTGGGGCCCGAAGATCCAATGCGGTAACCGGTGGGGATTTCCCCGGCAGCGGCTCGAACGGGAAAGGGCCCCTCTCGGGGCCCTTTTTCGTTCGTGGTGGTGATGGGCAATCCGCCCTCGATTCCATGACTTGTGCTCCCGTCGACTGCGGATTGACCTTTAGTGACTGATCGCGACGAAGCGTCGCCGCCTTCGGTGGGGATTTCCGCGGCAGCGGCTCGAACGGGAAAGGGCCCCTCTCGGGGCCCTTTTTCGTTCGTGGTGGTGATGGGTGGAATCGAACCACCGACCTAGGGGTTATGAGTCCCTCGCTCTAACCATCTGAGCTACATCACCATTTTTCGGTGCCGCGGGCCGGGTCGGGCCCGCGAGGGGCGCAAATTGTCCGTGGACGGCCGCACAGTGTCAAGGCGGCGGCCGGCGTTACTCGAGCCCGAAGACATACAGCGTTCTGCCGGCCGTGGTCGCGATCCGCTGCCGGCCGTCGACCGCGAAGGCCATCGGGTTCGTGCGCACCGCCGCCCCGGCCTGGAAGTCCCACAGCGGCTTCCCGGTCGCGGCGTCGAGCGCGAACACGTTGCCCTCGTTGCTGCCGCCGAACACCAGCCCGCCGGCCGTCGCCATGACGCCCGCCCAGGGCGGCGACTGCAACTCGAATTCCCACTGCAGTGCCCCGGTCATCGCGTCCAGCGCCCGGATCGCGCCAGCGGCCTCGTCGCCGGACAGCGCCTGTTCGCCGCCGCCGAGGAACGGCTGGCCCGGCTCGTATTCGACCTCGGCCTTGTAGTAGATCGCGCCCATCAGCCGTGTCGCGACGAAGAACTGCCGGCTCTTCGGATGGAACGACGGGCTGAACCAGTTCGTCGCGCCCTGCAGGCTCGGCCAGACGAGGTTGCCTTCCTCGGTCGGGTCCGTTCCGGGAATCACGATCGGCCGGCCGGTCTCGTCGAGTCCGCGGGCCCAGGTCTGCTTCGAATACTCGTTGCCGTGCAGGAACTCGCCGGTTCCTCGGTCGAGCAGGTAATAAAATGCGTTGCGGTTCGCCAGCGCGACGATTTGTCGTTCCGCCCCGTCGAACTCGGCGTCGAACAGTATCGGGATCTGGTTCGCGTCCCAGTCGTGCGTGTCGTGTGGCGTGTACTGGAAGTACCAGCGCAGCTCACCAGTGGCCGGATCGAGGGCTATCAGCGAACAGGAATAGAGGTTGTCTCCCGGTCGCACGTCGCCGTTCCAGTCCGGCGCCGGGTTGCCCACGGTCCAGTAGAGCAGGTCGAGGTCCGGATCGTAGGAGCCGGTCAACCAGGTCGAACCGCCGCCGGTCTGCCAGGCCTCGCCCCGCCAGGTTTCGCTGCCCGGCTCGCCGGGTGCCGGGATCGTCCAGAACCGCCACAGGCGCTCCCCGGTCGCCGAATCGTAGGCGTCGACGAAGCCGCGCACGCCGGCCTCGGCGCCGCTGACACCTACGATGATGGTGCCGTCGAGCGCGAGCGGCGCGAGCGTCATCGCGTAGCCGACGCTATTGTCCGCGACTACGACGTCCCAGCGTTTCGCGCCGGTCGCCGCATCCAGCGACACCAGGTGCGCGTCGACGGTCGCGACAAAGACGGCGTCGTCGAGCACGGCAACGCCCCGGTTCACGCGCGGGAAGCCGATGTTGAGCATCTCGTCGGACATCTCGGGTGACCAGGTCCACAGCATCTTGCCGGTACGCGCGTCGAGAGCCGTCACTGTCGAGGCGGGCTCGGTCAGGTACATGATGTCGTCGACGACCAGCGGCGTCGTCTCGACGAGACCGGTGCCGGTTAGCGTGCTCGGCTGCATCTGGTAGGCCCAGATGACCTTGAGCCCAGCGACATTGTCCCGGTTGATTTCGTCGAGCGGCGAGTACCGCTCCGAGCGGTAGCTACCCGAATACGTGAGCCAGTTGTGCGGCTCGTTCGCGGCATTGACGAGCCGCTGGAAGCTCACATCGGCCCTTGCTGACCCGGCCAGAACGGTCGCTAAAACGACAAAGATGAAGCGCTTCATGGCTCGCTCCTGAGGCTCATCAAGTAGGAAACGAGGTCGTCGATCTCGGCACTGGACAGCGCGTCACCGAGCGGCGGCATCAGGCTGTGCGAGGGGATCTTGTCGAGACCCGCGAGCTCGTCCTTGCGAAACGAATGCAGCGCACCGCTGACGTCCCGGACCTGGATCGAAAACGCGTCCTCGTTGACCCGCATGCCCTC
>JAOUIH010000091.1 GCA_029884165.1 Gammaproteobacteria bacterium | reverse complement strand
TTCGACGAGCGCGGTCTCGATCGCATGCTCGAATGCGACTGAATCCGCACCGCCGTGGCTCTTTATAACGATACCATTAAGGCCGACCAAAGACGCACCATTATAATTTCGTGAATCCATCTCGACGGCGAGGCGCCGCAGTACCTGTGCGGCAAGCAGCGCCTGGATTTTCGCAAACAGGTTTCGGGTGAAGGCCCTTTTCAGATAGTGAGACGCGAGCCCGACCGTTCCCTCCATCGTCTTCAGAGCGACGTTGCCCGTGAACCCGTCGGTGACGACGACATCCGCCTTCCCGCTGAAGATCTCGTTGCCTTCGATGAAGCCTACGTAATTAAGCCCGCTCGCGGATAGCAACGCCGCGGCCGCCTTGACCGTATCGTGTCCCTTCGTATCCTCGACGCCGATATTCAGCAGCGCGACACGCGGCTGCCTGATCGAACGGATATCCCCGGTAACGATGGAGCCCATCAGGGCAAACTGGAACAGCTGCTCGGCCTCCGCGCCCGTATTCGCGCCCAGGTCGAGCATGTGCACCGAACCGCCCCGGGCCGGCAGCTCGGCAATGATTGCCGGCCGGTCGATGCCGGGCAGCATCTTCAGGACGAATTTCGCGCTCGCCATCAGGGCGCCGGTATTCCCGGCACTGACGCAAGCGGCCGCGACGCCGTCCTTGACGAGGTTAATCGCGACCCGCATCGACGAGTCTTTTTTCTTGCGCAGCGCATCTGCCGGTGACTCCGACATACCGACGACTTCCGAGGCATGCCTGAGTTCATAGCGCGATTGCCGGCCGATCACGCTTTCGGCGAGCGGACCGACGACGGCCTCGTCTCCGACCAGGATCAGGCGGAGGTTAGGGTGGTCCTTCAGGCAACGCGCGGCGGCGCTGACGACGACCTCCGGACCGAGGTCGCCGCTCATCGCATCCAGCGCAATTACGGATTCAGTCGCCACGCGCGGAGGCGGCCGGACCCGGGGCGGGTCTGCCGGCCGTCAACGGGTTCGTGATCGCCTATTCGTCGTCCTGGACGACTGCCTGCTCGATGACCTGCTTGCCGCGGTAAAAGCCGTCCGGCGTCACGCGGTGGCGCAGATGGGTCTCGCCCGAGGTCGGGTCCACCGACAGCGTCGGCTTGGTTATCTTGTCGTGCGAACGGCGCATGCCGCGCCTGGATGGTGTCACTCGACTCTTTTGAACAGCCATTTCCGTCTCCAATGGCAGGGCGTCGCAAGTCACGGTCCTGCCTTCGTCAATTCCTCGACCCGTTCCGGGTCGCCCCTACTTCGAATCCGATCGTTCCAGCTGCGCCTTCAGACCCGCGAACGGCCGGACAGTTTCCGGCGCGTCGGTAGCGAGCTTCTGTGCCAGCGGCCCGCAGTCGGCCACCGATGCGTGCGCCGCCGCCAGCGGCCATGCCATCAGAAGCGCCTCGTCCACCAGGTCCACCGGTCGGAACGCCGGTTCGCCCAGTTCCCAGGTGTCGTACCCGGCCGGCTCAGCCGCCGGCTCATCCGGGGCCGCCAGCACGTGGCCGAGCTCCGCAGCCAGCGGCAGCTCGAAACATTCCAGGCAGCGCTGGCAGACCGCCGTCACCGTGGCGCCGAGCTCGCCCACGAGCGCGGGAACCTGGCCCGCCGCGTCGGCAAAACCGAAGCGCAGTCTAATGCTTACCATGGCCTGCCGCCACGCCGCAGGCCGCTGTGCCTCCGGCACCCCGGCGAGGTCCGCTTCGACGGCCGCCGTCAGGCGCGCGAAATGCCTTAATTCCTCTTTACATTCAATAACTTGACCAGCTCTCGCCAGGCCCTGCGGTGCGGCGCGCTCAAACAGCGGGTTGGTCATGGGGCGCGAATGATAAGGAGGCGGAAGGCGGCTGTCAAAGAGACTTTTCAGGAAAAATCCATGAGAATCAGGCAAAAAGCGCAACTCGCCCGGAACCACCGTCGCCGGTCGGCGGTCTGACCCGTTAGCCAGTGCAGCACCACGACAATAACCGACAAGCAGCGGCCAGCATGCAAAATCCTTCGGCACCTCCTATCGTTCTCGCATCATCGTCGCCCTACCGGCGCAGCCTGCTCGATCGCTTCCTGAACGAGTACGAGACGGTGAGCCCGGGTATCGACGAGTCACCGCTGCCCGACGAGCAGCCGCAGGCGCTGGCTGCCCGGCTGGCGAGGCAGAAAGCGGAATCAGCCTCCAGCAGTCACCGGGACGCGCTGATCATCGGCGCGGATCAGCTGGCCGTGCTGGACGGCCGGGTCCTCGGCAAGCCCGGCGACCACCAGAAGGCCGTCGAGCAGCTACTGGCCGCCTCCGGCAAGACGGTCCGCTTCCTGACCGCCGTTTGCCTGCTTGACCCGGTCCGGCACGAGCGCTACGAACATGTGGACCAGACAGTCGTCCGCTTCCGGAAGTTCGACCGGCGGCTGGCCGAATCCTACCTGCGGCACGACCAGCCCTACGATTGCGCCGGGAGTTTCAGGATCGAGGGCGCGGGCTTCGTACTGTTCGACTCGGTCTCGACCGAGGACCCGACGGCCCTGATCGGGCTGCCGATGATCTGGCTCGCGGCCCGCCTGCAGAATCTCGGCTACCTGCTCGCCTGAGCAAGCCGGTCGTCCAGGAAACGCTGCAGGTCATCGGCCAGCGGCGCCGTGAAATGGAGCTCGTTGCCGCTCTCGTCCGGGAAGGCGATCGATTGTGCGTGCAGAAACAGGCGCTTCAGCCCCAGCTCCGTCAACCGGGTATTGGCGTCCGGGTCCCCGTAACGCTCGTCGCCGGCGAGCGGATGGCCGACGTGCGCAGCATGCACCCGGATCTGGTGGGTACGCCCGGTCAGGGGCTGGCATTGCAACAGGCTGTAATCGCGGTACGTCCGGGACAGGCGAAACCGCGTCTGCGCGGGCTTGCCGTCCTCGTGAACGATGACGTGACGCTCCCCGCCCTGCCGATGGGTCACGAGTAAAGGCGCGTCCACCAGCCGCTCGCCGAACTGCCAATCCCCGATGGCCAGGGCGAGGTAGTTCTTCTCGACGACGCCTTCCCGGAAACGCGCATGGAGCTCCCGCAGCGCGCTGCGCCGCTTGGCCAGCACGAGGCAGCCGGACGTTTCCCGGTCGATGCGATGCACCAGCGACAGGTCCCTGAGCTCGGGGCGAGCCGCCCGCAGCAGCTCGATGACGCCGTGGCTGACACCGCTGCCCCCGTGCACGGCGATTCCCGCCGGCTTGTTGACGACGAGCAATCGGCGATCCTCATAGATGATCGCCTGCGCCATGCGGTCCACGGCACGATTGCCCGGTCCGGCCGGCTCGGCCCGCAGCCGCGCCGGCGGTATCCTGAGCTCATCGCCCTCGGCGAGGCGGTACTCCGGCCGGACTCGGCCCCCGTTCACGCGCACCTCGCCCCGGCGCAGCATGCGGTAAAGCCGGCTCTTCGGGAGCCCGGGCAGCTCCCGCCGCAGGAAGTTATCGACGCGCTGACCGGCCTGGTCGGCATCGATCCGGACCTTGCGCACGCCGGTCGCGGCGGCGGGGCTTGAGGGCTTGGGCTGCATGTGGGGTCGCTTGTTTCGGTTATAAGGTGCTGATTCCGGGTACGAATCCCGATTGCTGTGCTATATTACTTTGCCGTGACGGTTACCGGGGATTTTCCCGGGCCGCACAATTCAGGGATTCGTGGTGGCTGGCAGCAGTGCGGGCCGCCCGTGGTTATCAACAGACTTCCTGCTCTCGCCAACGCGGGTGCAGCTTCCAGCTGGCAGCGAGCGGACGATCCGACGAGCGCCAGGGCGGCCTTGCCGCAGGGTAAACATGATCAGGTTTCTGCTGGGCCGGCTCCACCTGGACCGGGCCCTTCCGAACGATGCATTTCAGATTTTCGGCGCGCTGCGCCGACCATTCGCTGTGCACGCTCCCTGCGCTGCCGCTCCACGTCGACTCGATCGAACCCGCCCGTTGCCCGGCAATAATCATCAAGTAGGGCAACATGAAAAGAATGTTAATCAATGCAACTCAGGAAGAAGAGTTGCGCGTAGCACTGGTCGATGGCCAACGGCTGTTCGACCTCAATATCGAACTGCCATCCAGCGAGCGTAAGAAAGCCAATATATACAAGGGCACGATCACGCGGATCGAGCCCAGCCTCGAAGCCTGCTTCATCAATTACGGGGCGGAGCGCCACGGCTTCCTGCCGCTGAAGGAAATTTCCCGCGAATATTTCCTGACCGAACCTTCCGGCAAGCCGAACATCAAGGAAGTTCTCAAGGAAGGCCAGGACATCGTCGTCCAGATCGACAAGGAAGAGCGGGGCAACAAGGGTGCCGCGCTGACGACATTCGTAAGCCTGCCGGGCCGTTTCATCGTCCTCAAGCCGAACAAGCCGCGCTCGGGCGGCGTTTCCCGCCGCATCGTCGGCGAGGACCGCGACCTGGCGCGCGATTCGCTCAAAGAGGTCGAGATACCCGACGGGATGAGCGTCATCCTGCGTACGGCCGGCATCGACCGCGGCCCCGAGGAACTCGAGTGGGACCTGAAGAACCTGCTCGCGGTCTGGGAGGCGATCAAGACCGTCGTGGTGCAGCAGCCGTCCCCGTTCCTGATCTATCGCGAAAGCGATGCCGTCGTACGCGCACTGCGCGACTACCTGACGGACGACATCGGCGAGATCCTGATCGACGACGACGATACCTACACACAGGCCCGGGAATTCGTCGAGCAGGTGATGCCGCATTACCTGCGCAAGCTGAAGCACTATACCGACCCGGTCCCGCTGTTCACGCGCTACCAGATCGAGTCCCAGATCGAGTCGGCATTCGCGCAGACGGTCACCCTGCCCTCCGGCGGCAGCATCGTGATCGACCACACCGAAGCGCTCGTCGCGATCGATATCAACTCGGCGCGCGCCACCAAGGGCGGCGACATCGAGGCGACCGCGCTGCAGACCAACCTGGAAGCGGCGGACGAAATCGCCCGCCAGCTCCGGCTGCGCGACCTGGGTGGCCTCGTGGTCATCGATTTCATCGACATGGGCCCACAGAAAAATCAACGTGAGGTCGAGAACCGGCTGCGCGACGCGGTTCGCCAGGACCGCGCCCGCATCCAGATCGGCAAGATCACGCGCTTCGGGCTCCTCGAGATGTCGCGGCAACGCCTGCGGCCGTCCCTGGGCGAATCCAGCTACCTGAGCTGCCCGCGCTGCAGCGGGACCGGCAGCATCCGCAGCGTCGAATCGCTGGCGCTGGCGATACTCCGCCTGATCGGTGAGGAGGCTCGCAAGGAACGCACCGCGAAAGTGATTGCGCAGCTGCCGGTCGAGGTGGCGACCTACCTGCTCAACGAAAAACGCGACTGGGTCCAGGGCCTCGAATCGCGCCACGGGACCCAGGTGATCCTGGTCGCGAACCCCGCGCTGGAGACCCCCCATTACTCGATCCGGCGAGTGCGCGATGACCAGGTCATGCTGCCCGAGAACGTCGGAACCAGCTACTCGCTCGCGGAAACCGACCAGGACGCCCTGCTGCCCCCGTCGCTCGAGGACCGCAAACCCGCCGAAACGGCGGCAATCCAGACCGTCGTGGCGCAGGCCCCACCTCCGCCCCCGAGCCCTCGGCCTGCTGTGGTCGAGGAAAAAGAGGCCAGGACCGGCGGCGGATTTTTCGGCTGGTTCAAGCAGCTGTTTGCCACCCAGGGTGACGAAGAACGCGAATCGCCGCAGGCAGCGCGCCCGGCCAAGCGCGCTCGCGATGGCGAGCGCGAGCGCGAGCGCCCGCAGCGGTCGCAGCAGCGGCGTGGCGATGCACAAAAAGGCCAGGAGTCCCGTCGTGGCTCGCGCAGCAGGGCCGGTGGCAAGAAGCGCGGCGGGCCGGAACGACAGGAGCGGCCGGAACGGCAGGCCGGTCAGAAGAAGGCGCAGGACGGTGCCGCCGACAAGCGCGCCGCCAGACGCGAGGAAAAGCGCGATGACAGGCGCGATGAAAAGCGTGCCGATACCGCGCGGCCTGCGCCGGAGTCGAAGCCCGAGGGCGCCGAGGAGGCCAGGACAGGGGGACGCCGCCGTAGTCGCGGCGGGCGTCGCCGCCGGCGTGGCCAGGAGTCCCAGGACGGGAAACAGGGCACCGACCAGCAGGCCGTGAACCCGGCCGAGGCCACCGGGCAGGACCTGCCGCCCGCGCAGGCCGAGCCGAAGGCGGCGGACGATACCGGTACCCGGTCGGGCGCACCGGCCGACAGGCACCGCGACAGCAAGCCGAGAACCACGGCCAGGGAGGCCCGCCCGACGCCGGAATCAGCCGCCGGCGCGCCGGATCAGGCCGAGACCGAACCGAAGACCGGGGCGGTGGCGAGCCTGGCGCCGACGGCGATCATCGCCACCGGCGGCGAGGAAAAGCCCGCCGCGCCGCGCGAGCGCACCCGTCCGGTCGAAAAGACACCGGAGCCGGCGGATGCCGGCGCAGTCCAACCGAAGCCGGCCGCACTGGCAGAACCCGCTGCCGCCAGGGCGCCGGAATCGGCGCAGCCGACGCCGGCGGGGGACTACGAGGACACCCAGCCCGAGCTTCCGGTCCTGCGGCGCGCGCCCGACGAGGCTCGGCCTGAGAAAGCGCCGAAACCTGCGCAGTCCCAATCCGGAGCGGCGCCGGCAGGCAACGGCGACCAGCGGCAGGGCAAGGCGACCGAGTCAACTGCCGAGACGCCGGAGGAGCCGGCCCGGCCGGCAGGCCGCCTGCTGCCCTGGGAGCCGCGACCGCAGGCCGACCAGGCCCCGCCGGCGGAGTCGGAGCAGCCGGAGCAACCCGAGCAACAGTAAACAAGGCGAGCGACGGAACCGCGGCGCAATGCGCCCGGTTCCGTCCGTTTTCAGAGGCGACTCTGCCTGAGTTCCCGCAGCAAGCCAGCCGCCGCTTCCTCGACGAGGTCGAGCACCCGCTCGAAGCCGGCTGCGCCGCCGTAGTAAGGATCGGGAACGTCCTGCTCCCTCGCGGCGGCTGAATACTCGAGGAACAGGCGCACGTCCGCCCGGCGGCGCTCTTCGCCGGCCTGCGCCAGCAACGCTTCCAGGTTGTCGCGGTCCATGGCGAGTATCAGGTCGAACAGGTCGAAGTCCTGCTCGCTGACCCGCCGGGCGCGTATGTCGGCCAGCGTCACGCCGCGTCTTTCGGCCGCGGCCTGCGCGCGCCGATCCGGCGGTTCACCTACGTGGTAGGCATGCGTGCCGGCCGACTCGATATGAACGTGTTCGGCAAGGCCGGCGTCGCTGACCAGCTTGCGAAAGACACCCTCGGCCGTCGGCGATCGGCAGATGTTGCCCATGCAGACGAACAGGACGCGGACTTTCGATTCTGTCATGTTCTGCTTCCCTTTTACTTTCTTCCCTGCTCCACGAGCCGGACGACCGCTGCCAGGTCAGCTTCGGTGTCCACGCCGGGGCCCGGCCGTTCCGCCGGCCGTCCGACCTTGATCCGAATACCCAGTTCAAGCGCCCGCAGCTGCTCCAGTTTTTCGCAACGCTCGAGGACCGACGGAGGCGCTGCGACGAGGCGCTGCAGGACGTCGCAGCGATAGCCATAGATACCGTGATGGCGCAGCGCGCTTGCCCTCGCCAGCCCGTCCGTGTCCCGGCTGCGCGAGTACGGGATCGGCGCGCGGCTGAAATACAGCGCGAAATCGTCCTGGTCGACCAGCACCCTGACCACGTTCGGATTTCGAAACTCCTCCTCCGACATGCCTGCCGATGCGAGCGTCGCCATGCCCGCCCCTGCGTCGTCGAGGAGCGCCGCACACTGCCGGATCAGGCCCGGTGGCATCAACGGCTCGTCGCCCTGCAGGTTGACCACGACGCGGTCGTCGGGCCAGCCGAGCGCTGCCGCCACTTCGGCGATGCGATCTGTTCCCGACTGATGGCCTGTATCGGTCAGGCAGACGCTTGCACCGAACCCGCGTGCCGTGGCCGCGATCCGTTCGTCGTCGGTCGCGATGACGACCTCGGACGCGGCGCTGGCAATGCCGCGCTCCCATACGCGCTGCAGCATCGTCTTGCCGGCGATATCCCTGAGCGGCTTGCCGGGAAGTCGCTCGGACGCGTAACGCGAGGGTATGACAACGGCAAATTCAGTCATGTTGATTCGTTCTCGAGCGTAGCAGGCTCACCAGTCCGTCGAGCCAGTCGTCGGCGCCCCCTTTCAGCCGCAGATCGACCGGCACATACCAGCAGCGGCGATGCGCGAACCCGGCGCATTTTACGGCATCTTTTTCGGTCATGAGTACCGGCAGTTCATCACCGAACTCTAGGTCGGCAGGCAGAATGGATGCATGGTCCGGCAGCGGATGGCGCCGCAGGTCGATACCGAGCGCTTCCAGCGACTCGAAGAATCGCTCCGGCCGCGCCATGCCGGCGATCGCGTGGACCGTCTCGCCGCGCAAGGATTCCAGCGGGCGCTGCCCATTGCCGTCCACCCGCATCGCCGGGCCCGGAACCAGCGTGAACCGGGCAACCGGCACGGTTCCATCGACCTGCAAGCGGACGGCCCCGGGGTCGCCGTCGTTGACCAGCACACGGTCTACATCCTTTAGCCTTGCCGGCTTTTCCCGCAACGGGCCGGCCGGCAACAACCGGCCGTTACCCCACAACCTGTGCCCGTCGACGACCGCGATCTCGACGTCGCGCCGCAACCGATAGTGCTGTAAGCCGTCGTCGGCGACGATGACGTCGGCTCCCTGGCTCGCCAGCAGGCGCGCGGCAGCGACGCGATCCGGGTGCACGGCGACGGGCCTGCCGGTCCGCCGCGCAATGAGCAGGGGTTCGTCGCCGCAGGATCCGGGGTCACCGTCCGCTGTCGCGAGTTCGGGCACCGCGCCGGGACGGCCTCGATAACCGCGGCTGACGACGCCCGGCTGCAAGCCACGCGCCGCGAGTTCGCGCACCAGCCAGATGACGACGGGCGTCTTGCCGGTGCCGCCCGCGCTGAGGTTTCCGACGACGACCACGGGCACGCCGACACTCGCACTCGCCAGGAGCCCCGACCGGTACAGCCGGCGCCGGATCGCGGCGAGCGCGCCGAAGATCCAGGCCAGCGGCAGCAGCGCCAGGTACCAGCGCGACTGACCGTACCAGATCCGGTTCAACCAGGCTTCACCGCGAGCGGTCATCGCATTCAGCCGCTAGTCTCCGGTTCGTCGCTGAACTGCATGCGATAGAGGGCCGAGTAATGTCCATCCTTGTCGAGCAGCTCCCGATGCGTGCCGGACTCGATGATGCGGCCCTTGTCGAGCACGATGATCTGGTCCGCGTTCTCAACCGTCGATAGCCGATGCGCAATGACGAGCGTCGTCCGGTTCTTCATCAGTACGTTCAGCGCTTCCTGGATCCGTCGCTCGGATTGCGTATCGAGCGACGACGTTGCTTCGTCGAGTATCAGCACAGGCGCGTCCTTCAACAGCGCCCGACCTATCGCGATGCGCTGGCGCTGCCCGCCGGAGAGCAGCACGCCACGATCGCCTACCATCGTCTCGAGCCCGTCCGGCAGCTCACGGACGAAGTCCATGACATGAGCCGCCTCGGCCGCCTGCAGCAGCTCGTGCCGGGATCGGGACCTGAGCTGCCCGTAGGCAAGGTTATTCGCGATCGTATCGTTGAAGAGGACAACGTCCTGGCTCACGAGGCTGACGTTCCGGCGCAGGCTGTCGAGCGAATATTCGGTTATCGGGATGCCGTCCAGGAGAATCTCGCCGGACGTGCTTTCATAGAATCTCGGCAGCAGGCTGACCAGCGTCGATTTGCCGCTGCCGGAGTGGCCGACGATCGCGATCGACTTGCCCGATTCGACCTTCAGGGATACGCCGTCCAGCACCGGCGCGCCGCCCCGATCGTAGGAGAAACAGATGCTGCGATACTCGACATCGCCCCTGACGCGTTGCGGGCTGTGGCTGCCCGTGTCGGGCTCGTCCGGCTCATCGATGACGCTGAACAGGCTGTCACCCGCGGCGATGCCGCGCTGCAGTGTCGCATTGACGTTCGTAATACGCCGGAGCGGCTGCAGGGTCAGCATCATCGCGCCGAAGAACGACATGAAACTGCCTGGACTGAGGTCTCCCTTGACGGACTCTAGGCCAGCGAAATAAACGACGCCGGCAACGCCGAAACCGAATATCACCTGCGTAACGGCCACGCCCAGCGAGCGCGACCGGATCAGCTTCATGTTCTGGCGACGATTCCTGTCGTCGACCTCCTTCATGCGCTGCGCCTCGTAGTCGTAACCGCCGAAGATCTTGACGATGCGATTGCCGGACAATACTTCCTCCGACACCTGCGTCACCTCACCGACCGTATCCTGGATGCGGCCGCTGTAGCGGCGGAACGCGCGGCTCAGAATCCGGATCAGGAACGAGATGATCGGTAGCAGGATCGCGACCGACAGGAACAGTCGCGGGCTCTGGTAGATCATCAGCGTGATCGCGGCAATGACGGTCAGGAAGTCCCGTACGAGAATAGTCACGACATTCGTCACGGATTCGGCGACCATCTCGACGTTGTAGGTCATCTTCGAAAGCATCGGCCCGATGGACTTCGAGTCGAAAAATCGGGTGGGCAGCGTCAGGAATTTGCGGAAGACTTCCTGCCGCAGCGAGCTGATGACGCTGCGCCCGATGCGGCCGAGCGACGCTTCGGTGGCATAGCCTGCGATGCCGCGAGCGATAAACACCGTCACGAAAGCCAGCGGCAGCCATTTCGTCGCCTCGAGGTTCTGGGCGACCATCGCCTCGTCCATCAGCGGCTCGACCAGCGCGACCATCGTCATTTCCAGGAGCGCCGCGGTCGCCATCGCGAAAACGGCCAGGAGCCCGATAGCACGATGCGGCAGCACGTAATGCCACAGGCGACGGTAGACCTGGACTATCCTGGGATCGAGACGGGCGCTCACTGGCCCGCCGGTTCGTTGATCGTGGCGATATTGATTTGTGTGAATCCCAGCCGTCCGGCGACGTCCATTGCCGTCACGACGTACTGGTGACGGGCGTTGGCGTCTGCGCTGATCGTCAGCGGCAGGCGAGTATTGCCGCCGGAAACCTTGAGCAACGCGTTGCGTATCGTCTCCGGCCGGCTATTGACGAGCTCGCGACCATTCACGAGATAGGTCCCCTGCTCCGTTATCATGATATCGAGACGCTCAGGCATCGGCTCGGCGATCGGCTCGACTTCCGCCTGCGGCAGGCGGATCGATATCTGCGACTCCTTGACGAAACTGGTCGACACCATGAAGAAGATCAACAGGAGCAGAACGACGTCTATCAGCGACGTCAGGTTGACCTCCGGCTCCGCCTTCGGCCTGACGGTGAGCTTCATATATCGGCACTCTCACGCGCCTGGCGGCGGTGCAGTGCCTCGACCAGCTTGATCGCTTCCTTTTCCATGTCGACGACGAGGCCGTCGACGCGATTGCGATAGTACCGATATCCGATAAGTGCGGGGATTGCCACGGTCAGGCCCGCCGCCGTCGTAATCAACGCCTCGGCAATACCACCGGCCAGCACCGTCGGGTTACCGACGCCGTGCGTGGTTATCGCCGTGAAGACCTTGACCATGCCGATCACGGTGCCCAGCAGCCCGAGCAACGGTGAAATTGCGGCGATCGTTCCAAGCGTGTCCAGGTAGCGTTCGAGTTCATGGGCTACGTGCCGGCCGGTATCCTCGATGCTGTCCTTCATGACGTCGCGTTCGCGATCGCGATTGACGAGGCCCGCCGCGAGGATGCGCCCGAGCGGCGAACCCTGGTACAGACTCTGGATCTGCTTCTGGTCGAGCGCGTCTTTTTCGATCCAGCCCCAGACGCGGCTCGTCAGGTCCTCCGGCAGCACGCGACTCGGTTTCAATGTCCAGAATCGCTCGAGGATGATGCCCATTGCGAGAATGGCGCAGAGGATGATGGGAGCCATCAACCATCCGCCGGATTTGACGATTTCGACCATGGTCCTGTCCCGGAGGAAAAGCGAAATATACAGGGACGGGCCGAAAAATGCCTCCCGCCGGACGCCGTGGTTCAGCGCTCCATCCATATGCGACGGCGGTCGCGTCGTTCGCGTCCCAGGCTCGTCGGTCCGTCGTTCGGGCACAGTCGGTAACCGACGGCGCCGTCGACTGCCGTATTGAGTACGAGCGCGCCTCGGGCCGTCCAGCGATTGACGACGTCCTCGCGGGGCAGCCCCCAGCGATTCGCATAACCGGAGGATACGATCGCAACCTTTGCCTGCAGCGCATCGACGAAGCCGGCGTGCGACGAACTCCGGCTGCCGTGATGCGGCACGATGACAAGATCGACGGGAGCCGCAAGTCTGTCCCGCAGCAGGGCGAGTTCAGCATCGATTTCGATATCGCCGGTCAGCAGCGCGGCACGATTGCCGGTACCGATTTCGATCACGCAGGACGCATTGTTGCCGTTGCGTTCGCCCGCCGGCGCCGGGTACAGCACCGTAAAACGCACGCCGTCCCAGTGCCAGGTCTGCCCCCGACTGCACGGCAGCTCCGCCAGACCCAGACCCTCGAGCGGCTCGCCGGCCA
>JAOUIH010000236.1 GCA_029884165.1 Gammaproteobacteria bacterium | reverse complement strand
CTGTCGTGTAGCAACCCTTGAAGGTCGAAAAATAGGTCTCGACGAAGCGCTGGTGGTCCCCGTACACAGTTCGCATCTGGCCGGGCCAGCTATCGGTGATGACCAGGTTGCCTTCGGCCTCGCCCTCGAGGACTCGCCCGTCGCCGTCTACGATGGCCGCCTGGATACCGAACAGCGGCCGCGTCGCCGAGCCGGGCTTCAGGTCCGTTGCGCCGGGCAGCGGGCTGATGAGAATGCCCCCGGTCTCGGTCTGCCACCAGGTGTCGACGATCGGGCAACGGCTGTCGCCCACGACCTTGTAGTACCACTCCCAGGCCTCCGGGTTGATCGGCTCACCGACACTTCCAAGCAATTTCAGTGACTTGCGCGACGTGCGCTTGACGGGGCCATCGCCCTCACGCATCAGAGCCCGGATCGCCGTCGGCGCCGTGTAGCAGGTGTTGACCTTGTGCTTGTCGCAAACCTCCCAGAATCGCGATGCCGACGGATAATTCGGCACGCCTTCGAATATGACCGTCGTGGCGGCATTCGCGAGCGGCCCGTACACGATATAGGAATGACCGGTCACCCAGCCAACGTCTGCGGTACTCCAGTAGATGTCGCCCGGGTGATAGTCGAAGACATAGTGAAATGTCATCGCCGTGTACACCAGGTAGCCCCCCGTCGTGTGCAGCACGCCCTTCGGTTTACCCGTCGAGCCGGACGTGTACAGGATGAAGAGCGGGTCCTCTGCACCCATTTCCTCGCAGGGGCAGTCGGCGTCGACCTCTTGTTCCAGTTCGTGCAACCAGTGATCCCGACCGGCCGTCCACCCGGTCTTGCCGCCGGTGTTCCGCACGACCAGCACCTTCCGCAGCGAGTTCACATTGGGGTTTTTCGCCGCCGCGTCGACATTGGCCTTCAGCGGGATCTTCTTGCCGCCGCGGACGCCTTCATCCGCCGTGATGACGATATTGGATTCGCAGTCGTGGATGCGCCCGGCCAGGGAGTCGGGCGAAAACCCGCCGAACACGACGCTGTGGATGGCACCGATCCGTGCGCAGGCAAGCATCGCGATCGCGGCATCGGGAATCATCGGCATGTAGATGGTGACGCGATCGCCCTTCTTCGCACCGAGTTTCTTCAGCGCATTCGCGAACCGGCATACGCGCTCATGCAGCTGCCGGTAGGTGATGCGCTGATCGCGCGCGGGATCGTCGCCCTCCCAGATGATGGCGACGTCATCGCCGTGTGCGTCGAGGTGGCGGTCTACGCAGTTGTAACAGGCATTCAGGCTACCGTCATAAAACCAGCGTATGTGCAGGTCGTCCTTCGCGAAGGACACGTCTTTTACCTTGGTGAAGGGCTTTATCCAGTCGACCCGGCCGGCCTGCTCTGCCCAGAAAGCCTCGTTGTTCTCGATGGATTGCCGGTACATCTTCTCGAAACCCGCCGCATCCAGCCATGCTCGCCTGGCCACTTCCGGTTTCACCTTGTGTATCGTGCTCATCGGTTTGCCCTTTACTGGTTTCTGGATCCTGGTGTGTCCGTCCGGGGCCGCCGGACCTGGCGCTTGTCCTGCCGGGCCGCCAGCGCGAGTACGCGCTCGGCCCGCAACAGGTGCGGGCGGTCGACCATCCTGCCGTCCAGCTGCAGCGCTCCCGCAGCCGGGTGTTCTGCAAACAACGCGACCAGCCGCTCGGCCTGCCTGATCTGCTCGGGCGACGGTTGCAACGCCGCATTGATGACCGGCACCTGGTCCGGGTGTATTGCCAGCATGCCGCTGAAACCGTCGCGCCCGGCGGCCGCAACATACTGTGCCAGCCCGTCCCGGTCGCGGAAATTCGTATAAACCGTGTCGATCGCGGGAACCTCGGCGGCCGCCGCGGCTACCAGGCACAATGAACGCGCCAGTTCGTAAGGTGGCAACCAGCGGCCGGCATCGTCCCGGTTGGTGCTCGCGCCGAGGGCCGCGCTCAGGTCCTCGGCGCCCCAGGTCAGGCCCGCCAGCCGGCTCGACGCCCCGGCATAGTCGCCGAGCCGGAACAGCGCAGCCGGCCTTTCGGTAACGATGGGCAGGATGCGCGTAGTCCCGGGCGCCCGGCCATGCTCGGCTTCGAACGCATCCAGCAGCGCAGCCAGCCGGCGCACGGCATCCGCTCCCTCGGGCTTCGGCAGCACGATACCTGCAGGCGCGGCCGGCATGACGGCGCGCAAGTCGGCGACTGCGTCGTCCGTACCCAGCGGATTGATCCGCACCCAGCGCTCCGGTGCGCAAGGCCCGGCCAGGAACTCCGCGGCGCGGGCGCGTGCGGCCGGTCTCGACGATGGTGTCACCGCATCTTCGAGGTCGATGATGATCGCGTCGGCTTCGGACCCGGCGGAACGCGCAAGCTTTTTATCGCTGTCGCCCGGCACGAACAGGAAACTGCGGATCACGCGGGTTTCCGGTGCATCAGGGCGGATCGCTTGCAGATGCCGACGAGATCGCCGTGCTGGTTATACGCGCGATGTTCGAACACCACGATACCGTTGTCGGGCCGCGATTTGCTGCCGCGCAGCTCGAGCACCTCGGTCTGGACGTGGATCGTGTCGCCGTGGAACAGCGGCTTCGGAAACCGAACCTCGTCCCAACCGAGATTGGCCACCGTCGTGCCGATCGTCGTGTCGCCGACCGAGATACCGACCATGAACGCCAGCGTCAGGCAGCTGTTCACGAGCGGACGTCCAAATTCCGTCGACTTGCAGTATTCGGCGTCGATGTGCAGCGGCGCGGGATTATGCGTCAGCGCGCTGAACCAGACGTTGTCCGCCTCGATAATCGTACGGCGGATCGCATGGTCAAAGACCTGCCCGACGCGAAATTCCTCGTAATATAGCCCCGGCATACATCCTCGCCGCTCGTTACCCGGACCCGAATGATAATCGGACCGCGGGGCGATGAGAAATCCGGGCCCGACGAGGCCGGATTTTGGATTCGCCGCCCGGCTCGCTAGACTACGCGGGCTCACGAGCAGCCGAACCGGGAGTCATCGCTCTTGCCCAGAGAAACCTACGACGACGAAGATATTGTGCGCATCCTGACCGGCACGCGCACGATCGCCATGGTGGGAGCCAGCACGGACCCGTCTCGCCACAGCCACCGCGTGATGGAATACATGCTGTCCA
>JAOUIH010000022.1 GCA_029884165.1 Gammaproteobacteria bacterium | reverse complement strand
CTGCCGGTTCTTCACGTGCCCGGGATAGCGCGCAAGTGCGTGCACGAGCCAGTACTCGGTCAGCGTGAGTCCGACCTGCGTGCCTTTCCAGCGAACGATCATGCGCTCGCCGTCGAGCTCGAGGTCACCCCGCCGAACGACCGCTTCGTCACCGCGCGACTGCTGCGCATCGAGGCGGCGGAACAGCGCTGCTATGCGCGCGAGCAGGTGCGGCATGCTGATGTCTTTGGTCAGGTAGTCATCGGCGCCGAGGCGTAGTCCCGAAACCGCGTCGAACTCCGAATCGCGCGCCGTCAGGAAAATAATCGGCAGGTCGGCCGACATTGCGCGCAGTTGCCGGCAGAGCTCGAAGCCTCCCTCCACGTCGTCCCGCAGGTTGATGTCGATGACGACGAGATCCGGCAGGCGGGAGGCGAACGCCTCCATCGCAGGGCCGCGGGCCTCGAAACTGCTGACCGTGTAACCCTCGCGGCGGAAGGCCGCCGCGTAATTCTCGCGTATGGCGGCTTCGTCCTCGACGATGGCGATTCGCTTGGGCATAGGGGGCTTTGACCGCAAGGCGCGGCAACGGTTTCGATCGCCACAATTTGCCACACTCCGCCGGTGGTTTGCCATGCCGCCGCCCGGCCTATGCCGCTTTGCCGGCGCGAAATAGAAGCAGGTCGGAGGAGCAACGACATGGTCGAACGCGGTTTTGGAACAAGAAAGAACAGCCCGCCCAAACGTTTCCGTAGCTGGCATCACCCGGCTCCCGGCATGACGGCAGCGCAGATGGCAGAGGTGCTGCGGCGGCACTTCGCGAACTGCGCGAGACTTCTGCTCGTGCTCGTCGCCTTCGGGCTGGCGCAGCCCGAAGCCGCGCATGCCCAGGCGGATTCCGAGGCCGGGCCCTTGCCGGGCGGCACACTGCTGCTGCGCATGCAGCATGGCTACCGCGTGGCGACACGCCTCGACACGGAGGTTGCCATCCGTGCGAACGGGCTCGTGGCCCGCACACGGCTGAAGCAGGTGTTCGTCAACGACGGCCCGGACTGGGTCGAGGGTGAGTATGCCTTTCCGCTGCCGGAAGGTGCCGCGGTGGATCGACTCAAAATGCAGATCGGCGAGCGCGTGATCGAGGGTGAGATTCGCGAACGCGAGGCTGCCCGGAAGGAGTACGAAAGTGCGAAGCGCGACGGCCGCAGGGCGAGCCTTGTCAGGCAGCGGCGAGCGAACCTGTTCACGAGTTCGGTCGCCAACATCGCCCCTGGCGAAACGATAGTGATCGAGATCGAGTATCTCGAAACCATCCGTTACGACGAAGGTAGCTTCAGCCTGCGCGTGCCGACGACACTGACACCACGCTACATAGCCGGGGATCCGGTCCCCGACCGGCAGGGTTCGGGCTGGTCGCCGGATACGACTCGTGTCCCGGATGCGTCGCTGGTCACGCCCCCGGTGGTGGAGCGTGCGGCAGACCACAGGTTGAAGCTGGATGCGCGCATCGACGCTGGCATGCCGCTCGAACTCATCGCGAGCCGCTATCACCCGATCCGGGTGGAGGACGATGGCGACGCGTACCGCGTGCGTCTCGCCGAAGGTGACATGCCGATGGATCACGACCTCGAGCTCCTGTGGCGCCCGGTCAAGGCGGCGGCGCCCCGTGCGTTGATTTTCTCGGAAATGCTCGCCGCGGAGCCGCACCTCCTGGTGATGCTGGTGCCCCCGGACGCGGCGGATGCCCGCGCGGAGGCGCCCGCCCGCGAGCTGGTATTCGTCGTCGACACGTCGGGCTCCATGCACGGCGTTTCGATCGAGCAGGCCAGGCGGGCACTGAAGCTCGCTCTCAACGGCCTGCGGAGCGGCGACCTGTTCAACGTCATCCAGTTCAATTCGATCGCGAGCGCACTCTATCCGGCGAGCGTGCCGGCGAGCCCGGATCGCATTGCCGCGGCGCAGCGATATGTTGACGAGCTGGCAGCGGATGGCGGGACCGAGATGCGTCCGGCACTCGAACTCGCGCTTACCGGTCGTCCGAGCGAAACGCATCTGAAGCAGGTCGTATTCATTACCGACGGCAGCGTCGGCAACGAGGCGGAACTCTTCGGTTTCATAGAGGCACGGCTCGCCGACGCACGCCTGTTCACGGTCGGTATCGGTTCGGCTCCGAACGGCTGGTTCATGAGCAAGGCCGCGGAGGCCGGTCGTGGCACCCACGTCACGATCAGCGCCCTGCACGAGGTCGAGGAAAAAATCGGCCGTCTGTTCCGCAAGCTCGAGAAACCGGAGCTGACGGACATCCGGGTCGAGTGGCCCGACTCGGTCGAAGCAGATGCGTACCCCGCAGTCGTCCCGGACCTCTATGCGGGCGAGCCGGTGACGCTGAGAGTCCGGCTCAGGCGCGCGCCGCGCCCCGGCGACCAGCTCCGGATCTCCGGAACCGGGCCGGGCGGGTACTGGGGTGCCGAACTGCCGCTCGCCATCGCGTCGGATGCGCCGGGAGTCGCCGCCCTGTGGGCCCGCGCGAGGATCGGGATGCTGACGGACGCCGAGCGCCGAGGTGCGGACCCGGAGGCCACCCGGGCAGCGATAGTCGACACGGCACTGGCATATCGCCTGGTTTCTCTGCACACGAGTCTCGTCGCCGTCGACCGGACGCCGGCACGCTCCGCGAAGGCCAGGTTGCACCGCGAGCAGGTGCCGAACCCGCTACCGCACGGGCAGAGCATGCGATCGATATTCGGTTTCCCGGCCACGGGCACGCCGGCCCCGCGGATGCGCATGGCCGGCAGTCTCGCAATCCTGCTGGCGACACTGCTGCTGCTGCGGCAGGTGTGGAATGGGGGAGGGCGATTGCATGCCGCGCCGGACCGGGCCTAGGAGCGCGCTCGTGGCCGCCCTGCTGTGCTTCGGCTTCTGGCAGCTCGGACAGGGCGCCTACATACCGGCGAAAGCCTGGGTGGCGCAGGAACTCATGCAACGCGCATGGCGGAGGACGTCCGGGCAGGAAGGTCGCCAGCCGCCGTGGCCATGGGCCGACACCCATCCGGTCGCCCGGCTGATCGCGAAGCGCGGTGAGGTAGATCTCATCGTGCTGGCGGGCAGCTCGGGCCGCACCCTCGCCTTCGGTCCCGGTCACATGAGCGCCAGCGCACTGCCGGGCGAGCCCGGCAACAGCATCATCGCGGGCCACCGGGATACGCACTTCGCCTTCCTGCAATACCTGCGTGCCGGCGAGACCCTGCGCATCGAGAGGCCCGGCGGACGAAGCCACCTGTTTCGCGTTACCGCCATCGACGTCGTGGACTCCCGGCGCGGCAGCCTGCTGCTCGACTCCGACACGGCGATGCTGAGCCTTGTGACCTGCTACCCGTTCTCCGGCCCGGCCGCAGGTGGCCCTATGCGCTACGTGGTCAGCGCAGAGATGGTCCTCTGATGCTGCACGCGCGGCGCGTCAATCGAGCAGCCGTGCGACCCGCAACAGGCCGGCGACACTGATTGCATCCGTGATGCGGCCGTCGAGGACCTCCTCGAGCGCTGCGGAGAAGGGCAACTTGCGGATCGTGATGTTTTCGGTGTCTTCGAAGTCCGGTTTCCCCGCCGAAAGTTGCTCGGCGAGAAATACGATGCCGACCTCGTCGGTGATCGAGTTGCTGGTGTGCAGGCGCATAATCTCGGTCCAGCGCGCGGCGCTCAGGCCCGTCTCTTCCCGCAGCTCACGCTTTGCCGCCGCGACCGGCTCCTCGTCGAGCGGCGCACCACCCATCGGCAATTCCCAGGAGTATTCGCCCAGCGTGTAGCGGTCCTGGCCGACGAGCCAGGTATTGCGGTCGGCGTCGAGCGGCACGATCGCGACCGCGCGGTTCTTGAAATGCACATGGCCGTACCGGTTCTCGCCGCCGGCGGGGTTGATCACGCGATCCTCGAAGACCCGCATCCACGGGTTGTCGAAGACGACGCGCGATGTCAGTTTCTTCCATTTCATCGGTCTGCCTCGGCTGCACGGGTCTCTACGAGCAGCTTGAATCGCTGCATATCCTCCTCGACGTGCCGCCGCATGGTACGTGCCGCAAAAAGGGCCACGAATCGCGTGGCGCCCCTGAATGAAACGTTGATCCAGGAACTCCAGCGCGTGCCACCGCCGGGCAACGAATCGAAGGTGTCTACGATGAGCGCCTTCGCGGCCGCCGACTCGCGGATCGCAGCGCGGAAATCCGGCTTCCTGCGTTCGGTGATCGTCTGCTGCACGACGACGCGGCGCCCGTTCTCCCGGAAGCAGAGTTCGGCGACAGAGCCAGGCTGCCCCCGCACACCGGTCTTGTGTTCAACCGACACGAGCGCGGATTGCCACTCCGGAAGCAACGCAAGGTCCTCGAAGGCCTGCCAGGTTTCCGCGCGCCCGACGCCGATATCGACGCAAAAATTGAACTTCATCGATGAGCCCGAAACCAACCCGGCGGCACATGATACCGCAGCGCAACAGACCGTGACCGACCCGATTGCGCGGGCCCGGGGCG
The DNA here is from genome assembly GCA_029884165.1 of Gammaproteobacteria bacterium. Taxonomy (GTDB): domain Bacteria; phylum Pseudomonadota; class Gammaproteobacteria; order Steroidobacterales; family Woeseiaceae; genus JAOUIH01. Next base: position 44,778 of record JAOUIH010000022.1, on the reverse strand, counting down.
TGGTCCATAGTTGGCACGCCTCGGCGGGCCGGTCATCGGCCGGGCGGACATAATTCCTGGAATGAGCACGCAGACCCGACAAGCCCGACTGACGACGGGGCCGGTAGGACGGCACTTGCTCGACATGAGCGTACCCGTGCTGTTCGGCATATCGATGATGATGGCGCAGTCCTTCGCCGATGCCTATTTTATCGGCCGCGTCGGCGATGCCGAGCTGGCGGCACTGAGCTTCGCGTTCCCGATACTCATGATAGTCACCAGCGTCGCAATCGGGCTGGGCGCCGGCACCTCGTCGGTCGTCGCGCGGGCCTACGGCGCGGACGACGAGGCCCGAGCGCGCCGGCTGGCGACTGACAGCCTCATCCTCTCCTTCCTCGTCACGGGCGCGATCAGCGCGGTCGGCCTCGTGACGATCGAGCCGCTGTTCGGGGTGCTGGGTGCGCCGGCCGAGATGATGCCGCTGATCGAGGGCTACATGCGGATCCTGTACTTCAGCATCCCGTTGCTGGTCGTCGGCATGGTCGGGGTCAGCGCAATGCGCGCAACCGGCGACACGCGGCTGCCGAGCAAACTGATGATGATCGGGGCCGTTACCAACATCGTGCTCGATCCCATGTTCATTTTCGGCCTGGGGCCGATTCCGGGACTGGGCCTGAACGGCGCGGCCTGGGCAGCGTTCATCACGCGCTGCATGATCTTTGCCGGCACCATCTACTTCATGCACGTTCGGCTGGGCATGCTCAGCCTGGAGCGCCCGAGTTACGCCGAGCTGAAGCGTTCCTGGGTCGACGTGCTGCACGTCGGCATGCCTGCCGCCGGTACAAACGCAATCATCCCGGCCGCCACGGCCGTCGTCACGGCAATGCTGGCGCGGCACGGGCCGGACGCCGTCGCCGGTTTCGGTGCGGCGAGCCGGGTGGAAGCCATGACGCTGGTGCCGTTCTACGCGTTGTCCAGCATCATCGGACCCTTTGTCGGTCAGAACATGTCGGCCGGCCGATCGGACCGGATATTCAGGGCGCTGCATCTGTGCACGGTATTCTGCCTCGGGACGGGCCTGCTGATCGCAATCGCACTGTTCGCGCTGAGCGGCATACTGCCGAAGCTCTTCAGCGATACGCCGGAGGTCATCCGCGTCGCGCGCCAGTTCCTGTGGATCGCGCCGATCAGTTACGGCACCTACGGCATGGTCATGGTGATGAACGCCACCTTCAACGGCATGGGCAAGCCGATGCCGGCGGTCTACGTCAGCGTCGGCCGCATGTGCGTGATCTACATCCCTATCGCCGTCGTCCTTGACCGCTACTTCGGTGTTGCAGGAATCTTCGCCGCATACGCAATCGCGAATGCGACGATGGGCGTCCTGTCCTATGGCTGGGCGCGGGCATCAGTGCAGGCGCAGTGCGACAAGCACGGCCCTCAGGTTGCGGCACCGGCCCACGAAAAAGCCTGATTCTGCCGGCTTGCGGCCGACCATCAGTCGGTGAGGGCCGGCAGCATGCGCTGGCGGTAGAACAGGTGCATGCCTATGCCGCGGCTGGCCATGAACAGCATGAAGGCGAGCCAGAGGCCGTGATTGCCGAGCGGCTGCAGCAGGTACCATGCGGGCAGGAATACGGCCACAGCGGAGAGCAGCATGACGTCGCGCATTTCCCGCGCGCGCGTCGCGCCGACGAATACGCCGTCATACAGGAAGGACCACACCGATACCAGCGGCGACACGACCATCCACGGCAAGTAATCGAACGCGGCCAGGCGCACCTCCTCCAGGTCCGTCAGGAGCAGGACGAGGCCCCTGCCTGCTGTCGCGTAGAGTGCCGCGAAACCGAGCGCAACGTACAGCGACCACCTGAGCGTTATCGCGACGGATCGCTCCAGTGCGTGCCGGCTGCGCCGCCCTACCGCTTTGCCGACCAGGGCTTCGGCCGCGTGCGCGAACCCGTCGAGGGCAAACGACAGCAGGTATTGCAGGTTCAACAGGATCGCGTTGGCCGCGAGGATGAGTCCACCCAGTCGCGCGCCCTGGGCCGTGACGAAGCTCAGCGTAAACACGAGCGCCATCGTGCGAACGAACAGGTGTGCGTTGATGGCGAAGTAGGCGCCATACTGCCTGATTCCCAGCAGTCGCTCCCTTGACCACCGGCCTTCGTGCCGGGCGAGTTCGTGCGCGACGAACCAGAGGCCGACCGCAAGTCCGGCCAGTTCGGCGATGACCGAAGCGGCGGCGACGCCTCGCACCTGCATTCCGAATCCGACGACAAACAACAGGTCCAGCACTATGTTGGTCAGATTCGCAGCAAGGACCATGAAGAGCGGCACGCGCGCGTTCTGCAGGCCGATGAACCAGCCGATCAGTACGTAATTGGCAAGTGTCGGCAGGGCTCCCCAGATACGCACATCGAAATAGTCGCGTGCGTGCGCAGCGACATCGGCTCCCGGACCGAGGAGCGTGATGCCGAGCGCGCCGATCGGTGCCTGCAGGAGGATCAACAGGAGCGCGATGCCGAGCGCGGCGATGAGCGCCTGGCCGAGCGCAGTGCGGACACCGTCGTAGTCGTTGGCGCCGTAGCATTGCGCGGCGATGCCCGTGGTACCCATGCGCAGAAAATTGACGCCGGTAAACAGGAAACCGAAAATCGCGGCGCCGATCGCCACGGCGCCGAGATAGGCTGGATCCTCGAGGTGACCGACGACGCCGGTATCGACCATGCCGAGCAGCGGCACGGAGACATTGGACAGGATCATAGGCGCCGCGATGCGCCAGGCATCGCGACTCGTCGGACGATCGTTCTTATTGCCGGATCGTTCCGGCTGCCTTTCTGCGCCGCTACTCAGAACGCGTTGACGCCCGTCAGCTCCTTGCCGACTACCAGCTGATGCACGGTTTCCGTGCCCTCGTATGTGATTACGCTCTCGAGGTTCAGCATATGACGGACCGGAACGTACTCGGCACTGATGCCGGCGCCGCCGAGTATGTCGCGTGCTTCACGGGCTATGTCCAGCGCCGCGCGGCAGTTGTTCCACTTCGCGACCGATACCTGGGTCGGGCTCAGGCGCCCGCTGTCCTTCAGGCGGCCGAGCTGCAGGGAAAGCAGCTGTGCCGTCGTGATGCGCCGGGCCATGTCTGCGAGCTTCAGCTGGATCGCCTGGTTATGGGTGAGCGGGCGGCCGAACAGAATGCGCTCCTGTGCATAATTCAGGGCCTCACTGAGGCAGGCCTGCGCCGCGCCGATGACGCCCCAGGTGATGCCGTAACGCGCCTGCGTCAGGCAGCTAAGCGGCCCCTTGAGCCCGACGACTCCCGGCAGTACGTTTTCGGCCGGCACGCGCACGTTGTCGAAGAACAAAGCGGCCGTCACCGAAGCGCGCAGTGAGAATTTATTCTCAATTTCCTGGGCAGCGAATCCCGGCGTTCCCTTCTCGACGATGAAGCCGCGTACCCCCTCGTCGGTCCGGGCCCAGACGACCGCTGCATCGGCCACGCTGCCGTTCGTGATCCACATCTTCGCGCCGTTCAGGATCCAGTCCTTGCCATCGCGCTTCGCGTGCGTCTTCATGTTGCCGGGATCCGAACCGCCGTGCGGTTCGGTGAGCCCGAAACAGCCGATTGCCTCACCACGGGCCATTGCCGGCAGCCAGCGCTGCTTCTGCTCCTCGGACCCATACGAATAGATCGGGTACATCACGAGACTGCTCTGCACGGAAACGAAACTGCGAAGCCCGCTGTCGCCGCGCTCGAGTTCCTGGCAGATCAGTCCGTAGCAGATGCTGTTGAGTCCGGCGCAGTCGTAGCCATCGATCGAGCTCCCGAGCAGTCCGAGCTCAGCAACCTTCGGAATCAGGTCGCGCGGAAAATAGTGTTTTTCGAACGCGTCGCGAATGACCGGCAATACTTCGTCATCGACGAAGCGCGCCACGGTGTCCTGCACCATGCATTCCTCATCGGTGAGCTCGGAGCGGACGTCGAAAAGGTCCAGCGGGTTCAGCTGTTTCCTGGCGCTGGCGGCCGGTTTGACGGTAGTGGAGGTTGCCACGGATGACTCCTGCTCAGGCGACTGATTTCGGGCCCGGAATTCTACCGGAATCGTTCCGGCTGGTCAGCGTCAAAAGGGCATGCCCACGCGGCGGTAAAGCCTTGAGAGCAGCCATAGCGGTGCGATCATCATCAGCTGAAGGTCTCGCAATACTGCGCGCAGCGTGCCGTGGCCGAAATGACCCGCCGAGAGCCCGACGATGCCGGCCAGCGTCAGGCCGGTCGCAGCGACCGGTAGCGAATACGCCGAGTAGTCCAGCCAGACCAGGAAAGCCATGACGGCCGCGACGAAGGGCAGCATGCCGATTGCGAGCGACAGGGAGATGACGAAGTAATAGACGACCGCCGCCAGCAGGAAGCAGCTGCCCCAGTTAAGCAGGGGCGAAATCTCGACGAATTCCAGGGGTACCGGCAGCGCCCAGAGGAGGCCCACGATGCCGACGACCAGGATCGGCACGGACAGCCAGTGCACCAGCGGGTTGCCGAGTTCCTGGTGCAAGCCGTCGTACTCCGCCAGCCATCGGTCTGTCTCGTTCATCCGGCCCTCGCCCGCGGGACGCGTTTCCGCCGACCCATTCTACACGGCTGGAGCGGTCCTTCCCGTGTGGACAAAATCATGACAGTTGCCCTGGACCCGCGAAACAAGGGCTGTGCGCGGATCGCTGATCCGGTCGCGTCCACGCAGCCTGCCGAAATTCTGAAATGAGACGTGTCGCTCAAAAACCGAAAAAAATCAGCCGCGGAATCGGGCAAACACGATGGCCACGGTCTAACATACCGCCGTGTTCAGCTGGCAGACAGCTAGAATACGCATAATGGATTTTCATCGGGGCCCGTCCAGACGGCGGGCGTTACCCGGCTTGGGCAAACAGAGGAAACAAAATGAACGCTTCTGGCATCACGAAAGGACTTGTTCTGGGCTGCGCCGTGCTGATCGTGGCTGGCTGCGAAACGCTCGATCCGTACACGCAGGAGTCGAAGACCAGCAGCGCGACCAAGGGCGCGATCATCGGCGCCGTGTCGGGCGCGGTCGTCGGCCTGGCATCGGGCGACGACGCGGTCGAACGGCGCCAGCGGGCACTCATCGGCGCCGGCGTCGGCGCGCTGGCCGGCGGTTCCATCGGTTATTACATGGACCAGCAGGAGGCCAAGTTGAGGGCGGAACTGCAGGGCACCGGCGTCAGCGTGACGCGCATCGGTGACAACATTACGCTCAACATGCCCGGCAATGTGACTTTCGCCACGAACAGCTCGGACCTGAGCCCTGCCTTTTTCGACGTGTTGACCTCGGTCTCGAAAGTGCTGAAGGAATTCGACAAGACGGTCGTGGAGGTGGCTGGCCACACCGACAGCACCGGCAGCGACCAGTACAACCAGGCGCTGTCCGAGCGCCGCGCCGCATCGGTATCCCAGTACCTGAAGAACCAGGGCGTCGATGAGCGCCGCATGCTGACGATCGGCCTCGGCGAGACCATGCCGGTCGCCGATAACGCGACGGATAGCGGCCGGCAGGCCAATCGGCGCGTTGAAATCACGATGGTGCCGCTGACCTCGTAATGACGGGAACGCGGCGGGAGCCCGCCGGCGGCTCCCGCCGCGGGCCGACCCTCGGCAAACAGGATTCCGGCTCCTGGGTCGAAGTCAGCGGACGCGTGCTTACCCTGCTGCCGGACGACGACGTCGACGGCGGGCACCAGAGAATGCTCATCGATGCGGGCAGCGGCCGGACCGTGCTCGTCGCGCACAACCTGGGTCTCAGCGCGCGTGTTCCGGTCAGCCTGGGTGATCGGGTCCTGGTCCGCGGCCAGTTCGAATGGAACGAGCGGGGTGGGCTCATACACTGGACCCACGACGACCCGTTCCGGAAGGAGCCGGCGGGGTACATCCGCCTGCGCGGCAGCACGTATCGCTGACCCGCTCGAACAAGGCCGGCGAATTCGCGCGATGCAGGCGTTACCGGCAAGTCACTTCGCCTTGGCCGGCCCGCGCCCGTCGTCCTGTAAAAGGGCAAAAAAAACCGCCGCTGACTTTGCAGCCAGCGGCGGTTGGTTTGCTTCTGGTGCCGGGGCTCAGGCGGCCATAGCCGTCCGCAGCTTCTTGATCGCGTTGGCTTCGATCTGGCGGATGCGCTCGGCCGAAACGCCGTACTTGTCGGCGAGTTCATGCAGCGTCTGTTTCTTTTCCGCCAGCCAGCGACACTCGAGAATGTCGCGGCTGCGCTCGTCGAGCGTCTCGAGCGCGTCGATCATCCGGCTCGTCGAATCCTCGTTCCAGTCGCTCCTCTCAACCAGGGTAGCAGGGTCCGCGTCCGGGCTGGGCAGGTAGGCGACGGGCGTGTACACCTGGTCATCGTCCGACTCGGGCATCGGGTCGAAGACCGCGTCACGCGAACTCAGGCGCTGTTCCATCTCGGTCACTTCCCTCGGCGTGACTCCGAGATCCTCGGCGACGGCGAGGGTCTCGTCATGCGACAGCCACGCGAGGCTCTTCTTCGCCTTGCGGAGGTTGAAGAACAGCTTGCGTTGGGCTTTCGTCGTCGCGACCTTGACGATGCGCCAGTTTCGCAGCACGAACTCGTGAATCTCGGCGCGTATCCAGTGTACGGCGAAGGAAACGAGTCGCACGTCGTAGTCCGGGTCGAAGCGCTTCACCGCCTTCATCAGGCCGACATTGCCTTCCTGTACCAGGTCGGCGAGCGGCAAGCCGTAGCCGGTGTAGCCCTTCGCAATGTGCACTACGAAACGCAGGTGCGCGAGGACCAGCTTGCGGGCTGCGTCCAGGTCGTCCTGTTCACGGAAGCGCCGGGCGAGGGCCTGCTCCTCCTCCTTCTCCAGCACCGGGATGGCGCTGACGGCCTGGATGTAGGCCTCGAGGCTGCCGACGGGGCCGGCAAGAACCAGGTCGTTTTTCAGGGTAGCGACGGCGTTAGTCATGTACTCGGTTACCTCCGTTGGGCTGCCGATTCTAGCACTCAGGGCCTTAGAGTGCTAAACGGGGAGCGGGTTCCCGGCTGTTTGGGAAAAATAATAATTTAAAATCAGCGACTTGGACTTGCCTGGGCGCGCAGGGCCCAGGCCGACTGGCCGCCGAAGCGCCCGCTCAGCGCGGCTCGATGCGGCGCAGGTGACGGGCCACCGCGAGCCAGGAGCCGACGAGGCCCAGCAGCACCCCGGTGCCGATGATGGCCAGGCTTTCGCGGAGATCGAGCGACAAAAGGCGATAGGCGCTGTTGTACAGGCCGGCCAGCCGGCCGGCGGGCGCGTCCAGCATGTAGACCCCGTAGCCGACCAGGATCAGGGCCAGCGTGCCGCCGCCGAGCCCGTACCAGAGACCGGAATACAGGAACGGCCGGCGCACGAACGCATTGCTCGCACCGATCAGTTTCGTTACCTCGATCTCCTCGCGCCGGTTCTGGATATCGAGCCGGATCGTGTTGCCGATGATTACGATGATGGCGGCGCCGAGCAGCAACGAGCCGATCGTGATCGCCCGCTGCAGCATGTCGAGGATGACGAGAAAGCGCTGCACCCACTCGGTATCGACCTGCACGAAGTCGGTCTCCGGCAGGTTCGCGAGTTCCTCGTTCAGCAGGGTGACGGACAGGCCGGTCATCGCGCTGCCGGGTCGGACCACGAGCGTGTGCGGCAGCGGATTTTCCGCCAGGTGATCGAGCGCTGCCCCGAAACCCGATTGCGCCTTGAACTCGGCGAGCGCCTCGTCGGCGGGAATCAGCGTTACGGTCTCGACGTCCGCACGTTGCTCGATGATATCGGCGAGCCGCTCGGCCTGTGTTCGAGTAACGCCGGGCTTGAGGTAAAGCGAGAAATCGAGCGCGCTGTCCCAGCCGCCGCTGACCGAGCGCGCGTTCTTGATGACGAGATGCATCGAGGCGGGCAGCGCCAGCGTAACGGCTATGACGAGGATAGTCAGGAAGCTTGCAAAAGGCTGCCGGGCAATGCGGCCCAGCGCGCCGAGGCAGTTGCTCGCGTGGCGACTGAGCCAGATCGTCAGCGGCGAAGATCGTCGCGCCGCGGAGAGCGCATCCCTGTGCTGTCTCACGGCCACGGATCAGGCCTTCCGTCCGGACGCAGGTTTTCGGCATAGTCGGCCACGAAATCTTCCTCGTCCTCGTCATCCTGTTGCACGACCCCGTTCTCCAGGCGTATCCGCCGGCAGCCGAGCTGATCGATCAGCGCGATATCGTGACTGGCAATGAGCACGGTGACGCCGACCTCGTTGAAGCGACGGAAGATGCGCATGACCTCCAACGAGAGATCCGGGTCGAGGTTGCCGGTGGGCTCGTCCGCGATCAGCAGCTTCGGGCGGCTGACGATTGCGCGCGCGATGCCTACGCGCTGCTGCTCTCCCGACGACAGGGTCTCCGGCGGTTGCTTTTCCTTGCGCAGCAGGTCTACCTGGTCGAGCGCCGCGCGGACCTTCCGGGCGGCCTCGCGCCGGCCTACGCCGGCGATCACCAGCGGCAGGGCGACATTGTCGAACACGGGCCGATCGTTGAGCAGCTTATGGTCCTGGAACACCATGCCGATCTGGCGCCGGTAGGCGGGGATCCTGCGGCGTGGAATTCGCCGCGTATTCTGGCCGTCGACGAGCACCTGGCCACTGGTCGGCCGGTCGATGAGCGCTATGAGTTTCAGAAGCGTGCTCTTGCCGGCGCCCGAATGGCCGGTGACAAAAACCATTTCGCCTTTGTCGACGATGAGCGAGAGCCCTCGCAGGGCTTCCTGGCCGCCGGGAAATCGCTTGACGACGTTTTCAACCTGGATCAACTGTGTGCGCCTTCCCGGTTTGCAGTACGACCATCGAGCAGCGCGTCGACATACTCGGTGGCACAGAAGGTCTGCATGTCCTCCGCCGCCTCGCCGATGCCGATAAATCGCACCGGGATCGCGAGCCTGTCGGCGATGGCGAGCAGAATACCGCCTTTTGCGCTCCCGTCCAGCTTCGTCACCGTGATACCCGTTACGCCGAGCGCGTCGTTGAACTTCTCGGCCTGCGACAGCGCGTTCTGCCCGAGACCGGCGTCGAGCACGAGCATGATCTCCTGCGGTGCGGTCGGCTCCTTCCTAGCAAGTACACGCTTGATCTTCGTGAGTTCGTCCATCAATCCCTGCTGGTTCTGCAGGCGACCGGCGGTATCCGCCAGCAGCACGTCGATGCCGCGCGCCCTGGCTGCCTCGTAGGCGTCGAAGATGACGGCGGCCGGGTCGGCGCCGGGCTGCTGGGCGATCACCGGCACACGGTTCCGCTCTCCCCAGGCCTGCAGCTGCTCGACAGCGGCGGCGCGAAAGGTATCGCCGGCCGCGAGCATGACGGTGCGCCCCTCCGACAGGAACCGCCTCGCCAGCTTCCCGATCGTCGTCGTCTTGCCGGCGCCGTTCACGCCGACCATCAGTACGACGAAAGGCCCCTGGGAGGAATCCGGCACCAGCGGACGCTCGACCGGTTCGAGAATGTCGAGCAGGGTCTGACGCAAACCGGCCCGGAGCGCATCCACGTCGCCCAGTTCGCGCCGGACAAGGCGCTTCTCGAGCGCCGCGATGATCCTGCTGGTCGCCGACACCCCGACATCCGCCATGACAAGCCGCGCCTCGAGCTCTTCGAGCGTATCTTCGTCGATCCTGCCGCCGGGCACGAAGTCGCGCAGATCCTGGCCAAGCCAGCCGGCCTTCGCATTCAGTTTCGCGCGCAGCCGGCTGAGAAAACCGGCGCGCGGCGACTGTCCGGATTGTTTCCTGTCGTCGGGTAAAGCCAAGATCCACCTGCATCGGCACATGCCGATTCCACAGCAATCGCCTAAACTACCGCCTCGATTGCCGCATGCTCACGCCGGGCGCGGTAACGGTCACCGGCGTTTCGACATTCAGGACGGCACATGGCGCAACGACGGCCTCGATCGGGCCTCAGCCGCAGGACCGGGCCGCCCGGGAGGCTGCGTATTGTAGCCGGAAAGTGGCGCAGCCGTGTTTTGCCGGTCGCCGACGTGCCGGGGCTGCGCCCGACCTCCGAGCGCATTCGGGAAACATTGTTCAACTGGCTGCAGCCTTATATCGAAGGAGCGCGCTGCCTCGACCTGTTCGCGGGCTCGGGTGCGCTCGGACTCGAGGCGCTGTCGCGCGGAGCTGCGCAGGTTACTTTCGTGGAGAGTTCTGGCGTGGCGAGCGCCAATCTGCGCCGCGCCTTCGAAACGCTCGATGCGGCAGGCGCGGAGCTGGTGCAGGCGAACGCCTACCAATGGCTCGAATCCTCGGCGCCGGGATCCTACGATATCGTCCTGCTGGACCCACCGTTCGCCGACGACGCGCTCGGCGGGCTGTGCGCTACGCTCGAGGAGCGCGGCTGGCTTGCGCCAGCCGCGTGGATCTATCTCGAGCAGGACCGATCTCGCCCGCTGCCGGATCTGCCGGCTGGCTGGGCGCTGACCCACGAGAAGACGGCGGGCAACGTGCGTTATGCTCTTGCCTGCAGGAAACCCCCCCGGGGCACTGACCACGAGGTACGAGCATGACCGTTTCCGCCATGTATCCAGGCACGTTCGATCCCGTCACGCTGGGGCACGAGGACCTCGTGCGTCGTGCGTCCCGCCTGTTCGACAAGGTCGTGGTCGCGGTTGCCGCCAACCCGTCGAAGAAACCGATGTTTTCCCTCGACGAGCGCGTCGCGATGGCGCAGCACGCGCTGGCCGATCTGCCCAACGTCGAGGTGCGGGGTTACTCGGGACTGACCGTCGATTTCGCGGTGGCGAACGATCTCGCGGTGATCATCCGCGGGTTGCGCGCCGTGTCCGACTTCGAATACGAATTCCAGTTGTCCAATATGAACCGGCACCTTACGGAGGACGTCGAGACCGTCTTCCTGACGCCAACGGAGAAGTACACGTTCATCTCCTCGAGCCTGGTGCGGGAAATCGCATCCATGGGCGGCAACGTCGCCGAATTCGTGTCACCAGCGGTAAGGCAGGCACTGCTGGAGCGCTGCGGCAGCTCCTGACGCCGTCCGTCAGGTTTGGCAGCGTTTGCACCAATAGGTCGACCGCTGGCCCAGCACCGTGCGCGAGACCGGCTCGTCGCAACGGCGGCAGGGCCGGTCGTCGCGTTCGTAGACGTCGAGCCGCGTGCGGAAATAGCCGGGCTCCCCGTCGCCCCCGGTGAAATCCCGGAGCGTCGTGCCGCCCGCGCGTATCGCGCTCTCGAGGATGCCGCGGATCGCATCGGCAAGCCCGCCCATCCGTTCCCGCGATACACGCCCGGCCTGCCGCTTCGGATTGATGCCGGCGGCGAACAGCGATTCGTTCGCATAGATGTTGCCAACCCCGACGACGATCGAGGCGTTCATGATGAACAGCTTGATGGCGACGCGCCGGCCGCGGGCCTTCTGCCACAGGTATTCGCCGCCGAAGTCCGGGCCGAGAGGTTCCGGACCGAGCCCGGAGAGCAACGGATGCCGCTCCGGGTCTTCGGCCCAGAGCAGCGAGCCGAAGCGGCGCGGATCGCGGAAGCGCAGCGCTTTGCCGTTCTCCAACAGTATGTCGTAGTGGTCGTGACGGCCCGGTGGCTCGTCCGGTTCGACGATGCGCAGGCTCCCCGACATGCCGAGGTGCAGCAGGGCGCTGCCGGCGTCGGTGTCGATCAGCAGGTACTTCGCCCGGCGCCGCAGCGACCGGATTGTCCGGCCCGTGAGCCCCTTGCTGACGGCGGCCGGCACCGGCCAGCGCAGCCTCGGCTCGCGAATGGCGACGTGGAGCACGCGCTGGTTCACCAGCCAGGGCGCGACGCCGCGGCGGCTGGTTTCGACTTCGGGCAATTCCGGCATGTCTGGGTCTCGGAGCGGGGCGCTTACTATAAGGTGATCGCGGGGCCCGAGAAACCGGCGCCGCCGCAAACGCCGAAAACGTGACCTGTTTCTTTCGGCAACCTTTCGCTCCATTTATAGTCGAAAGCCGTGTTTCCAATTACCGGGGTTTCCCTTGATGAATTACCTGTACGGCCTGCTGGACCTTTCCTTCTGGGGCTACGTGATAGCCGGCGTCGTCATGGTCCAGATTACGATGATGGCCGTTACGCTCTATCTCCATCGCGATGCTGCGCACCGGGCGCTCGACCTGCACCCGGTCTTGCGGCATTTCTTCCGTTTCTGGATCTGGTGCACGTCGGGGATGCTGACGCGTGAGTGGGTCGCGGTGCACCGCAAGCACCATGCATACTGCGAGACAAAGGACGATCCGCACAGCCCGCAGATATATGGTCTGCGCAAGGTGCTGCTGGAGGGCGCGGAGCTCTACCAGGCCGAAAGAAACAGGCCCGAGACGCTCGAGAAATTCGGCCGCGGCACGCCGGACGACTGGATCGAGCGCAACGTTTACCTGCGCTACCCGAACGCCGGCATCATCACGCTGGTGGTGACGGACCTGCTGCTGTTCGGGGTACCCGGCATCATCCTGATTGCCGTGCAGCTCGCCGCGATGCCGGTATTCGCTGCCGGCATCATCAACGGGCTGGGTCACCACAGCGGCTACCGCAACTTCGAATGCGATGACGCCGCCACCAACCTCGTTCCCTGGGGGATCCTGATCGGCGGCGAAGAACTGCACAACAATCACCACGCATTCCCGACATCGGCGAAGTTCTCGGTGCAGAGCTGGGAGTTCGACATCGGCTGGATGTACATCCGCATCCTGAGCGCGCTCGGGCTCGCCAGGGTCCGCAAGGTGGCGCCTAAGCCGGTGCTCGCTCCGCGGCCGGGTCTGCATGCAGACATCGAAAACCTGCGCGCGGTGATCGTGAACCGGATGCACGTGCTGCGGGACTACACGCGCCAGGTGACGCTGCCTGTACTGCGGACGGAGCGCACAGCAACCGCCAGCGGCGAGATGCTGCGCCGCGCTCGTAAGCTCCTGGTGCGGCAGCCGAAACTTCTGGACGAGCGTGCCCGCGCACGTCTCGGCGAGATCCTGTCGCGCAACCAGGCGCTCGAGACGGTGCACCGTTTTCGAGAGCGACTGAGCGAACTGTGGAGCGGGGCCAACGTCAGCAACGAACGGCTGCTCGCACAGTTGCAGCAATGGTGCGCCGAGGCGGAGGCCAGCGGCATCCAGGCGCTCGAGGACTTCGCGGCGCGGCTGCGGGCATACCGGCTGGCGCCGAACTGATCGCCCGCGCGGTGAAATTCCCGAAAAAAAACCCGCCGATGGCGGGTTTTTTTCTGATTCGGTCTGATTCGGCGATAGCCGCTTACTTGATCTTGGCTTCCTTGTAGATCACGTGCTTGCGGGCGACCGGATCGTACTTGCGGACTTCCATCTTCTCGGGATGCAGCCGCTTGTTCTTGGTCGTCGTGTAGAAGTGGCCCGTACCCTCGCTCGATACCAGCTTGATCTTGTCACGCATGAGTCATTCTCCCGGCGATCAGACCCGCTGCCCCTGGGCGCGGAGGTCGGCAACGATCTTGTCGATGCCGTGCTTGTCGATGATCCGCAGACCCTTGTGGGACACCCGCAGCCGCACGTAGCGCTTCTCGGCCTCGAGCCAGAAACGCTTGTACTGCAGGTTCGGCAAAAACCGCCGACGCGTCTTGTTATTGGCGTGGGAAACGTTGTTGCCGCTCTGCGGTCGCTTCCCGGTGACCTGACAAACCCTGGACATGGTTAAGTCTCTGATTTCACTATAAGTTGTCCGCGAGCCGCGGACAAAGAGCGGGACTTTATACCAGCCTCGACGTCGCTAATCAAGGTGGCGCGCGCTCAGACCAGGCCGCGGGACGCGAGCGAGGTGCTCGAGGCATCGCCTATGACCAGGTGGTCCAGCAGCCGGATATCGACGAGTTCCAGGGCCGCCTTCAGCCGCCGGGTGATGCGCTCGTCCGCCTGGCTGGGCTCGGCGACGCCGGAGGGGTGATTATGGGCCAGGATGACGGCGGCCGCATTGACAGCGAGCGCCTCCTTGACCACTTCGCGCGGGTAAACGCTCGTCCCGTCTATCGTGCCCCGGAACATTTCGCTGAAACGCAGCACCCGGTGGCGGTTGTCGAGGAACAGGCAGCAGAACAACTCGTGCGGCAGGTCGCGGAGCCGGGCGCGCAGGAAGCGCTCGGTGTCGGCCGGACTCCGTATCGCCGACCCGACCGGCAGGCTGGCCTCGAAATAGCGCCGGGCGAGCTCCGGCAGGGCCCGCAGCGTCGCCAGCGTCGCGCCGCCGACGCCCCGCTCGGCGGACAGCTCGTCCGCGCTGGCCCCGAGTAGCGGGCGCAACCCGCCGTAGCGGCGGAGCAGGCGGACGGAGGTGGCCAGCACCGCCTCGCCGCGGCGGCCCGGCTGCAGCAGCACGGCCAGCAGTTCGGCCTCGCTCAGGGCTGCCGGGCCCGAGTCCATGAGTTTCTGCCGCAACGCGCCGACGCCTCGCGGCCGGACCACGTCGGGCGCCGTGGTGGATGCGTCCATGGATTGATTCCGTTCCTGTTCCCGACTCCGGAGCTTGCCGGCGAGGGGCGGGACTGGCCACGAGCGAAACGCCCGGTTTGCCGGCCATTTGGTGGAAATGCGCCGGGCCATCAGGCTAAGCTCGGCCCTCCGGCGCCACGATGAACTACATGAAACCCAGAAACATCCTGCTCGGCGTAACCGGCGGCATAGCCGCCTACAAAACGCCCGATCTCGTGCGCCGCCTGCGGGAGCGCGGCGCCGACGTGCAGGTCGTGATGACCGACGCAGCGGCCCATTTCGTGACGTCTACGGCGCTGCAGGCCGTCTCGGGCCGGCCGGTCCGGACGAGCCTGTGGGACGAGAGCGCCGAGGCCGCCATGAGCCACATAGAGCTGGCGCGCTGGGCCGACCGCATCCTGGTTGCCCCGGCGACGGCCGACTTCCTTGCGGCGCTTGCCACCGGCGGAGCCCGGGACCTGCTGTCGACACTGTGCCTTGCCACGGAGGCCCCGATTCTTGTCGCGCCTGCGATGAACCACGTCATGTGGGCGAACCCGGCCGTGCAGGCCAACCGGCAGCTCATTGAGTCGCGCGGCATACGCGTGCTCGGGCCGGCCGATGGTGACCAGGCCTGCGGCGAAACGGGGCCGGGACGCATGCTCGAGCCGGCCGAGCTGGCCGCGCTCGCAATGGATGCGGCCGGGCAGCCGGTCGCCAACGGACCGCTCGCGGGCAAACGGGTGCTGATCACCGCCGGTCCGACACGCGAAGCGATCGACGCGGTGCGCTACATCAGCAATCGCAGCTCCGGCAGGATGGGTTACGCGCTCGCCGCAGCGGCCAGCGAGGCCGGTGCCCGCGTGACCCTGCTGAGCGGTCCGGTCGGCATCGAGACGCCAGCCGGTGTCGAGCGCGTCTTCATCGAGTCCGCCGAGGAGCTTCTTGCGGCGACGCACGCGCGTATCGACGACGTCGATGTCTTTATCGCGGCCGCCGCGGTGGCCGACTATCGTCCGCGCCAGGCAGCGGCAGGCAAACTGAAGAAAAAGGCGGCGGAAATGAGCGTCGAGCTGGTCCGCTGCCCGGACGTGCTGGCCTCCGTGGCGCGTCTGCAGGACGGACCGTTCACGGTCGGCTTTGCCGCCGAGACGGATCGTCTGCGCGAGCATGCGTTGTCCAAGCTGGAGGGCAAGCAACTCGACATGATTGTTGCGAACGAGGTCGGCGCCGACCGCGGCTTCGACCAGGAAGCCAACGCGGTCCACGTGTTCTGGCGCACCGGGGAGCGAGCCTATCCGATGACCGACAAGACGAAACTTGCGCGGCAGCTCATCGAGCTGATCGCGGAACGCTACGACGCCAGTTTCGGCTCCGGCACCGCGACCGAACTGCCGGCACTGGCCAGCCGCGACTGAAGGAAGACCGCTTGAGATCGATCGAACTGAAGGTACTCGATTCGCGCGTGGGACAGGATATCCCGTTGCCCGGATACGCGACGGATGGCTCCGCGGGTCTCGACATGCGCGCCTGCATCGACCAGCCGCTGGTCGTGAACCCGGGCGACACGGTGCTGGTGCCCACCGGGCTCGCCATACATATCGGCGATCCGGGGCTGGCGGCTGTCCTGCTGCCGCGCTCGGGCCTGGGGCACAAGCACGGCCTGGTGCTCGGTAACCTGACCGGGCTGATCGATTCGGACTACCAGGGACAGGTCTACATCTCCTGCTGGAACCGCAGCAACAGGGCCTACACGGTGCAGCCGGGCGAGCGAATCGCACAGATGGTGTTCGTGCCGGTCGAGCAGGTCCGCTTCGCGGTCGTCGAGGAATTCGAGTCGAGCCGGCGCGGCGCGGGCGGATTCGGGCACTCGGGCACGAAGTAAGGAGATTTCGAGAGGAGCCGGATCAGGCTTGCGGATCCGACCGGTACATTCGACCGACGGAGAGCGCGCGACTCGCCGCGATCCGGTCCTGACTCAATTCAGGCCCTTCAATTCCTTGAAGCGCGTTATATCGACGTCGAAGCGGGCGATGATTTCCCGCTCGTCCTTGTGGAAGCGCGCCAGGTTGCCCTGGTGGCGGTCGATCGTCTTGCGGGTGTCCTGGATGTCCCGACCGAGATCGGCCGGCATCATTTGGGCGTCCGGATCCTCGCTGTACGGCCGGTAGCGCTTGGCCTCGTCCATCAGCGACTCGAGGCGCCGCTCGAGGTTTCGCAGGTACAGCTCGGTCACGCGGGCCTGCGCCTGGAACAGCTCCACGCGGCGATCGCGGTGCATCGTGATCTCGTCCAGCGTCAGGTAGGTTGCGAGCAGGGCTGCGTCCTGGCGCCGCTGTTCATCGATGGCCGCCTTCAGCTCCTGCTGACGCAGCTCCTCGGCGATTTCCTCGGCCGTGCGTTTGCCGCGAAGTGTATCGACCGGGACGCCGGTCGCGTTGACGACCTGCTTTTCGAAGTCAGCCGCATCGGCCGGGATCGAGTCGCCGTAATGGACCTGGCCATCCTTGTCGACCCAGCGGTACACGTGTTCCTGCCCCGCATGGCCCGGGACGGGCAGCAGGAGGGTAAGGATCGTCGTGGCGAGGATCATCC
This sequence comes from Gammaproteobacteria bacterium, assembly GCA_029884165.1. GTDB lineage: Bacteria > Pseudomonadota > Gammaproteobacteria > Steroidobacterales > Woeseiaceae > JAOUIH01. The sequence continues at coordinate 27,718 of JAOUIH010000022.1, read as the reverse complement.
GCATCGGGCAACTATCACATAAAGCCGTAGGGTCAAAGAGGGACTGGTTCATAAATCCGGGCCCGGAAAGCGCGCACAGGCCATCGTTGGACGAATTTTTGCCGCTTGTGTTCAATAATTCAGCTTTTTACCCCGTACTTTTTGCGGTATTCCAGTACCGGCCCGAGGTAGCCCGCGTACTCGGCCGTCTCCTCCAGCAGGTCGACGAGGTCGTCCAGCCGGGCGATCGACACTACCGGGAAACCCAGCGACTGCTCGACCTCCTGCACGGCCGATAGCGAACCGCGGCCGACTTCCTGCCGGTCCAGCGAGATGACCAGGCCCGCCACCTCTGCGCCGGCGGTCCGGATGAGCTCGACGGCTTCGCGTACCGCGGTTCCCGCGGTGATCACGTCGTCGACGACCATCACCCGGCCCGACAGCGGCGCGCCAATCACGCTACCGCCCTCTCCATGCGCCTTCGCCTCTTTGCGATTGAACGCGTACGGCGTGTCGACGTCGTGGTGCTCGGCAAGAGCTGCCGCCGCAAGTGCCGCCAGCGGAATGCCCTTGTAGGCCGGTCCGAAAAGCATGTCGAACTCGATGCCCGAATTGGCGATCGCCGTCGCGTAGTAGCGCCCGAGTTTCGCCGCGGCATAACCCGTATTGAAGAGCCCTGCATTGAAGAAATACGGACTTACGCGGCCTGACTTCAGCGTGAATTCGCCGAAGCGAAGCACGCCCAGCTCGATGGCCAGCTCGAGGAAATCTCTCTTGTTCGCATGCATGCTGTTGGACTGCGACGAAGCTTCTGTATGATGACCCGCGGTGACGGCCTGCCCGGACGTCATCGCTATCATACACCCGCTGCGCCGTCCATGGCCCGGTCGCGGCGGATTCAATCGCTCGATCCAGGGATTCGAATTGTTGCGCGTAATATCATTGAATGCCAACGGCATCCGCTCGGCCGCACGCAAGGGCTTCTTCGAGTGGATGGCCGGCCAGGACGCCGACGTCGTCTGCATCCAGGAGACGAAGGCCCAGGAACACCAACTCACCGACGAATGTTTCGCGCCCGCCGGCTATCACTGTTACTACGAGGACGCAGTAAAGAAGGGCTACAGCGGCGTCGCCGTTTACAGTCGTATAAAGCCGGACCGGGTGATCCGCGGTTTCGGCGTCCGGGAATTCGACGACGAAGGGCGCTACCTGGAGGTCTGCATCGGCAAGCTCAGCGTCGTTTCGGTGTACCTGCCGTCGGGTTCGTCCAGCGAGGAGCGGCAGGCGGCGAAGTTTCGTTTCATGGAGCAATTCCTGCCGCACCTGCGGAAGTTACGCCGGCGCCGCTCCGAATACATACTGTGCGGCGACTGGAATATCGCTCACAAGGAAATCGATTTAAGAAACTGGCGCTCGAACCAGAAGAACTCCGGGTTCCTGCCGGAGGAGCGAGCCTGGATGGACGGCCTCTTCGGACCGGAAAGGTTTATCGACGCGTTTCGGGCCGTCAACCAGGCACCGGACCATTACACGTGGTGGTCGAATCGCGGCCGCGCATGGGAAAAAAACGTCGGGTGGCGCATCGATTATCAGGTCGTGACGCCCGGGCTCCGCGATCGCATCCTGTCCACGAGCATCTATACGGAAGCGAGATTCTCCGACCACGCGCCGCTGATCATGGATTACGACTGGCCCGGCACGGGCCAGGTCTGAATCGTGGCAACGAGGTCGATCAGGGAGGCCATCGTCAATCGGCGGATGCTGATCTGCGTATTCACGGGTTTTACCTCGGGCCTGCCGCTCTACATCCTGATTCAGCTCGTCCCCGGCTGGTTGCGAACCGAGGGCGTCGGGCTGGCGGAAATCGGCTTCTTCACGCTGGTGCAAATCCCGTACACGTGGAAATTCCTGTGGTCGCCGATCATGGACCGGTACACGCTGCCCTTTCTCGGGCGAAGACGCGGCTGGATGCTCGCAACGCAGCTCGCGTTGATGGCAAGCATAGCGGCGATCGGATTCCTCGAGCCGGCGGTGTCGATCTGGGCGGTCGCCTACATGGCGATGGCCGTCGCGTTTTTCAGTGCAAGCCAGGATATCGTTCTGGATGCCTACCGGCGGGAACTCCTCCCGGATCAGGAACTCGGGCTCGGCAATTCGATCCATGTGCAGGCCTATCGTCTGTCCGGGCTCGTGCCGGGCGCACTCGCCTTGATACTCGCGGATCACCTTCCCTGGCATTCGGTATTCCTGGTCGTCGCAGTATTCATGTGTATCGGCATCGCGCTCACGCTCAGCATCTCGGAACCGGTCCGTGACCCGGGGTCGCCACGCACGATCCGGCAGGCGGTCATCGAGCCGTTCCGCGAATTCATCGGTCGCCAGGGCATCAGGCCCGCGCTGCTGGTTCTCGCATTCCTGTTTCTCTACAAGCTCGGCGACAATATGGCCACGGCGCTGCAGACGCCGTTTTTCATCGATGTCGGTTTTTCGCTGACGCAGATCGGTTCGATCGCCAAGACCGCGGCGCTGTCTGCGGCCATCGTCGGCGCGATGATCGGCGGGCTGGTCATGATCCGGCTGCCGATCAATCGCGCACTCTGGCTGTTCGGCGTCGTCCAGGTCGTCAGCATCCTCGGATTCGCGCTGCTGTCCGAGGTCGGGCCCAATCCCTGGTTCCTCGGCTTTGCAGTTGCGTTCGAGTATCTCGGCGTCGGGCTCGGGACCGCGGCGCTTACGGCCTACATCGCGCGCTCGACGAACAAGGCCTTTGCGGCAACGCAGTTCGCTTTGTTCACGGCGCTCGCGGCAACGCCGAGAACACTCGCCAATGCCGTGACCGGCCTCATGGTCGAAAGCGTGGGATGGACCAATTTCTTCGTCATTTGTACGGGACTCGCAATCCCGGGCATGTTGCTGCTGTTCAAGGTCGCGCCGTGGAATGCCGATGACTGAGCGGGAAATCACCGTGGGCAGGCTGGACGAGCTGGGCGACCCGGATTGCCGCGAGTTCACCATCGGCGAGGGCGACTGGCCATTTCGCGGATTCGTCGTGCGCCGGGGTGACTCCGTGTATGCGTATCAAAACTACTGCATGCATGTCGGGCATCAGCTGAACTGGAAGCCGGACAGCTTCCTGACCCGGGACATGACGAAGATTATCTGCGCATCCCATGGCGCACTCTATGAAATCGACAGCGGCCTTTGTGTGGGTGGACCGTGTCGCGGCAAATCGCTCCGCAGGGTGGCGTGCGAGCTGCGCGAGGGATGGATAGTCGTCCGCCGGCCGGACAGCGCCTGAGCAAGCTGCGCGCTGACGCACGCGTTAGCGAACTTCTGCCGGGACCGCCGGCTCAAAACTCCCGGTCGGATTGCTCGAGGATTTCCAGCGGATCGTGCCATCCGGCCGGAATTTCGCCGTCTTCGTCGCCGGTATAGTCTTCGGGATCCATGTCGACCGAGCCGGACCAGTCTTCCGGTGCGCCGACTTTTTCGATGAGGATCGTCGGCCAGGCCTCGACATCGATCTCGTCGATGGTCCCGTCGAACCACTGCATCTCGACGGTGCCTTCTTCGTCGTCTATTGCCACGACCTCGAACAGTTCCCCATTTGGCCAGCGATACCAACTTCCGATGACAGGTTCTACAAGCAGCATGACGTTCGCCTTAATGATGTGTCTGTGAATGGTCCTTGGTTATCGGTTGCTTACTGTTTTCTTATAGGGGATTTGGGGGCGCTTGCAAGTAGGGAATACCGAGGGGTCCGCGGGCCCGCGGAATCGCGCGTAAGTGCTTGATATCAAGCGTCGCGAAACGCGCGACAGCTCGCCGGGCCCGGCCGGTCAGATGCGGACGAGCCGCCAGTCCCAGATCCGGTGGCCCCGCCCCAGGCCCCTTTTTTCGAACCTGGTCGTTGGCCGGTCGAGCGGCGCATCGCCCGCATGCTCGCGGCGCTCGGCGACCCGGAACAGCTCGCTCGCAGCCAGCACCTCGTCGATATGTTCCGCATAGCCCGCCCAGTCGGTCGCGATCATCAGCAGGCCACCGGCAATCAGCCTCGAGGCTGCGAGTTCCAGGAAGGCCGGCTGCACGATGCGGCGCTTGTGATGACGTTTCTTCGGCCAGGGATCAGGAAAGTACAGGTTGATCCGCGAGAGCGAACCCTCGCGGAACTGGTACCGCAATACGTCGAGGGCGTCGTGCTCGATGATCCGCAGGTTCCGGATGCCTGCCCTCTCGATGCCGAGCAGGCAGTGCCCGATGCCGGGGCGATGCACCTCCACGCCAATGTAGTCGGAGTCGGGGTTCAGGACGGCCTGCTGGACGAGCGTATCGCCGTTGCCGAAGCCTATCTCCAGGACCACCGGTGCCTGCCGCCCGAACAGGGCCGGCAGGTCGAGCGGTAGCGGCTCCCGGGGCAGACCGAAGACGGGCCAAAGCTCCTCGAGCGCGCGCTGCTGTGCCGCCGTCGTCCGGCCTGCGCGCAGCACGAAGCTCCGAATGCCGCGTTTTCGCTCGGGTGCGCCGTCCACGCAGCGCCTAGCGGCTTCCGGGCCGCCCGAGCACGAAAAACAGCACGCCGGCCGCGAGCAGCGGGCCGCCGAGCCACGGCGATGCCTCGAGCGCCAGCAGGATGGTCCCGGACAGGAAGGCGGTTGCCCCGACGCCGAGCACGAAGCGCTGCCGCTGCTGCGATCGGAGCTGATCCCTGAGCGAGCGCAGGTCGGGAGCATCCATCCGCAGCTTGAGACGTCCGTCGGCTGCCTGCTCCGACAGCTGGCGCACGGCGAAAGGCAGCTCGCGCAGCGCGTCCCTGAGCTGCGGCAGGTTTTCGCGGATGCTGCTGATCATTGCCCGGCCGCCGACCTGCTCGTCCATCCAGCGCCGTAACACCGGGTGAGCCGTCCTCCAGAGATCGAGCTCAGGATAAAGCTCGCGGCCGAGGCCCTCGATGTTGAACAGTGTCTTGTGCAGCAGGATCAGCTGCGGCTGGATTTCCATGTTGAAGCGACGCGCTGCTTCCAGCAGCCGGATCAGAACCTGCGCGAACGATATCTCCGCCAGCGGCTTGTTGAAGATCGGCTCGCAGACCGTGCGCACCGCGGTCTCGAGCTCGTCGACGCGCGTCTCCGGCGGAACCCAGCCCGAGTCGATGTGCAATTTCGCGATCTTGTAGTAATCCCTGTCGAAAAAGGCCAGGAAGTTCTCGGCCAGGTAACGCTGGTCCGATGGGCTAAGCGTGCCGATGATGCCGAAATCCACCGCCGCGTACTTCGGGTTCTCCGGGTCGTCGATCTGTACGAAGATGTTGCCGGGGTGCATGTCCGCGTGGAAGAAGTTGTGGCGGAATACCTGCGTGAAAAAAATCTCCACGCCGTTCTCCGCCAGCTTGCGGATATTCGTACCCGCTGCACGCAGCGCTGCCATATCGCTGATCGGTATGCCGTAGATCCGCTCCTGGACCATGACGCCCTTGCGGCAGAAATCCCAGTAGATTTCGGGAACGTACAGCAGCCCGGAGCCCCTGAAGTTTCGCTTCAGCTGCGCCGTATTCGCCGCCTCGCGCATCAGGTCCAGTTCGTCGAGCACCGTCTTTTCGTACTCGGCCACGACCTCCGTCGGACGCAGCCGGCGGGAGCCGGGCCAGTACCTGTCGGCAAGCTGTGCGATCACGTGCAAAACGGCGATATCGCGCTCGATCAGCGCCCGGACGCCCGGTCGCAGGACCTTGACGATAACCTCGGTGCCGTCCGGCAGGGCGGCGCTGTGTACCTGGGCAATCGATGCGGCGGCCAGGGGTTCGACGTCGAAGCGCGAAAACACTTCGTCGAGCGGTTTGCCGTAGACGCCGGTCAGAATGCTTGCCGCCTCTTCGCCGGGAAACGGTGGTACGCGGTCCTGCAGCATCGCCAGCTCGTCCGCGATGTCGGTTGGCAGCAGGTCGCGACGGGTCGACACCGCCTGGCCGAACTTGACGAAGATCGGGCCGAGTTCCTGCAGCGCGAGCCTGATCCGCTTTCCCAACGGGTCGCTGCGGTCGGCCGACCTGGGGAACAGGTAAAAGAAAAAGCGCAGCGGGCGAAGTATGTGGGTCGCCGTGATGACGTCGTCGAGACCGTACTTCACGAGCACTCGCTGGATGCTCACCAGGCGGAGCAGCGTCTTCCCGCGTGACATCGCTCAGCTGGTCCCGTCTTCGAGGCGTCGTATCCGGACCTCGGCCCGTTCGACGTCGTCCCGGAGCCTTTCCACGCCGGCACGAAAAGCATCGGCTTCGTAACGGCTCGGTACGACCCGGCTTTCCTCCTGCAAGTACTCGGTCAGGTTCTGCCGCATCGTCTCGTGCGCATCGCGCGCCCAGCGGCCGACCGCGCGGGCGACGTCGCCGACGCCATGGGCCGCGACGTCCCCGAGCACACCAGACAGTTCCTCCTCGATATCCGGGCGCCCATACGCCAGCAGCCGCTGGAACGACTGCGCGATCTCGGCATCGCCGATCAGATCGATGGAGCCGTCCCGTATCAGTCGCTCGCCCGAGCGCATTGCGAGGCTGGCGAGCGCGAACAGCGAGCCGGTGATCGCGACATCGGGTTCGTCCACCCCGGAGCAGAACTCGAGCGCGTCCTGACCCACGCGAAAAGATACGGCCAACGCGGTATCCCGGACGCGCAGCGTGACGATCCGGCCGTCGAGCTCGGCGCAGAGTTCGCGCGCCGGTGACTTCGCCGCGATCTGCCGGTTCACCATGCCGATGATCGGGCGCAGCATTGCCGCCAGCGCGTCCATCAGAGCTTGTACCCGACGTGGAGCGCGACGATGCCTGCGGCAAGGTTGTGGTAGCGGCAGCGCTCGAAACCGGCGTCGCGCAGCATGCGGAGCAGCTCCTCCTGGTCAGGGTGCATCCTTATCGACTCTGCGAGGTAACGGTAGCTCTCAGCATCGTTTGCAATCAGGCGCCCCATCACCGGCAGGATCCGGAACGAGTACAGGTCGTAAGCCGGCTTGATCGATTCGGCCGGCTTCGAAAATTCCAGCACCAGGAGTTTGCCGCCCGGGGAGAGGACGCGGTACATGGAGCGCAGCGCCGCGTCCTTGTCCGTGACGTTGCGCAGGCCGAAAGCGATCGTGATGCAATCGAAACTGGAGTCGGCGAACGGCAGGTTTTCGGCGTCGACCTGCGCGATCGAAACGTTGCCTGCGACCCCGGCATCGACGAGGCGGCGCCGGCCCTCGCGCAGCATCGCCGCGTTGATGTCGGCGAGAACGACATGGCCGCTCGGCCCGACAGCCCGGGAAAAAGCGCGTGACAGGTCACCTGTGCCGCCCGCCAGATCGAGCACCGCCTGTCCTCGCCTGAGCCCTGCCTGCTCGACGGTGAAGTGCTTCCATAATCGGTGCAGGCCGCCGGACATCAGGTCGTTCATGATGTCGTAGCGGTTCGCAACCGAATCGAATACGCCCCGGACGCGCCTGGCCTTCTCTTCGACCGGGACGGTCTCGAATCCGAAGTGAGTCGTGCTCTTGGTCATGGTCCAGGGCTCTCGGCTGGCCTGCGAGCATAGCCCGCGGCCTCGAGCCGGTCGAGATATGCCTGCCAGAGTCTGTCGTGATCACGACCGAGTTCGTACAGGTACTTCCACGTATAGAGGCCGGTGTCGTGGCCGTCATCGAAGACGAGCCGGATCGCGTAATGTCCCACCGGCTCGACGCGCTCGATGAGCACGGACTCCTTGCCCTTCTGGAGCGTCTCCTGCCCGGGGCCGTGGCCGCGCACCTCGGCGGACGGCGAGTGCACCCGCAGGTACTCGAACCCGAGGTCGAAACTGCCGCCGTCGGCGTAAGCAACCGAAAGCACGCGCGACTTCTTGCGCAGTCGTATTTCTAGCGGTACAGGTTCCATGCTGGCATTGTCACCCGGCTCGGGGGCGGCATCAAAGGATATAGCGGCTCAGGTCCTCGTTCTTCGCGAGTTCCGCGAGCTGGCTGTCCACGTAATCGGCGTCGATGGTCAGTACCGTGCCGCTCTTGTCCGAGGCCTCGAACGAAATCGTCTCGAGCAGGCGCTCCATTACGGTATGGAGACGCCGGGCGCCGATGTTCTCGGTCGCCTCGTTGACGTGAAAGGCGACCTCGGCGAGCCGGCGCACGCCGCTCTCGGTGAATTCCAGGCGAACCTCTTCGGTGCCGAGGAGCGCCTCGTACTGTGTCGTCAACGCCGCATCCGGCTCCGTCAGGATCCGGACGAAATCGTCCGTCTTGAGCGACTTGAGCTCTACCCGGATCGGAAAACGGCCCTGCAATTCCGGTATCAGGTCCGATGGTTTGGCGACGTGAAACGCTCCGGAGGCGATAAACAGGATGTGATCGGTCCGGACCATTCCGTATTTCGTGTTGACGGTAGATCCTTCGACGATCGGCAGCAGGTCGCGCTGTACGCCTTCCCGTGACACGTCTGCACCCATCGTCTCCGAGCGTCGTGCAATCTTGTCGATCTCGTCGATGAACACGATGCCCTGCTGCTCGACCGCGCGCAGCGCACGGGCTTTCAATTCCTCCTCGTCGAGCATCTTCGCCGCCTCTTCGTCCGTCAGCAGCCGCATAGCCTCCTTGACCCTGAGCTTGCGCGTCTTGCGCCGATTGCCGGAGAGGTTCTGGAACATGCTCTGCAGCTGGCTGGTCATCTCCTCCATGCCGGGCGGCGCCATGATCTCGACGCCGACCGAAACCGACTGGAGATCGATCTCGACTTCCTTGTCGTTCAGCTTGTCCTCACGCAGCATCTTGCGGAACTTCTGCCGTGTGTCGCCCATGTCGCGTCCCGGCTCCGACTCGGCAGTGAAACCGACGCCGTGCGGCGTCTTTGGCAGCAGCACATCGAGAATCCGCTCCTCCGCGGCATCCTCGGCCCGGTGGCGAACCCTGGCCATGGCTTCCTCGCGGGTGATCTTGACCGCGACATCCACCAGGTCCCGGATGATGCTGTCGACCTCGCGGCCTACATAGCCGACCTCGGTGAACTTGGTTGCCTCGACCTTGATGAACGGTGCCTTTGCGAGCTTCGCCAGCCGCCGCGCGATCTCGGTCTTGCCGATACCGGTAGGACCGATCATCAGGATGTTCTTCGGGGTGATCTCCGCTCGCAGCGATTCATCGACCTGCGTGCGGCGCCAGCGGTTCCGCAGCGCAATGGCTACGGCGCGCTTGGCCTCGTCCTGGCCGACGATATGCTTGTCCAGTTCCTGGACGATTTCCCTGGGTGTCATTTCCGACATGTCAGCTTTCCAAACCCGTTGTTGTCACTTGCCGGCAGCCGGCAGTTCCTCGATCACCATGTTGTGGTTCGTGAAGACGCAGATGTCGCCGGCGATGCCGAGCGCCTGCTCGACGATCGAGCGCGCGTCGAGTTCCGTATTGCGCAGCAGGGCGAGCGCGGCGGCCTGTGCGTAAGGGCCTCCGGAACCTATTGCCATCAGGTCATTCTCCGGCTCGATGACGTCGCCGTTACCCGAGATGATGAACGAGGTCGCCTCGTCGGCGACGCAAAGCAGGGCTTCGAGGCGCCGCAGGCGCCGGTCAGTCCGCCAGTCCTTGGCCAGCTCGATCGCCGCCCGGGTGAGGTTCCCGTATTGCTCCAGCTTTGTCTCGAACAGTTCGAAGAGAGTAAAGGCATCGGCAGTGCCGCCCGCGAAACCGGCGATCACGCGGCCGTTGGCGAGCTTCCGGACCTTGCGCGCATTGCCCTTCATGATCGTGTTACCCATGCTTACCTGGCCGTCGCCTGCCATGGCGACCCGGCCATTGCGGCGAACGGAGACGATGGTCGTCCCGCGAAATTGCTGCATAACGGATCCTCGACTGTGTGCAAGGCCGGGTGGCGCCTGGCCATTTCGCTGCGGGATGGGCGCTATTTCCTGGTCTTGGTCTTCGCCCGTGGGTGCGTCTGGTCGTATATCTGGGCCAGATGCTGGAAGTCAAGATGAGTGTAGACCTGGGTCGTACTGATACTCGAGTGGCCCAGGAGCTCCTGGACGCCGCGCAGGTCGTGGCTGGATTCGAGCAGGTGAGATGCGAAGGAGTGCCGGAACAGGTGCGGATAGACCTTGGTGTCGATGCCCTGCCGCCGGGCCCAGTAGTCGACGCGCGCCTGGACCGACCGGGGACTGAGGCGCGTGCCGCGCTGGCTGACGAACAGGGCCGCTTCGTCCGCGCCGGCAAGCTGCCCGCGCTGTCGCTGCCACTCGGCGAGCGCCTGGCGCGCCATGCGGCCGACCGGAACGATCCGGTCCTTGCTGCCCTTGCCGGTCACATGGACCGTGCCGTCGGCCATGTCGATGTCGGTAAGGTTGAGACCGATGAGCTCGGCGAGACGCAGGCCCGACGAATAAAGTAACTCCAGTATCGCCCGATCCCGGGCGACGATCGGGCTGTCGCCTGGCAGCTGCAGGAGCCTCGCCATGCGGTCGACGTCGAGGTTCTCGGGCAGGCGCTTCTTTGCCTTCGGCGCATTGATCGCGTCGATCGGGCTCTTCCTGACGTGCTTCTCACGCAGCAGGTATCGAAAGAACGTGCGTGCCGCCGATAACCGCCGCTGTATGCTCCGAGGGCTCATGCCGCGCCGGAAGATCGCGGCGCTGAAGGCACGGATGTGCTCGCTGTCGAGGTCGCCCCAGCGCTCGAGCCCGAGCCGGTCGCAATAGCCGGCCAGCGCCTCGATGTCGCGCCCGTAATGGCGGCAGGTCAACGGCGACAGCCGGCGCTCGGTGCCCAGGTGCCGGAGGAAGCGGTCGATCCATGCGGTTTCGGTTTCGAGCATAGGGCCCGGACCCCGTTCAAGCCAAACCAATCAGGCCTGGCGGCCTCGAGCTGACGGCCGCGATCCGGCCCTAGTAGCGTTTCAGCGCGGCGGCAATCAGATCGCCGATGCGGGCGAGAAAATCGATGCTCATGGCCGGGTGGAAGCGGTTAGCGTCTGCGCTGCCGATCGCCAGGAAGCCCAGTTCGCTTTTCGGCCCCAGCGGAACGAGCGCGCAGGAGCCTATCTCGTTGGTGTCCTCGCCGAACAGGAAGTTTCTTTGCGCGTCGCGGATCTGCCCGCAGCGCGGGCTGACCCCCTTCAGGAAGGTCGCGAACGGCTTCACGGCGGGGTCGTCCTTGTGAACCGGGCGGAAAAAGCGCCCGGCATCGATGTCGTCGAACATCGCCGGGTCGCGGAACAGCACGAGCACGGCATGGTCCGCGTCGAACCCGGTGCGCAGCGCGGTTTCGCAGGTTTGCAGCGTCGCCTGCAGCGTGTCGGCCGATAGCAGGCGCAGGCACAACTGATGAATCTTGGCCGCGAGCACGTCGTTGGTCCGGGCGACCGACAACAGCTCCTTCAGCTTGCGCTCCAGTTTCAGATCCTTCTGCCGCAGCACCGAGACCTGTCGCTCGACCAGCGAGATCGTGCCGTTGACCTGGTGCGGCAGACGCAGGGTCCCGAGCAGCTCCCGGTGCCGTTCGAAGAAGTCGGGATGTGCCGCGAGATAGTCCCGGACGGACTCGTCCGACACCGCTTCTTCGACGATTTCAGGCTTCCGTTGTGTGCTCATGGTCCGGTCTGTCCTCGTGTCTTCGGCTGCTTGAAACGGCAACGAGAGCTTAGCACGCCTGCCAAGGCGCCATGCCCGTGCCTGGCGCGCCCGAATGGACTTTTATGGCTTGCCTCGGTAGTTTACATAAACTGACGATCTGACGAGACCCGAGGAAATTTATGCGGCACATAATGGTCATGAATGCCAAGGGTGGCTGCGGCAAGAGCACGCTGGCCACCAACATCGCGGCATACTTCGCCAACGAAGGTTACAGCGTTGCACTGGCCGACTACGACCCGCAGCGGTCGAGCCTGGACTGGCTGGCAAGACGGCCCGAGAGTCGCCCGCAGATTCTCGGCCTCGAGGGATTCAGCGAGGGCCTGAAGCGCGCCCCGCGCAGCGCCGACTTCGTCGTCATCGACGCGCCGGCCCGTTCGCACGGGGCCGAGCTTACGAACCTCGTCCGCGTGGCCGAAACCATTGTCGTGCCGGTGCTGCCGTCGACGATAGACATGCAGGCTACCGACCGCTTCATCGAGGAGCTCCGCTCCGTCGGCAAGATCGAGCGCAAGGAGGCCAAGATAGGCCTGGTGGCCAATCGCGTCCGCGAGTACACGCTGATTTTCGAGGAGCTGGACGAGTACCTGTCGCGCCTGCGCGTGCCCTATATCGGAGCGCTGCGCGAAGCCCAGAACTATGTCAGGGCCTACACGCGCGGGCTGGGCGTGAGCGAGCTTCCCGAGTACCTCGCCTGGCCCGACTGGGAGCAGTGGGAGCCGCTGACCAAGTGGCTCCGCAGCGTCAGAAGTCAGCCCTGAGCCGAGGCCTGGCCGGACCGGGCTTCCTCGGCCAGGCTGGCCCGGATCCCGTCCTCCGGGTCCCCGTATTTCGGCCGCACGCCCAGGACCTCGCGCATCCGCCGCGTGTCGAGGCGACGCGATTCGGCGACGAAAGACATCCGCTCCCGGCTCCAGGTCCTGGCGGCCGCCCCGAGGTCGAGCTCGGGCGGCGGGGGCAGCCCGGCAAGCCGCGCGACGGCGCGGCTGAACGAGCTGCTCGACCGGTCGTCCCCGTCGCCGACGTTGTAGATACCGGGCGGCGCGCGCTGCGTCTGCATTGCCGCAAGGCAGCACTCAACGAGGTCATCGACGTGGATCCGGTTGCCGGGCCCTGCGTCGGCATCGCGTAACACCGGGTCGCCCGCGCGCAGCCGGTCGAGCCCCAGGCGTCCTGGGCCGTAAATCGCGGGCACCCGCAGGACATACAGTTCTGCGCCGCGGTCCCGGCACCAGTCGCCGAGCAATCGCTCGGCGGCAACCCGCCGCTTCGCACGGGCGCTTTGCGCTCGCGTCCCGGCCGATTCGTCCACGACGGCGCCCCGCCGGTCCCCGTAGACGCCGCTCGTGCTCAGGTAGACCACGCGCGCCGGAGCAGGCGTCAGGCGCGCCAGCAGCCCGGCGAGCCGGGCATCGCCGCCGTCGCCACCGGGAGGGGCCGTGTAGAGCAGGCAGCAGGGTGACGGCAGCCGGATCGGTTCCGCGTGGCGGGCGTCGAAGTCGACGAGCCTCAATTCCTGGCCCCCCGAGTCTACCGGCCGGCGGCTCAGCGCCAGGGCGCTGCCGGCAGGTAGACTCGCGAGCACCCGCCGGCCGGTATACCCGGCCCCGGCTACCACGAATTTCACTGCTGGGCGCCGAGGGCCGAGCGCCGGATGGGTCGTTCGGTCTTGAGGTGCGGGATCGCCGGCAGGGGCTGCCCCGATACCAGGCCGAGCCCGGTCCGGTAGGCCTCTGCCGCCGCGTCAGCCTCGCCGAGACGGCTCAGGAGGCGGCCATATTCCTGGTAGACCTCCGGCGTCGGCCGAAGCCCTATGACGGTCTCGAGATAGCTGCGGGCCTTGCCCCACAGCTCGTTTTTCAGACAGAGGCGCGCGGCACAGAGCAACATGTCCGGGTCGTCCGGGTGCATGGCCAGCCACTGTTCTGCCTGCTTCAGGTGCTTGCCCGGGTTGTCGCTGCTGATCATGCCGTAGACCCTGACAAGCCGGCCGTCCCAGTGGCGGCGGAGCCTGGCGGTCAGCTCCTTTTCGGCCCGGGCATGCTGCCCGACGCGCAGCAGCGCCATGAAGTACGCCTCGACCAGCCCGCTGTCCTGCTTCAGGGCCTTCGGCGCGCGGCCCCAGATGCCGCTGATCTGCTCGCCGTCCGTTGCACGGGCCAGGTCCTCGGTCACCACCCGCAGCGTCCAGGTATGGAGGGTCTCGCTGTCGGCCCGCCCGTGTTTCTGCAGGCGCGGCAGGAGCTCGCCGAGGTGGCGCCAGTCCTCGAGCCGGAAATACAGGCGGCCGAGCAGCGTCAGCGCGTGCGCGTGGTTCGGCGTGTTTTCCTCGATCCGCCGCAGCGTCGCCAGCGCCTGCTCGTATTGCCCCTGGTCGAGCTGGAACTCCGCCTGCGTCAACAACACCGCGTTCGCGGCTTCCGGCATTCCCTCGTAGGCTTGCCTGAGCCAGTTGTCGCGGCGATCGTCGTGCCCGAGCAGGTGTGCTGCCCGCGCGGCCTGCAGGTAATTCAGTAGCGGCGCGTCGCTGGCACCGGCGGCCCGCGCCAGCATGCGTTCGCCCTTCGCAAAATTGCCTTCGGCAACCTGGATCATCCCCTGCGTCAGCTGCTGGCCTGCCCGGGCGCTGCGGAAGCGCCCGGCCGCCTGTCCCAGCTTGCGGGGCGCCCGCAGCAGCTTGACGACGAACCAGGACGCGGCGAGCGCGGCGACCAGGAGCCCCAGCAGCACGGGCACCGACATCTCGATGATGTAGCTGCGGAAATTGATGACGACGTAACCCGGGTCTTGCAGGAGAAGATGCGCAGCAAGTGCGCTGGCAACCAGGGCGACGACGAAGAAGAGCCCTAGCCTCATTGCGGCTGCCCGGCGTCCCGACCGTCGCCCGTGCGTTCCGTCGCGGCCCGAAACGCGGAATACGCCCGCAGCAGGCGCAGCGAATTTGAGATATCCGGCAGTGCCGCCGTGAACACGCTGTTGCGGATTTCGCTGATCGTCAGCAGGGCACTCTGCACCGGAGCGCTCTCGACGTCGTAGTACTCGTGCAGCCAGGCGAGGGCATCGTCGAGACTCGCTTGAAAAATCGCCTGCTCCCCGCGCAGCAGCCCGATGCGTGCGGCCTGCAGCTGCAGCGACAGGTTCGCCCGCAGGAAATAGGCGGCTTCGGGTGCCATCAACGGGCGCACATCCTCGTCGCTGCGCCGCACGGTGACGATCCCGCTGATCGCATTCTTCAGGGACGCAAGCGCACGGTCCGTGCCCTCCAGTCCGGGCCCCGGCGCCGCATCTACGTCGGCCGCGGCGCCGGCCTGCAGCTGCGATCCGAGCGGCAGGTCGCTGGCCACGCTCGCCAGGCTGGCGAGCGTCAGCGTCGCGCCCTCGACATCGGGTCGATCGACCGCCTCGAGGCGCTGCAGTTCCTCGGCCAGCGCTCGCCTTACTTCGATCAGCCCCGGATCCGGAATCGCCCTGAGCGTCTCGTCGGCGAGACCGAGCGCGAGAGCTGCCAGTTCCGGATTGCCTGCCAGCTGCACCTGGGCGTTGGCGATCTGCATGTAGTACTCGGCCTCCGCGAGCAGCCAGGAGTCTCGAACGCCGGTCGAGATGCCCTTCAGGGCAGCGAACGACGATTCGACGCCGGAGACCCGGCCCTCGATGTCCTCGAAGGAACGCAAACGCTGCTCGAAGCGCCGCTCCGCCTCTTCGAGATCACTGCTGCCGGAGTTCCTTGCCGCGGCGAACTCGTCTACTCGCTGTTGCAGGCTTCTGGTTGCTGCCTCGGTGCCCCGGATGTCGGCGGCCAGCCGATCCACGTAGGCCGTCGTCGCGAGTTCCTCGCCCGGGTCCGATCCGCTGACCGCCAGCAGCCAGGCGCTCGAACCCAGCGCCAGGATGGACAGCAGCAGTGCAAGCGCGGCCAGCAACAAAGGCAGCCGGGGCCTGGCAACGGTGCCAGGCGGCTCGACGGCTATGTCGCCGAGGTCATCGCCAAAGCGGGCGTCCGCCTGGTCGTCTGCAGGCCTGTTGTTGCCGGCATCGGCTGTGGTCTCGGTTGTCGGATGGTCGTTCATGGCGGGTTCGTTGCGGGAGTCATCGGTGAACCGGGTCGTAACGCAGGCTTGCGACCAGTGCGCCCACAACGTCGGCGGCCTGCGGACCAGGTGCGAGAATACAGCGTGCGTCGGGCAGTCGCTCCTGTATCGTTTTTATCACACGTTCGCTGGGCGCCACCAGTCGCGCCGTACGCAACACGCCGGCGCAGGATAGCGGCAGCGACTCGCACAGCGCACTGAAGGCCGCAACGCTCATGATGACGACGGCATGGATTCGTCCGCCGAGCCAGGCCTCCTCGATATCATCAGTTTCCTGCTGCGCGAATTCGTGCGGGATACGCCTGTACACCGACAGGTACTGCACGCGGGCGCCGCGCGCGCGCAGCGTTTCGGCGATGAGCTCACGGCCGGACTCGCCGCGCACGATCGTCACCGTCTTGCCCGCCACGCTGACGAGTGCCGGCTCGGCCAGCAGGTGCTCACTGTCGAACGCAGCCGCCGGCCGAATGTCGACAGGGATGCCGGCATCCTCCAGCGCCCTTGCCGTGGCGGGGCCTACCACGGCCACGGCCGGCCGGCCGGCGCCGAGCGCGAGGAGACCGTGGTCGACGGCATTGGCACTGACGAAGATGACGATATCGGCAGGCCGCAGCGCGGCGAGCTCGGACTCCACGACCGCCGGATCCCGCCCGACGATATCCATTACCGGGAAGGAAATGGCCGTACCGCCCTCCGCTTCGATGGCGGCGATGAGATCCGCGGACTGGTGTGCAGGCCGCGTGACAAGAACACCGATGCCGCCGAGCGCCGGCTCGCTCATGCGCCCTGTGCAACCAGCATGTCGGCGGCGCCGAGGCCGAGCATCTCGTCGGCCAGTTCCAGCCCGAGCGCTTCCGCCGCGTGCCGAGGCCCGCGAATACTGCGGCGCAGCACCCGGCTGCCGTCGGGGCGCGCAACGAGGCTGGTCAGCGACAGATCATCCCCGTCGAGGGTCGCGTAACTTGCGAGCGGCGAATGGCAACTCGCTTCGAGGCGCCGGGCCACAGCACGTTCCGCGGCGGTCGTGAGCCTGGCGGATTCGTCCTCCAGCCTGCCCAGCACGTCCCGGAGGTCGACGCGGTCGCTGCGGCACTCGACGCCGACGACGCCCTGCGCTGCGGCCGGGAGCATCGTCTCGGGGGGCAGCGAATAGCCGATGCGATCCGCAAATCCGAGGCGCTCCAGGCCGGCGCAGGCCAGGATGATCGCGTCGTACTGGCCGTCGTCGAGCTTGGCGAGCCGCGTATTGACGTTCCCGCGCAGCGGCCGCAGCTCGAGGTCCGGCCGGGCGGCGAGCAGCTGTGCCTGGCGGCGCAGGCTGGAGCTCCCGACCAGTGAGCCCTGCGGCAGCTCGTCGAGCGCGAGCCGACCCGGCGATACCAGTGCGTCGAAGGGACTCGCGCGTTCCAGCACCGCTGCGACGCAGAAGCCCTCGGGCATGTCAGCCGGCACGTCCTTCATCGAGTGCACGGCGATATCCGCCCGGCCCTCGAGCATCGCGATCTCGAGCTCCTTGATGAAGAGCCCCTTGCCGCCGACTTCGAGCAGGCTGCGGTCGAGTATTTCGTCACCGCGGGTGCTGAGCGGCAGCAGCTCGACCTCGCTGACTTCCGCGAGTTCACGCAGCCGCTGGGCAACATGTTCCGCCTGCCAGAGGGCAAGGGCACTCTGGCGTGTCGCAATGGTGATCTTCAAACCGGTAATCCCTTCAGTCTCTTCCTGACCTGTGCAAGGTGCCGGCGACTCACGGTCAGCCGGTCCCCGCCCTTCGCCGCGCAATCGCGCAGCACGATCTCGACCTCGCCATCGGCAGACTTGCAGAGCTCGCCGATACGCGCGACCGCTACCAGCGCCCCGCGATGGATCCGCACGAAGTCCGTCCCGAACTCGTCTTCGAGCTGCTTCAGCGAATCGTCGATCAGTTCCTCCCCGGACGCGTGGCAGACGCGCGTGTACTTCTGGTCGGCGACAAAGTAGCAGATCGATTCGACCGGTATCAGCCGGAGAGCCCCGTGCGCGCGGGCGCACAGGTGGGTCCTGCGGTCATCCCCGCCGCCGGCGCGCCCGGAGATCTCGCCGATCAGCGCCTTGCTCAGGCGGCGCGCGCGCTGCAGCGCGGCCTGCAGGCGTTCGCGCCGCACGGGTTTCAGCACGTAACCCACGGCCTGCGCGTCGAACGCCTCGATCGCGTACTGGTCGTATGCGGTCGTAAAGACGATGGTGGGCGGACGATCGAGTTCGTTGAGGTGCCGGGCGGTTTCGAGGCCGCTCATGCCGGGCATGCGAATGTCGAGCAGCACGACGTCCGGATGCAGTTCGCTCGCCATCGCGATCGCCTGCTCGCCGTTCGCGGCGTCGCCGACGACTTCGTGTTCGCCGACATCTTCGACGAGATGGCGCAATCGCGCGCGCGCGGGCGGCTCGTCGTCGACGATAAGGATCTTCACGCGTGAGACTCTTCGCAGGGAAAGTCCAGCTGCACGGTAAAGCGGCCATCGACTTCACCGGCGGAGATGCTGGCGCGTGCACCGTAAGCCAGTTCGTAACGCTGGCGAATATTGTCCAGCGCCATGCGGTTGCCGCTCTTCTTCGTCTTCGCCTCGTCTGCGAGCGGATTCGAGACCGTGATGCTGAGCCTGCCGTCGTGACGGCGGCCCCGCACGGTCACCTCGCCGCCGCCGGGCAGCATTTCGATGCCGTGGTAGATGGCGTTTTCGAGCAGTGGCTGTATCGTCAGGCTGGGGATCAGCGCGCGCATCGGCAACTCGCCGATGTCCCAGCGCACCCGCAGCCGGTCCCCCAGGCGCAGTTTCTCGATCCGCTGGTAAATGGCCGCGACCTCGAACTCTTCCTTCAGCGTGGTCAGGTCCTTCGGGCCGCCCAGGTTGGCACGCAGCAGGTCGGCCAGGTCCTCGACGGCCTCCTCTGCGCGCGCCGGGTCGCTGCGCGTCAGCGAGGCGATCGTATTCATGCTGTTGAACAGGAAGTGCGGCCGTATCAGTGCCTGCAGCGCGCTGACCCTGGCTTGCGCCTCGAGGACGATGCTCCGGCGCCACTCGCTGGAGATGTACAGGTAGCGCAACGCCAGTGCGATGATGATCGAGCTCATCGTGAAGCTGCGCAGCAGGAATCCGCCGTGCGTATCGTCGATGATCGCGGCAGCGCCGAAATAGTCGGTCAGCTGGTAGGTGATCTCGGCGACGACCAGGCACAGGGCCTCGATGATGACGAAGCAGAGCGTGAAAGCGCGCGACGGACCGAGGGTCTCGACCCTCGGCCGGATGTGGCACAGTACCGCGGCACTCAGCAGAGCGAGCCAGAGCACGTACATCGACATCTTCGCGAGTTCCGTCAGGAACCGCCCTTCGGGCGTATGCGCGGCGAGGGTCAGCAGGATCGCGACGAGTTCGGCGACCAGCAGCACGACGAGGATCGTGCCTGCCGCGCAGAAGTCAGGAAGATAGACCCTCGGCTCGCGGGCTTGGGATTCCAAGTCGTGTCATCCTCACGGGCGAAGCCGGCATTGTACCGCGTCGGCGAGGAATGGCGCGGTGTCGCGCCGCCGGTGCATAGACCGGAGAGGGGCCGGAGACGGATCGAACCAGGTTTCAGGGCGAGCAGTATTCCTCGACCTGGGCCTGCATGCGCGCGCGACTTTCCTGCATCTGCTGCTCGTCGAGGTAGACCCGTTCGCCGCTCTCGTCCAGCTTGTACAGGCGCCTGGACTGCAGGTACTTCTGCAGGGTGGCCCGGGAGGACTCGCACTGCTTCGCGCGGTCGGCGGACTCGGCCTTTTTCTCCCGGTAGGACTTCTCTTCCTCGGCCTTTTTCTCGCGTGCCTCGAGGGACGTCCCCTCGCGCTCGTGGCGGGCGTCGATCATCGCCTGCACCTGGCTCGGGTTCGTGGGCTTCGACACGATCAACAGCCGCTCGGCTGGGTCCCCGACCGGGCGATCACCGTAAATGACATTGCCCTCGGCATCGGTCCATTTGTAGATTTCGCTCGCCCCGGTGGCAAAGGCTGTGGCGAGACCGAGAATTGCCAGTAAGCTCGTCGCGGTACGCATTGTCTTGTCCCTGCGTTAAGGCCCGGCGGATCGCTGCGGTCGGTCTGCTTAAGGCATTGAACGATAATGTATTAGACCACGCCAGTGTAGATTTTGTTGTGATTGTATTCACAGCCGCATTTGTGCGCGAATCGGCAGAAAAGGGTCGACCGGACGTAATGCGGAAAGCCAGCGGCCCGATGGAAGCTGGCGCCGGGGGGCGCAATAAGATGGCGGGCCCGAAGGCCCGCCGGGGTTGTGAACCGGCCCGATCGAGGGTGCAGCGGAGGAAAGGGGGGATCTCCGCCGGGCCCCGTCCCGGATCAGTCCGCGGTCGTGAACTCCGGATAGGCCTCGAGTCCGCACTCGTGCAGGTCGACGCCCTCGTACTCCGTCTGCTCGTCGACGCGAACGCCGACCGTGTATCTCAGGGCGAGCCAGACGCCGATGCTCGTGACGAATACCCAGCCGACAATGCACAGCAGGCCGAGCAGCTGGATGCCGAGGCTGGCGTCGGCATTACTTGCCGGAACCACGAGCAGCCCGTACATGCCGGCGACGCCGTGCACGGAAATAGCCCCCACCGGATCGTCGATCCGGAGCTTGTCCAGCATCACGATGGACAGGAATACGAGCAGGCCCGCGACGAGCCCGATGCAGGTCGCGCCGAAAGGGCTCGGGCCGACCGGCTCGGCCGTGATAGCGACGAGTCCCGCGAGCGCGCCATTGAGAATCACCGTGAGGTCGGCTTTGCCGAACCACGCCCGTGCGACCAGCATTGCGCCGAGCAGGCCGCCGGCCGCCGCCATGTTCGTATTGACGAACACCAGCGCCACGGAATTGGCGGACCCGACGTCGCTGATCCTGAGCACCGAACCGCCGTTGAATCCGAACCAGCCGAGCCACAGCACCATCGTGCCGAGCGTCGCGAGCGGCAGGTTGCAGCCTGGTATCGCGTTGACCGCACCACCGGGCCCGTACTTGCCCTTGCGGGGCCCGAGAACGAGGATCCCGGCAAGGGCGGCGGACGCTCCGCACAGGTGCACGACGCCCGAGCCGGCGAAGTCCGCGAATCCCAGCTGCTCGAGAAAGCCGCCACCCCACTTCCAGAACCCCTGCACCGGGTAGATGACAGCGGTCAGCACGGCGGCAAAGGTGAAAAACGACCAGAGCTTCATCCGCTCCGCGACCGCGCCGGACACGATCGACATCGCGGTGGCGACGAACACCACCTGGAAAAAGAAATCGGCCAACCGCGAATAGCTCGCGTCGCCGCCGCTGACCGCCGCCAGGTCGTTATCGACCGCAGCCACGAGACCGGTGCCGAAGGTTGTCAGGTTGCGAAACACGGCCCCTTCGAAGTCACCCGGGTACATGATCGAGTAGCCGCACAGCATGTACATGATGCAGGCGATGGCGTAGAGGCCGACGTTCTTGGTCAGGATTTCGGCCGTGTTCTTGGCACGCACGAGGCCGGCCTCGAGCATCGTGAAGCCGGCCGCCATCCACATGACGAGCGCGCCCATGACGAGCAGGTAGAACGTGTCGAGCGCGTAGCCGACGCCGTCAATTCGCGCCGAAAGCTGGGTCAGTTCTTCCACGAGTGCCTCCCTTCCAACTTGCTAGCAGGATGTTGAAAAAGGTCGTCCAGACCTTTTTCAACGTCGCGAGTCCGGCGCATGTCCGGACTCGCTCCCGACGGTTCAGGCACTTACGTGCTTGAACCGCGGGCGAGACATCCGTGTCTCGCGCCAGCAGGGTGTTTTTCAACACCCTGCTAGACGGCGGCGGGGCCGGTTTCGCCGGTGCGTATCCGGACGGCTTCGGCAAGCTCTGTCACGAAGATCTTGCCGTCGCCGATCTTGCCGGTGCGGGCCGCGCCACAGATCGCTTCGATGACGCGCTCGGCGATGTCGTCCGCGACAGCGACCTCGATGCGGGCTTTCGGGAGAAAGTCGACGACGTACTCGGCACCGCGGTACAGCTCCGTGTGACCGCGCTGCCGCCCGAAGCCCTTGACCTCGGTAACGGTTATGCCGTGTACACCGATCTCGGCGATCGCCTCGCGGACGTCGTCGAGTTTGAAGGGCTTGATGATTGCCGTGATCATTTTCACTGCCAGCCTCCGGCGCACACGCCGCTTCTGCCGCCACCTGATTTGCAGTTTTCGTGCCAGCACGGTCGAGCCGGGAAAACCGCTGTTTCATGCGTGCCAACGCCGGCGCCACGCACCGCTACGGTGCAGGCATGCCGGCTGCCGCTTCGTTCTGGTTCACGCGCTGCGGGCCCTTTCCGCCGGTTCGGCCCGGTTTCGGCTCTGGTTTTTTCGTCCGCCCTCAGGTATCAATCGCGCATGAGCAAAGACACGATAGACAGGCTGGCGCAGGCGCTGGCGGACTCGGTCCCGCAGGGGCTCAGGTCGGTTCGCGAGGATCTCGAGAAAAATTTCCGGACGATATTGAAGAGCGGCCTCGGGCGGCTCGATCTCGTGACGCGCGAAGAGTTCGAGGTGCAGGAGGGCGTGCTGCGGCGAACCCGGGCCAAGCTCGAAGCGCTGGAGGCGCGCCTCGCCGACATCGAGGCGCGCGGGCCGAAGCCGGCTGCGGCCAGGAAGACGGGCGCCGCGGGCGGCAAGAAAGCGCCGCGCAAGAAAGCGCCGAAGAAGGCCTGAATGAAACCGCCGGGGCCAGGGAAGGCCATTGCGACAGGCAAAGCGGCAGTCGGCGGTCTCTGCCGGGCCTCCTGAGCCGCGCGCGGGCGAGGGCGGTCCCACGTGAGCCTCGCGATCCTGCGATCGCGGGCGCAGATCGGCGTAGCGGCGCCCGCGGTTACGATCGAAGTGCTGTTGTCCGGTGGGCTCCCGTCCTTCTCGGTGGTGGGCCTTGCCGAGGCGGCCGTGCGGGAGAGCAAGGATCGCGTTCGCGGCGCCATCCTGAGCTGCGGCTTCGACTTCCCGCAGCAACGCATAACCGTCAGTCTCGGGCCGGCCGACATGAAAAAGAGCGGCGGGCGCTTCGACCTGGCGATTGCGCTGGGCATCCTGCTGGCGGGCCGCCAGCTCCGTGCGGGCGGGCTCGAGGACCAGGAGTTCTACGGCGAGCTCGGGCTGAACGGCGAGATCAGGCCGGTACCGGGCGTCCTGCCGGCGGCCATCAAGTGCGCGGCAGAGGGCCGCGCGATCTGGGTGCCGGCAGCCAATGCGCGCGAGGCGCTGCTGCCGGGAGCTACCGTGTTCGCGGCGTCCGGCCTGCTCGAGGTGGCGGCGCACCTGAACCGCGAGCGCCGCATCGAGCCGGCTGCCGGAAGCCCTGCTCAGGGCGCGGTGCCCGACGCCCCGGATCTCGCCGAGGTTCGTGGCCAGGCGGAGGCTCGCCGGGCGCTCGAGATCGCGGCGTCCGGCGGGCACAATCTGTTGCTGGCAGGCCCGCCCGGCACCGGCAAAAGCATGCTGGCGCGGCGCCTGCCGGGCCTGTTGCCGCCGATGAGCGACGCGGAAGCGCTCGAGACCGCGGCGGTGAACTCGGTGCTCGGGCTACCCTTCGATGCCGCTCGCTGGAGGCAGCGCCCGTTTCGTGCGCCCCACCACTCGGCCTCCGCGGCCGCGCTCGTCGGCGGCGGATCGGACCCACGGCCCGGCGAGATCTCGCGTGCCCACAACGGGGTCCTGTTCCTCGACGAACTGCCGGAATGGAGCCGCCACGTGCTCGAGATGCTGCGCGAGCCGCTGGAGGCCGGTCGCATCACGATCTCCCGCGCGGGCCGGCAGGTCGACTTTCCCGCCCGGTTCCAGTTCGTCGCCGCCATGAACCCCTGCCCTTGCGGGTATCACGGCGACGAGCGGGGCCACTGTCACTGCAGCGCGGACCGGATACAGAATTACCGCGGGAAGATATCCGGGCCGCTACTCGACCGCATCGACCTGCACGTCGCGATGCGCCGCGCCTGCAGCGCGACGCTGCGAGGCCCGCGCCGCGAGGAGAGCACGGCCTGCGTGGCCGCGCGGGTCGCAGCCGCCAGGGAGCGACAGCTGGGGCGTTCGGGCCGGCTCAATGCCGAGCTCAACGGTAACGAGCTCGAATCGGCGTGCCGGCCGACGGATCAGGCGCTCCGCCTGCTCGACCGGGCGTTGGACCAGTACCTGATGTCGATGCGGGCGCAACGGCGCGTCCTGCGCGTCGCGCGTACGATCGCCGACCTGGCCGGAGCGCAGGTCGTCGGAATGGAACAGATTGGCGAGGCGCTGGCGCTGCGCGGTTTCGGCGGCGCGCCCGGCTAACGGGCGCTTCTTGTTACTGCGGGACCTGCGACAGCATGTAGTCCACGGCGTCGAAAATTTCCTGGTCCGACAGGTCGAGCCGGCCGCCCTTCGGTGGCATGTAGCCGCCGGACGGACCTGCAAAACCGCTGATTGCGTGCTCGTGCAGTGTGTCGAGGCCCTGCGCGATGCGCGGCGCCCAGTTCGCGCCGTCCGTCAGCATCGGCGCGCCGCCGATGCCGTTGCCGTGGCACATGACGCAGGCCGCGTTGTAGACCTGCGGGCCCGACAGGGTCGTCGCAACCGGTTCGGCCGGCTCCGCCGGGGTGACCTGCGGGTGGCCGGCATCGCGCTCTTCGCCGGGCATGTAGACGCTGCCGACGGGCTGCAGGCGCGCGGTCATTGCCTGCTGGTATTCCTCGGTTGCAGACGTGAAGACCGCCTGTGTCCGGGCCGACATTTTCATCGCCAGCACGAAGATCGCCAGCAGCACCAGCGCCAGGGCGCCGATTACGAGCGAGTAAAGATCGAAAAATTTCTGGTCGCGCTTAAAGCTCACGGTGCTGCTCCGCCGATGGTCTCTTCTGGAATATGCCCGATGCGGGTGCCGGGGCCGGGATTATATATCAACGCCAAGGGGCCAGTCGCCACCGCGTCAGGGCTCAGCAGCCCCGAACTCGAAGTCCAGCCAGGCAGCGTCGCCGGCGAACACCAGGGTCCGGACCGAGCCGTCGTCGTCGATGTTGACCTGGTTGACCTGGTCCGGAAACGCGTCCCGCAGGAGGTCGTCGCGCAGGCGTATGCCGGCCGGCAGCCGGCCGGGCCATTCCTGGTAGACGAGCAGGTAATCGCCGGCCAGCTCCGCGCCGACGAGTTCCAGTGCCAGCGGGCCGGACTCGGTTTCGATCAGGAAGCGTTCCTCGACATACAGCGCGACGTGCGCGCGACCGGTGACCGACTGCACCGACAGCTGCGGCAGGCCGAGGATCTCGCCGACGCCCAGCTCGGCGTCATGCGAGTGCAGCCGGTGGACGACTTCCGTGCGTCCGGTTGCCGGGTTCCATTCGATCGTGCTCAGGCTGCCGGGCGCCCGGTGAGCGAGAGTCGGCAGTGCGAGCAAGCCGAGCAGCACCGCGGCGACGCCATCGCGCCTCCGCCGGTGCCATGTCGGGATGTTCGTCCTCAGTTCGACGGCTCCAGCGGGACGCGGCGCCTGTTCGCCTCGTCGCCGGCCTTGCGCTCACGGAGTTTGAAAAGCATGTCGGCCATCAGGTCACGATCCTCGCGCTCCTCTTTGTAGAGCTCGATGCGCGACTTCTGGATGCGGCTCGGGAAATGGTTGTTCGAGAAATCGGCGTCCGCCGTTTCGTGACGGGGATCCAGCTCGACCGATGCGATAGCCTGCTCCCGGATCAGCATCCTGGTGACCTGCTTGTGATTACGGCGCCAGATCTCGGCCGGGATCATAAGGAGTTCCTGGCTGCCGTCCGCGTTCGTGACGAGCAGCGGCAGCGGCGTGGGCAGGCCGCCGAGGTTCTCGAAATCGAGGAAGTAGACGAATTCGTCTTCGTCGATCGCGCGCTGCAGCGCCGCGTATTCCCAGTCCTCGAGCCCGTCGACCAGCTCGGCGTGCTCGTTGCGATCCTTGTTGCTGACGGTGAATCGATCGTTCTCGTTGTAGAGATCCCGCAGTTCCGGGTGTCGCTCCACGTAAGTCTTGCGTCCTTCCTCCCGGTTCCTCACCTGGCCCAGCGTCTCGGGGTGGTCGGCTGCGAACTTGTCCCGGTCGTGGCCGAACTCGATGTCCGGGTTGGTCGTCGAAACCTTGTATTCGCGCATGCCCGTCAGGGCGACGTCGACGTGATCGGTCGTGTAGAACCAGCCGCGCCAGAACCAGTCGAGATCGATGCCGGAGGCGTCTTCCATCGTGCGGAAAAAGTCCGCAGGCGTCGGTCGCTTGAACTTCCAGCGGCGCGCATACTCGCGGAAGGCGAAGTCGAACAGCTCGCGGCCCATGACCGTCTCACGCAGGACGATGAGGGCGGCGGTCGGTTTCGAATACGCGTTCGGGCCGAACTGGAGGACCGAGTCCGAATTCGTCATCACCGGTACCTGGTTCTCGCTCTGCATGTACTCGGTGATGTCGTCCAGCACGTTGGTGTAGGGGCGATAGGCCGGGAATTCCTCTTCCCACTCGAGCTCCGCCAGGTATTCGAGGAAGCTGTTGAGGCCCTCGTCCATCCAGGTCCACTGGCGCTCGTCCGAGTTCACGGTCATCGGAAAATAGATGTGCCCGATCTCGTGGATGATGACGCCGATCAGGCCGTACTTGATGCGGCGCGAGTACGTGCGGTCCGGGGCTCCCTCGACCAGTTCGTCCGCCTCGGCCTCAACCGGTTTGGGTCGGTAACCGTTGAACGTGATCATCGGGTACTCCATGCCGCCGCTCTCCCAGGTATTGACCGACTGCGCGACCGGGTATGGGTATGGGAAGGAGAAACGCGAGTAGACGGCCATCGTGTGGGCGACCGCGTGGGTCGAGTACTTCGACCAGGCCGGCTCTGCCTCGTTGGGGTAGAAGGACATCGCCAGCACCTCGGGCACGCGGCGATCGTCCTGGCGGTGGGTCATCGCGTCCCAGATGAACTTGCGCGAGCTGGCCCAGGCGAAGTCGCGCACGTTCTCGGCCTTGAAGATCCAGGTGCTCGTGCCGCTCGCCTTGTCCTTCTCGTTCGCGAGAGCCTCGTCGGGGGTCACGATGAACACTGGCTTGTCGGAACGCCGCGCCTGGTCGAGACGCTGGCGCTGGGTCGAACTCAGCACCTGGTTCGGATTCTGCAGCACGCCGGTCGATGAGACGACGTGATCGGCCGGTACGGTGATCTCGACCTCGTAATCGCCGAACTCGAGCGTGAACTCGCCGCGGCCGAGGAACGCCTTGTGTTGCCAGCCGGCATAGTCCGTGTAGGCGGCGAGGCGGGGAAACCACTGCGCGAGAAAATATATATAAGTGTCGCTGTCCGGGAAGTGCTCGTAGCCGCCGCGGCTGCCGACTCGTGCCTCGAGCACGATGTTGTACGACCAGTCTACCGAGAAGACCGTACGCTGCCCCGGGGCGAGCGCCTCCGGCAGGTCGATGCGCATCATCGTGTCGACGATCTTGTAGGGCAGCGGCCGGCCGCGGCCGTCGGTAACCGTTTCGATGCGGTGTCCGTACTCGACGTCCTTGCCGATCTGGTGCACGGCCATGTCGTTGTAGCTCAGCACGTCCGCGCCGTCTTCCTGGGCAGCGGTGTCGGAGCGCCGCTCCAGCGAGTCGTTCCGGAAGCGGTTCTGGTCGAGTTGCAGCCAGATGTAGCGCAGCGGGTCGGGCGAGCTGTTCGTGTAGGTGATCGTCTCCGAACCGATGATGCGGCGCGCGTCCTCGTCGAGGCGGACCCTGATCCTGTAGTCGGCACGCTGCTGCCAGTATTGCGGGCCCGGCGCACCGGAGGCGGTCCGGTAAACGTTCGGCGTTGGAAGGTCCACGTCCAGCTGACGGAACGCGTCGTAGAAATCGCCCTTGGTCTGGCGTATCGCATCGGCCTCCGCCGTGCCTGACAGCACGAGCAGCATGGCCAGGATCAGTCTCGGGATATGCATGGGATACCGGTCCGGTGGCTGGGAAAAAGCGGCCCGCTAATTTACCACCGGCCTCCCGGAATTGCCGCACGCCCGTCTTGG
>JAOUIH010000090.1 GCA_029884165.1 Gammaproteobacteria bacterium | reverse complement strand
ATCGACTCCGTAGCGTTCCAGCAGGGCGATATCGGCGTGAAGATCCGCGATGTGCTGAAAGACCGGACAGGAGCGCCGACCATCCCGCAGATCTTTATCGGCGGCGCGCACGTCGGCGGCTGCATGGACCTGTTCGATGCTATGCGCGACGGCCGGATGCACCGGCTGCTGGACGACGCCGGCGTCGACTACGACCGCGAAACCGTCGTGGATCCGCATGCGCTGCTGCCGAAGTGGGTACATCCGCGTAAGAGCGCATAGACCTGACAGACACGAGGACAGATCATGATCGACAACGTACCCGTCATCGACATTGCCGAGCTCAACAGCCCGGCCTCGCTGGCAGCGATCGACCGCGCCTGCCGGGAATGGGGTTTTTTCCAGGTCACCGGGCACGGCATCGACCCGCCGCTGCTGCAAAGCATCTTCGCCGTGTCGCGCGAGTTCTTCGGCCAGCCGACCGATGACAAGCGCCGGATACTGCGCGATGCGGACAACCCCTGGGGCTTTTACGACCGGGAGCTGACAAAGAACCGCCAGGACTGGAAGGAGATCTACGACTTCGGTCGCGCCGACGGCGACAAGCTGAAGCCGCGCTGGCCTGTGGGCCTGTTCCGCTTGCGTTTCGAGCCGGTCGTGCGCGCCTACTACGCTAACTGCAAGTCGCTCGCGCTCCGGCTGCTGTCCGCCATCGCCTCGAACCTCGGCGTGGACCCGGACAACCTGGCGCGCGGCTTCGACAGCGCGCATACCAGCTTCCTCCGGCTGAACTACTACCCGAAATACCCGCACATCGCGGCCGGGGATGGCAGGCCTTTCGGCGTCGGCGAACACACCGACTCCGGGGCGCTGACCCTGCTCCTGCAGGACGAGCAGCCGGGGCTCGAGGTATGCCGCGACGGCCGCTGGTACCTCGTCCCACCGACACCCGGCGCGCTGGTCGTCAACATCGGCGACATGATCCAGGTCTGGTCGAACGATCAGTACCGCGCCGCTCTGCACCGCGTGGTTACCAACCCGCGTGCCGACAGGTACAGCGTGCCTTTCTTCCTCAACCCGTCGTATGAAACGACCTACGAGCCGCTGCCCACGACCGTCAACGCGCTTCGACCTGCCCGCTATCGCCGCATCAACTGGCGCGAGTTTCGCAGCTTGCGGTCGGCCGGCGACTACGCGGACCTCGGCGAGGAAGTCCAGATCTCTCATTACCGCCCCTAACGGAGTTTTTGCACCATGGCATTTATAAAGACGATCAAAGCCGGCGACGCGGACGGCGCGGTTGCCGCAATGTACGAACGCCAACAGTCGGCCTGGGGTTATGTACCCAACTACGCAAAGGTGTTCTGTCACAGGCCCGAGGTAATGACACGCTGGGGCATGCTGTTGGCCGAGATCAAGCGGCCGATGGACAAGCGCCGATTCGAACTCGTGACCTTTGTCGCCGCGCACGAACTGCGCAACACGGCCTGCTCGCTGGCACACGGCAAGGCCCTCCGCGACTTCTTCTCTGACGAGCAGATCGTCGCGATTGCCGCCGGGCGGTTCGAGGGCACGCTGACCGAGGCCGAGCAGGTCATGGTCCGGTTCGCCCGGCAGATTGCGAAGGACGCGTCGAAAGTCACGGCGGGCCAGGTCGCCCGGCTGCTGGAACTGGGCTACACGGATGCCGACATTTTCGACATTGCGGCAACCGCCGCAGGGCGTGCCTTCTTCACGAAGATGCTCGATGCGCTGGGTGTCGAATCGGACGCGCCGTTCCTGGCGATCGACGACGCCTTCCGCCGACCGCTGACGGTTGGCCGCCCCATCGACGTGCGCGAACCGGAGCGGATGCCGGAGGCACTGGCGGCGACCGGCTGAGGCATTGGTCGCCCGCGGAGCGGGTTCCTGCGGCGGGAGCCCGCCCTGCGGGCGACCACAGCGGTGCCGTGATCCGGCCGATCAGCCGTGCGCGTGCGGCCGGTATGGCCTGCGAAAATGCACGACCAGGCCGCCGGCCAGCACGAACAGCGACCCCCACATCGTGCGGCGCCAGATACTGCGACCGGCTTCGACGATGTCGAACTCGCGGACCCAGATCGTTTCGCAGGCACCGTCGCCGGTGTCACGGCGCGTCGTGCTGGTGCCGCGCGTGCCCCCCGGTCCGGTGTAGCTCGCGAGCCAGCCGCGAATCCGCAGCTGGTCGCCGACGTTCAACCCGGTAACGCGATCGCGGATGAATTCGTCGTCAGAGAGCAGGTGGTTGTTCGACAGCGCATAAATATCGAATCGTTGCCACGCGTCCGTGTCCTTTGTCTGCACATTGCAGGTGAAGATGCCGTTCCAGAAGTCCAGCTTGTCCAGCCGCGGGTGCGTCGCGTTGTCGCCCCACACCACGCACACGTCGAGCATGTTCAGGTGGTCCCCGGCCTGGCGGTGCATCCGGCTCGAGCCGTCGTGATGCCGGTAGGACACCACGATGCCGAAAAGCTCGTAGTCGTATTCCGGGTCGACGCGGTACTCGACACCCTCGTAGTGCGCGGTAAACGCCTGCTCCCGCGTTGCCGACTGGCGCGGCTCGGCGGCGATTTCCGGCCGCAGGCGGAGGTTTCCCGGAATGTCGTTCCGGTTCCAGAACGACACGAGCAGTGTCGCGAAGCTGGCCGTGATGAGCAGGTTATTGATGCGCATACCGATGGCTGAGGTCCGGGACGTGCGGTCAGTCTACGCAGGCCCGGCTGCGGGAGGCGGGATCCAGGTCGCGTTTCGGCAGGATACGGGATCGGAATTGACAGGCGCAGGCTTCGCGGGCGAACCTGCATCGAGGTCAGACAATACCCCGGAGGACTCGATGCACGTTACCGTTGCCTGCACCCAGATGGCCTGCAGCTGGGATACCGGGTCCAACGTCTCCCGGGCCGAGTCGCTGGTCCATCGCGCCGCCGATGCGGGCGCCAACATCGTGCTGCTGCAGGAGCTCTTCGAAACGCCCTACTTCTGCATCGACGAACAGCACGAGCATTTCGAGCTGGCGCGCCCTCTCCACGACCAGCCGACGATCCGTCGCATGCAGAAGATCGCGAAAGAGCGGCAGCTCGTCCTGCCCGTCTCGTTTTTCGAACGCGCGGGCCTCGCTTTCTATAACTCGGTGGCGATCGTCGACGCCGACGGCAGCATCGTCGGCCATTACCGCAAGAGCCACGTACCGGACTTCCCGGCCTACGAGGAGAAATTCTATTTCAGTCCGGGCGATACCGGCTTCCGGGCCTTCGATACTCGCTGGGGCCGGGTCGGCGTCGGCATCTGCTGGGATCAGTGGTTCCCGGAGTGCGCCCGTGCGATGGTACTGAAAGGCGCCGATCTCCTGTTCTACCCGACCGCGATCGGCAGCGAGGTGAACTTCCCGGATCTCGACAGCAAGGACCACTGGCAGATGGCCATGCGCGGCCACGCGGCGGCCAATATCGTGCCTGTCGTTGCGTCCAACCGTATCGGGACGGAATCGAGCAGGGGCGTCGAAATGACGTTTTACGGTTCGTCGTTCATCACCGACCATACCGGCGGCCTCGTCGAGTGTGCCGACCGCGAGACCGAGTGTGTGCTTACCGCCAGCTTCGATCTCGAGGAGGTGCGCCGCTACCGACGCAGTTGGGGCGTATTCCGCGACCGGCGGCCAGACCTGTACCGCTCGCTGTTGACGCTGGACGGCGAGCACATCGCTCCGGGGCTCTGACTTCGTGCAGCGAACCGCGTGGCTGCCGTTTTCGATCTACTCGGTGATCGGCACCGTTACGTTCATGCCGCTCCTGATCCTGCCGGCCCTCGTCGGCGTGCTGGTAGACGAAGGAGGCATGAGCGAGTCTTTCGCCGGCTGGGTCGCGTCCGCGAACTTCACCGGCGGTGCGACAGCGGCACTGCTCATGGCCCTGCGCATGCACGGCATCGACCTCCGGCGCGTTGCAACGATCGGCATACTCTGTTCCATCGGCGGGGACGTGCTCTCGGCCTGGGTGGCGCACCAGGGGCCCGCGTTCCTGCTGCTGCGATTCCTGACCGGATTTGCGGCGAGCCTGGCGCATGTCGCCGCCAGCGCCGCCTTTGCGCGGCACGACGACGTCGAACGCGGTTACGGGCTGTTCATTACGCTGCAGTTCATCGTCAGCGGGCTCGGCCTGTATATCGTGCCGGTATACGCGGCGACTCTAGGCGTGCCGGGCATGTTCCTGATGATCGCCGCGCTGCAGGCAGGCGCGCTGGTGTTGCTGCGCGCACTCCCCGGCAGGGCACCGGCCGAAGCTGCAGGCGGCGGCATGGAACGTGCCATCCTGCTGGCGGCGGTAACCCTGTTCGCACTCATCGGTTACGGCCTGTTCGAGGCGGCGAACACCGCCCAGTTCACCTACATCGAACGCTGGGGAGTCGCCCTCGCGTACCCGGACGAGCGCATCGGCGTCGCACTGATGGTAGCCTCACTGGTAGGCATCCCGGGCGCGTTCATGGTCGTAGTCGTCGGCCATCGCTACGGCTATCTGCGGCCCCTGCTCCTCGGCATGGCGATTGCGGTGACCGGGCTCCTGCTGCTGATCCTGACGCGCGCTTACCAATGGTACTTCGTCGCCGGCTGTTTCCTCGGCTTCGCCTGGGCATTCTGCCTGCCCTATATTCAGAGCCTGATGGCCTCCATCGACCGCAATGGCAGCGCCGTGGCGGCCGGCTCCTCGATAGCGACGATCGGCGGCGCCGTCGGCCCCGGCCTCGCCGCAATCGTCGTCACCGGTGGCAACTACCGGACCGTATTCCTGCTGTCCATTGTTCTATACGCAATTGCAGCGGCCAGTTTCGTGGCGTCGCGCGCCCGCGCACCCGCAAACATCCCGGAGGTGATCACGTGAGCGACGACCCGCGCGACTTTGGGTTCTACATGCCGGCCGAATGGGCGCCGCACAAGTGCTGCTGGATGGCCTGGCCGAGCCGCCAGGGGATGTTCGGCGACAACGAGGCGACGGCCCGTGCCTATGCCGAGGTCGCGAACACGATTGCCCGATTCGAGCCGGTGAAGATGCTGGTGCCGCCACCCAAGCTCGAGGGAGCGCGAGCACTGCTCGGACCCGGCGTGGAGATCATCGAGATGATGATCGACGATTCCTGGACCCGCGATTCCGGACCCAACTTCCTCGTCAACGATGCCGGCGAACTCGCCGGCTCGACTTTCGTGTTCAATGCCTGGGGCAAGAAGTACCATCCCTACGATCAGGACGCCCTGATGGGAAAACGTATCCTCGATCTCGCGGGAGTCCGCCGTTTCGCATCGGAGCTCGTTGCCGAGGGCGGCGGTGTCACCGTCGACGGCGAAGGCACGGTAATAACGACCGAGACCTGCTTTCTGAATCCGAACCGGAATCCGGGCTGGACGAAAAAGGAAGTCGGCGACGAACTCTGTCGGATGCTCGGCGCCGAAAAGGTAATCTGGATACCCGGCGACCCGACCGATCCCGAGACGGACGGCCACGCCGACGGCGTAGTCGCCTTCATCGAACCGGGCCGGGTGCTGGTCGAGATCAATAGCGACAGGACCGACCCGCACTGGCATATCGGTGAAATCAATCGGGACGCGCTCATCGGCCAGACGGACGCACGAGGCCGCAAGCTGGAACTCGAATTCATCGAGGAGGGCCACTACCATCCGGGCGTCTGGAACGGCGGCTGCAGCTCCTACGTCAATTCCTACCTTGCTAACGGCGCCGTGATCGTCGGCGGTTACGGCTACGATCGCGACCCGCAGGCCGTGGAGGTCTACGAGCGGCTGTATCCCGACCGCGAAATCGTGCAGGTGCAGGTCAACGACATCGCGGTCGGCGGCGGCGGCGTGCACTGTATTACGCAACAACAGCCCCGGACCGGCATGACCGGCCGACCCTGGGAGCCCGGCCCCGCGGACGGCTCCGCATATACCCGCCGCCCTCCCGGAGGCATATGATGACCTATCCCGCGGGGGCGGGGCTCAAAGGGGGAGCATGGCATGAAAAACAAGACCTTCTGGATCGGTATTGCCGTCACCTTCGTGGTGATGCAGGTATACAGCTTCCTCGTGCATGGCCTTTGGCTCGGCGAAACCTACGAGGGACTCGCGGACATATTTCGTTCGCAGGCCGAGATGGAGAGCATGATGGGATGGATGTGGGTCTCCAGCGCGATCGGCCTGGTCATCTTCGGCATCATCTTCGTGCAGGGACGCGAAGGTAAAGGCGTCATGGAGGGCGTTCGTTACGGCGCACTGATAGGCACGTTCTACTCCGTCCCGATGGCGATCGACCAATACGTCGTTTGGCCGATGCCGCTCGACCTCGCGGTTATCTGGCTGTTTTCCGGCATCGTCGGGTTCATGATCGCCGGCGCGGTTTTCGCGACGCTGTACAAGCCAGGAGCCTGACCAGGCTGCGGTCAACAATGATGGTGCCCGGCGAAATCAGGCGGAGTCCAAGCGCGTGAGCATACATACCTGGGAGCTGCTGAGCTACGTCGTCACCGTCCTCGGCCTGCCGCTCGCGATCGGCGTTTTCCTGTACGAGAAGCGCCGCGAGCGCGCGGCCGAGGAAGCCGAGGTTTACGAGGCCCTGTCCAGCAACTACCACGACTTCCTGCGCCTTGCACTCGACAATCCGGATCTGCGGCTGATGTCCAAGCTGCGGACCGGCGACCTGACCGACGTGCAGCGTGAGCGCATGATCGCGATTTTCGGGCTGCTGATCGCGACCTTCGAGCGCGCCTACCTGCTGCTTTACGACACGGACCTGACGGGCAAGGAAGCGCGACGCTGGCGCTCCTGGGAGGACTTCATGCAGGAGTGGTGCGGGCGCGAGGATTTTCGCGAGGCAATGCCGCAACTGCTGCAGGGCGAAGACCCCGAGTTCGCCGCGTACCTGCGGAGACTCGCCGACGAAGCGGCCAGGACCTAGCGGGATATTGAAAAAGGTCGTCCAGACCTTTTTCAACGTCGCGAGTCCGGCGCAATTCCCGGGCGGCCGGTCTCGGGTCAGGAAGCTCGCGCGCCCGAAGGCCCGGGGCCGAGACCGAGGCCGGGTGCGCACCGGCCTCTGTACCCGCCGGTCGTCGCAGTACTTTTACGTATCCCGCTTCCGTTTCGAGGCAAATAGACTCGTTTTATCTTTGCGCCTCGAGCGAATGATCCATGCAGACGATCATCGAGCCCTTCCGCATCAAGATGGTCGAACCGGTCAAGCTGACGACCCGCGAGGAACGCGCCGCCTTGATCCATGCGGCACACTACAACCCCTTCCTGCTGCGAGCAGAGGACGTCATCATCGACCTGCTCACCGACTCCGGCACCAGCGCGATGTCGGCCGACGCCTGGGCGGCGCTGATGAGGGGCGACGAATCTTACGCCGGCAGCCGCAGCTGGTACCGATTCCGGGACACGGTGCAGGAAATATTCGGTTTCTCGCAGGTGATCCCGACCCACCAGGGGCGCGCCGCCGAGCACATCCTGTTCGGAATAACCGTGCAACCCGGCTTCATCGTCCCGAACAACACGCATTTCGACACGACGCGGGCAAATATCGAGTATCGCGGCGGCAAGGCTATCGACCTGCCCTGCCCGGAAGCCACCGACCTCGTGTCCGACTATCCGTTCAAGGGCAACATGGACATCGAGGCGCTCGACGCGCTGGTCCGGCTCGAAGGCCGGGAGAAGATCCCGCTAATCATGGTAACCGTCACGAACAACTCGGCGGGCGGCCAGCCGGTGTCGATGGAAAATATCCGGGCCATCAGCCGCATCGCGCGCGAGGCCGGCATACCCTTTTATATTGACGCCTGCCGATTCGCCGAGAACGCGCA
This sequence comes from Gammaproteobacteria bacterium, assembly GCA_029884165.1. Taxonomy (GTDB): domain Bacteria; phylum Pseudomonadota; class Gammaproteobacteria; order Steroidobacterales; family Woeseiaceae; genus JAOUIH01. The sequence continues at coordinate 4,873 of JAOUIH010000090.1, read as the reverse complement.
CTTCATCAAGCGCCGGGAGCCGGCTTTCCGGAATCGTCCGACAGTCGAGATCGCGCGCGAGATGTTCAGTTACGCGGACGGCTGTACGATGTCGGCCAAGAAGGACGCTTTCGCCAACATTGGCGGCTTCCTGTGCACCAACGATGCCGAGCTGGCGCAACGCGAACGCAATATTCTTATTCTCAGCGAAGGTTTTCCGACCTACGGCGGCCTCGCCGGCCGCGACCTCGATGCGATCGCGGTCGGCTTGCGCGAGGTTCTCGACGAGGACTATCTCGACTACCGCTTACTGTCCACGCGCTACGTGGCCCGCCACCTGCACGACGCAGGCATCCCGGTCATCATGCCGGCCGGCGGACATGCCGTGTACGTCGATGCCCGCCGCTTCCTGCCGCACATTCCGCCGCTAAGCTACCCGGCGCAGGCGCTCGCGGTCGAACTCTTCATCGAGGCCGGCATACGCGCGGTGGAAATCGGCACCGTGATGTTCGGCGCCGACCCGCAGACCGGCGAGGAAAGGCCGGCCCGCAACGACCTGGTACGCCTGGCCATTCCGCGACGCGTCTACACACAGAGCCACATGGACTACGTTCTCGAGGCGATCGGCCTGGTGTGGCAGCGGCGGGAACAGATTCGCGGCATGCGCATCCTGCGTGCGCCGCAGTACCTGCGGCACTTCACAGCCGAATTCGACTGGCTGGGGCCCGCCGCCGTGTGACCGGCGCGAGACGACACCCTGCACGATAGCGAGGATACTGCGATGGACCAGGACATTACGATCGTTGGCGCCGGCCCGGCTGGCCTCGGCTTCGCACGAATGCTGGCGGGCTCCGGCCTGAGCGTGGCCATCGTCGACCGGCAGTCGATCGCACGGATTTCCGCGCCGGCTTTCGACGGGCGCGATATTGCCCTGACCCACCAGTCAATCCGGATCCTCGAGCATCTCGGTGCCTGGGACCGGATCGGCGACACCGGGCGATCCGCTATCCGCGAAGCGCGTGTCCAGGACGGCACGTCGCCCTACACGCTCGAATTTGCGCCGGGCCCGGACACGTCCGACGTACTCGGCTACATCGTCTCGAACCACCTCATCCGCAAAGCGCTGTACGACGAGGTGCGAGACCTGGACAACGTCACGTTCGTCACCGATGCTTCGGTCAGCGACGTCCGCAACAACGCGCAAGCTGCGACCGTTTTTCTCGACGACGGCCGGGCGCTCAGTTCCCGCCTGGTCATCGCGGCGGACAGCCGCTACTCCGACACCCGACGCATGATGGGCATTCCTGCCGAGATGCACGATTTCGGCCGGGTCTGCATCGTCTGCCGAGCGAATATCGAAAGGCCGCACGACGGCATCGCGTTCGAATGCTTCCACTACGGTCGAACGCTGGCGGTACTGCCACTCGTCGGCGATCTCGTCTCGGTCGTGATCACGGCGCCGATGGACCAGCGCGGTGCGATCATGGACCTGGATCAGGCGGCCTTCGACGCGGACCTGCAGTTGCGTTTCGGCGACCGGCTCGGCCGAATGGAACTGGCAAGCGAGCGTTACGCGTACCCGCTCGTCGGCGTGCACGCCGCCCGATTCCAGGCCCGTCGCTTTGCGCTGGTCGGCGATGCGGCCGTCGGCATGCACCCGGTCACGGCGCACGGTTTTAACCTGGGGCTGTCCGGCGCAGAAATCCTCGCCGGAGAAGTACTGTCGGCAGCACGGCAGGAGCAGGATATCGGCGCGAGCGAGCTGCTCCGGCGCTACGAGTCTCGGCACATGCGGAAGACGCGGCCGATGTACCGCGGCACGAACGAGATCGTGCGCCTGTTTACCGACGATCGGTTGCCTGTCCGGCTGGCCCGGCAGGCGGTCCTGCGCATGAGCAATAACCTGCCCCCGGTGAAGCGAATCATCCGCAACCTGCTGACCGAGCCCGGCCGGCCCCGGCTGCCGCGGCCGCCACTGCCGCGTCGCGCCACCAACCGTTAGTCGTCGGCCTGCACGGCCACGGGCCGCCGGCGCCAACTGCCGTTGACGGCCAATCCGTACAGGCTGATCAGCAGCCAGACCAGTTCGATCACGAAAGCCGACAGGTTGAAGGCCTGCACGAGCGAGAGCAGGATCAGTGCCGAACCGACCGCGTTCAGCGCCGAGAAGCGGACCGTGCGCGCGTCCATGCGACCCGACTGCAGCAGCAGATAGGTCACCAGCACAACTATTACGCCGGCCGTGCCCACGAAATCATGCCATTCCAAAATCATCATCCGCCTCCCTGAACCGCCGGGCATTCTGCAATGAACGCGCAGCCGATGCCATCACCGGTATGCGTTGGCTGGCCGGACTCGCCCGCGTATAAAGGGCTGGTCCGAATTGACCGGGAGAAACGCCGATGCTTCGGCTCCAGCTGTTCCTGCTCGTCCTGATCGGTCTCACCGCCAGCGCCGATCACCACGGTGACGGCCCACCGAATCCCTGCCACCAGTACTACCCGAATATCGCCGGCGAGCTGCTGCTGGAGAACGACAAGCTCGTCGTCCAGCGCTTCACCATCCAGCCCGGCCAATGGGAAGGCGTTCATCGGCACCCGCCCGACCAGCTTTACATCCACGTCAAGGGCGGCGAATGGACCGTGCAGTACGGCGACCAGTCCGAGACGAGCTATTCGCCCGACGGCGAGATCGGCTGGAGCGACACGGCGCTCGAACTCGACGCACAGCACCAGTCCGGCAATACCGGCGACGAACCGATCGAACTGATCTGGGTCACGCTGAAACCGGGCTGCATGGCAGAAGCGCAGTAGGCTTGCGCCTCCTGCAAGGCCCGGCCCGGTCGGCTACAAGCTGGCGATGACTGCCCGCTCCTGCTCGGCCGTCGGCCAGCGGCGCGGGTTCGCGCGGCGATCGGCGGGTAGAGACTGCCACCACTGGTGCGTCTCGAGCACGGTCGTCGCGAGCGAGCGGTACGCGAGGCCGGCGGCGACCGCGCGTGCCGGTTCGACGTGCACGGACACCGGACGGCTGGCGAACATCAGCGTATTGAAGCCGGCCTCGTCGAGTTCCGCCTGGGTCGGCCAGTACAGGCGCGTCGGCGCGGCCGAGAACGCGCGCAGCCCCAGCATCAATTCCTCGTTCGTCATCGGCGAGGCGGGACCGGCGACGTTGAAGATGCCCGGTGCATCGCTCTCGGCGAGATGCACGATGAACTCGCAGAAATCCCGCGCGTCGATCCACTGCGCTTCCATGCCGGGCCCCGCGGGGCACACGATGTCGCCGCCCCGGTGGAAGCGCTCCACCCAGTACGTGAACCGGTCCGTCGTGTCGCCCGGACCGACTATATACGGTGGCCGGAGTATGGTCGCCCTGTCGCCGAGGAGGTTCTGCACGATCCGGTCGCACTCGGCCTTCTGCGGCCCGTACAGGTCGCCCGAAGTGTCTTCGGTATAGGGGTCGGGGGCAGGCAACAGCGGCCCGGACTCGTCGACCCAGCCACCTTGCGAGAAATCGTATACGCCGCGCGTCGACACGTATATGTAACGGTTGCAGCGATCCTTCAGGAGTTCGACCGAATCGCGGACATGGCGCGGCACATAGCCCGAATTGTCGACCACGACGTCCCAGCGGCGCATGCCTTCGAGTGCCTCGAGTCCCTGGTCGATTTTCGTGTCGCGGTTACCGATCAGCTCCTCGACGGCATTGCCGTAGAGGCCGGCGTTGCGACCGCGATTGAACATCGCGACACGGTGACCGCGCGCGAGCGCGTAGTTGATCTGGTGCGGGCCGATGAAACCGGTGCCGCCGAGGAACAACATGTCGAGCGGCTCGCGCGCCGGTGCGATGGCCGGCAGCCCGAGCATGCCAGCCCCCGCGAACGTTACGCCCGCGCCGATGAATTGCCTGCGTGTCGCCAACTTGTAGACTCCCCGGCCTGATCGTGCCGGGGAGATTACCGGTATTTGCGTCGGCTGTCGCTGCCTGCCCTCTGCAGGGAAAGCTCTCACGGACCGCCCCTGGGCAGCCGTGCCGGCTGTCGGCCAGACCCGCTTCAGCTCGCGCGGCGCCCCCCGCCCGAACTGCGGCGGTGTCGGCTGCCATTGCCCTGCGACTTCGCATGGCTATGCGGCTTGCCGCTCTGCTTACGCTGTGCATGACCGCGTGCCGGCCGTCCCTTGTGGATCGGCTCGGCCTTGACGCGGGGGTCCGGCTCGAACCCGGCGATGACCTGCCTGTCGATCTTCGTGTTCAGCAGCTTCTCGATGTCGCGCAGCAACTTGTCCTCGTCGATGCAAACCAGCGAGACCGCGGTACCGTCCAGTCCCGCGCGGGCCGTGCGGCCGATGCGGTGGACGTAGTCTTCCGGGACGTGTGGCAGCTCGTAGTTGACGACATGCGGCAGGCGGTCGATATCGAGACCGCGCGCGGCGATGTCGGTAGCGACGAGTACGCGCACCTTGCCCGCTTTGAAGTCGGCCAGCGCTTTCGTGCGCGCACCCTGCGACTTGTTGCCGTGTATGGCCGCGGCCCTGAGGCCGTCGCTGTCGAGTTGCGTCGCCAGCCGGTTGGCGCCGTGCTTGGTGCGCGCAAAGACGAGCACCTGGCGCCAATTACCCTTGCCGATCAGGAGCGACAGGAGTTCTCGCTTGCGAGCCTTGTCGACCGGATGCACGATCTGCGTGACCCGATCGGCTGTCGTGTTGCGTGCCGCAACCTGCACCTCTGTCGGCGAGTTCAGCAGGCCGTTAGCCAGCCGGCGAATGTCCTCGGAAAACGTCGCCGAGAACAGCAGGTTCTGCCGCTTCGCCGGCAACAGCGCGAGGATCTTGCGGATGTCGCGAATGAAGCCCATGTCGAGCATGCGGTCAGCCTCGTCGAGTACGAGTATCTC
>JAOUIH010000089.1 GCA_029884165.1 Gammaproteobacteria bacterium | reverse complement strand
CAGGTGGCCGTTGGCCGGCGACGCGATTTCGCGGCACCCGTTTGCCCGGAAATAGGTAATTCAATCAGGCAGATATTGCGAGAATCTCACGGCAGGTATCGGCCCAGAACCAGCCCATAGCCACTGACCTATTCTTCGGGATACTCCGCTTCGATCATGTCAATGATCGCCTGCGCCGAAGCCAGCAGTCCGGGAAGCTCGTGGTTGGGCCGAGGATACAGGTCATTGCGATAGGAAATGAGTATGTTGACCATTTCTTGAACTTCACGCATGTCTCTGGCTATCGGTCCTGCATCGTTCTGCGCGATGCGTTGATAAAGTTCCGTGGATGGAAACGCGAGAAACGACTCATGAAAATGTTCGGCGCTCGAGGCCGTATCAAAATATTCGTCCACGGCGACTCTACCAGGAAAGTTCCTATTCACGACTTTGTTGGTCGCGAGATAGGCATCGCGCGCATTACGGGAATCGGATGTCTGGTCTTCTCCGAGGTGGTATGTCTGGCCCTCATACTCTGATATTTGCCGCGCCAACTCCCGGTTCCGCATTTCGCGCAGGGCACCCGAACCTTTCATAGGATCGAGCGCCGCGCGGTTGAAAGCGAACGGGCGATAGCCCAACGACCCAACGTGACGATACAGGTCAATGTTGCTAATTCTGTCAAACGGCCGGTCTTGCAAGTACGCGACCAATTCATCGATCTGGAACACGACGATTTGTGCTTGATAGGCGCTGATTCTTATGGTGGCAATGTCATCGCGCAGGTCGCTGGCGAATGCCCGCGCATAAGCATGGATCTGCTTTTGCTCGATTCGGTCTTCGTTCCAATTGTTGACCTGAATCGCAATTAATATACCGATGACGACGAGAACGATTTCACCTGATGAATACCAAAGGTATTTTTTGAAACGCCGACGCGATGCGGTCATACCTCGTGCCTGTTTGAAGATTCGTATCATGAAAAAGACTGATGGCTCAATTTCTGCTCTGGGTTCAGTAGCGGCCTTTCCCGACTTTATCAGGCAAATGGCCGCCTTCGGTACCAGAGCTGACATTCAGACCTTCCGTTTTCAAGCCGCTATCTGCTCGGTCAATTCCACCGCCTCGTCGATTTCATTCAAAGTATTGCGGCCAGCCTGATGCCGTAAACAAAAAAGGCCCCGCGAGGGGCCATTCAAAGTCATGGCGGAGGGGGTGGGATTTGAACCCACGAAGGGCGTTAGCCCTTGCCGGTTTTCAAGACCGGTGCATTCAACCGCTCTGCCACCCCTCCGGAGCGGTAACGCGAGCGTCGAATTGTGCGTTGCGATGCGACGCATTTCAACAGACTCAGAGGAGCGGCGGGCTTCGTCGCAATGGATCTGCCGTCGACTCCAGCCGTCTCCGGCACTCGCATGATCTGAAACGGCGCCATGACAGGCGTACCGGGCTTCACATATGCTCCGCGTGCTGACAGGTTCACGTGGTCGTGCAAAGGGGGTCCGTCGCTGATGAAAGCCTATTCCGCCTGGTCGGTCTTCCGGCATGCGCTCACCGGCAACCGGCACTGGCCGAGGGCCTGGCGCGACCCGGAGCCGAAGGCGGGTTACGACGTCGTCATCGTCGGGGGCGGAGGGCACGGGCTCGCGACCGCCTACTATCTCGCGAGCGTGCATGGCATCCGCAAGGTCGCGGTGCTCGAGAAGTCCTACATCGGCAGCGGCAATACCGGGCGCAACACGACGATCGTGCGCTCCAACTACGAGCAGAATGCGAATGCGCGCTTCTACGAGTTCTCACTGAAGCTCTGGGAAGACCTGAGCCTCGAGCTGAACTACAACACGATGTTCAGCCAGCGCGGCGTACTCGATGTTGCCCAGAGCGAGGGCATGGTGGAGCGCTACATCCGGCGCGGCAACGCGATGCGGCTGAATGGCATCGATGCGGAGTTCCTGTCCCCGGCCGAGGTCCGCAGCATGCTGCCCGGCATCTACGAGGACAGCGCGTGCCGCTACCCGATCCACGGCGGCCTGTACCAACCGCGCGCCGGCAACGCGCGCCACGACGCCGTCGCCTGGGGATTCGCGCGCGCGGCCGACAGCCTGGGCGTCGACATCATCCAGGGTTGCGAGGTGACCGGTTTCCTGCAGGAGGGCGAGCGCATCGCCGGCGTGCGAACGAATCGCGGCGACATCCGTGCCGGGCGCACCGGCCTCGCGGTCGCGGGTAGCACCGGGCACGTCGCGGGCCTCGCCGGGCTCAGGCTGCCGATCGAAAGCCACGTCCTGCAGGCTTTCGTCACCGAACCGGTCAAGCCGGTCATCGACACGGTACTGACCTTCGAGCTGGCAGACTTCTATATAAGCCAGTCGGACCGGGGCAGCCTCGTCTTCGGCGGCGAGCTGGACCGGTACAGCTCCTATGCGCAGCGCGGCAACCTGCCGATCGTGCACGACGTGCTCGAGGCGGCGGTGACGATGTTCCCGATGCTCGGCCGCGTGCGCATGCTGCGTCACTGGGGCGGGGTATGCGACATGACGCCGGATGGCTCGCCGATCATCGGCGCATCGCCCATAGAGGGCCTCTACCTGAATTGCGGCTGGTGCTACGGCGGCTTCAAGGCAACGCCTGGCTCGGGCTGGATGTTCGCCCACACGCTCGCGACCGGCGCGCCGCACGCGGTCAACGCGCCGTTCGCGCTGGACCGCTTCGAGCGCGGCTACACGATCAACGAGAACGGCGCCGGGCCGTTCTTCAACCTGCACTGAGGTCCGGGCCGATGATCCGACTCCGTTGCCCGCACTGCGGCCTGCGCGATCACAGCGAGTTCACCTTCCTCGGCGACGCGACGGTATCGCGTCCCGGCACGGAGGCGGCCGGGGACCTCGCCCGCGGTGGCGCCTGGTCGGACTATCTGTACCTCCGCCGGAATCCGCGCGGCGTGCAGGAGGAGTTCTGGCACCACGGCAGGGGCTGCCGCGCCTGGCTCGTCGTCACGCGCAATACCGAGACGCACGAGGTGCTCGACACGCGGCTGGCCCGCGACCGCGGGGATCGCGCGTGAGCGCACAGCCATGCAGGCTTGCCCACGGCGGACGCATAGACCGCGCGCAGGCCCTGCGCTTCAGCTTCGACGGCAGGGCGTATACGGGCTACGCCGGCGACACCCTCGCCTCGGCGCTGCTGGCGAACGGCGTATCGCTGCTCGCCCGCAGTTTCAAGTACCACCGGCCGCGCGGGATCCACTCGGCCGGCGCGGAGGAGCCGAATGCGCTCGTGACGATCGGGCGCGGCGCGCGGCGCGAGCCGAATACCCGCGCGACCGCCGTCGAGCTCGTTGAAGGCCTCGAGGCCTACAGCCAGAACGCGTGGCCCAGCCTCGGCTTCGATCTCGGTGCGGTCAACAACCTGGTGTCGCCGTTCTTCTCGGCCGGCTTCTATTACAAGACGTTCATGTGGCCCGGCGCTCGCGGCTGGCGCTTCTACGAGCGCTTCATCCGGCGGGCCGCGGGCATGGGCGCCGTCGCCGACGGCGCGGACCCGGATCGCTACGAGCGCATCGAGGAATTCTGCGACCTGCTGGTCGTCGGCAGCGGACCGGCCGGCACGGCGGCGGCGCTGACGGCGGCGCGCTCGGGCGCGCGGGTGCTGCTGGTGGACGAGAACGCCGTGCACGGCGGCGCGATCGCCCGTGGCACGGCCGGCGCCGACGACGCGCTCGCCGCCTGGCACGCGGCGGCGCTCGGGGAACTCCGCGAGACGCCGGAGGTGACGGTGCTCGAGCGCTGCAGCGCGTTCGGCTACTACGACGGCAACGTCGTGGGGCTGGTCGAGCATTGCGCCGGCCACCGGCCGGACCGGCCCGAGGGCATTGCGCGACAACGTCACTGGATCGTCCGCGCGCAGCAGGTCGTGCTGGCGACCGGCGCGATCGAGCGCCCGCTGCTGTTCGGCAACAATGACCTGCCGGGCATCATGCTGGCGAATGCCGGGGTCTGTTACCTGCGCGAATACGCCGTGTGCGCGGGCCGGGAGCTGCTCGTCTATACGAACAACGACAGCGCATACGCGGCCGCGCTGGCCCACGCGGCGTTCGCCCGCGTCGCCGTCGTCGATACACGGCAGGAGATTGCGCCGGAGCTGGTCCGCGCCTGTGCGCAGGCGAATGTGTCCCTGCACACGGGGTCCGCGGTCGCCACGGCGGTGGGCTCGCGCAGACTGAAAGCGGTGCGGCTCGTCGGCGGCGAGGCGCTGCCCTGCGACCTGCTGCTGACGTCCGCCGGCTGGAACCCGACGATCGCGCTGCACAGCCAGGCTGGTGGCCGCCCGGTCTATGACGGGGAACGGCAGTGTTTCCTGCCCGGGTCCGCGAGGGAGGCGTGGATCGCGGCCGGTGCGTGCAGCGGCGCTTTCGATACCGGGAGCTGCCTCGCCGAGGGTCGCGACGCGGCCCAGAAGGCGCTCGCCCGGCTGGGAGTCACTCCTGCCGATATCGAGCTGCCGGATTGCGCGCCGGCGTTCGCGCTCCGGCCAGGCCCGCAGCCGGCGCCGCAGGGCAAGTGCTTTGTCGACCTGCAGACCGATGCGACGACCGACGACATCGAGCTCGCGGTCCGCGAAGGCTACGCCTCGGCCGAGCTGCTGAAGCGCTACACCGCGCTCGGCATGGGCACCGAGCAGGGCAAGACGTCCAACGTCAATGCACTCGCACTGCTCGCGGCAAGGCGCAAGGAACCGGTGCCGGCCGTCGGCGTCACGAGCTTCCGGCCGCCGTACACGCCGGTGACGATGGCCGCGATCGCGGGCCGCAAGCAGGGCGCAAGGATCCTGCCGACGCGACAGACGCCGCTCCTCGGCTGGCACGAGGAGCAGGGCGCGCTGCTGGGCGATGCCGGCCTGTGGAAGCGGGCGCTTGCCTATCCGGAGCGCGGCGAGACGCGCCAGCAGGCCGCGATCCGCGAGGCAAGGCACGTGCGCAGCGCGGTCGGTGTCTGTGATGTTTCGACACTCGGCAAGCTCGACATCCAGGGTCCCGACGCCTGCGCCCTGCTGGAGCGCGCCTGCGTCAATCGCTGGAGCTCGCTCGCGCTCGGCAAGGCGCGCTACGGCGTCATGTTGCAGGACGACGGTTTCGTGTTCGACGACGGCACGACCAGCCGCATCGGCGCTGCGCATTACTTCATGACGACGACGACCGACCGGGCCGAGCAGGTGCTCCGCCACCTCGAATTCCTGCTGCAGGTCCTGTGGCCTGCGCTACGCGTCCACGTTTGCGACGCGACCGAGCAGTGGGCCGGGATCGCGGTTGCCGGTCCGCGCAGCCGGGAGCTGTTGCTGCGGCTGTTCCCGGACACGGTCCCGGGGCTGCCGTTCATGGGCGTCGCGGACGCCGAGCATGCCGGTCTGCCGGTACGCATCCTGCGCGTCAGTTTCTCCGGCGAGCTGGGATACGAGCTGTACGTGCCGTCGAGCGGCGGCGAGGCTCTGCTGCGCGCGCTCTGTTCTGCGGGCGACGAGTTCGACGTCCGCCCGTACGGCCTCGACGCGATGGACATCCTGCGCATCGAGAAGGGACACCTGACCGGATCGGAACTCGACGGCAACCGCACGCTGGCCGATGCTGGCCTCGCTCGCTTGGCGCGCGAGGACGAAGGATTCATCGGCGCGGCGCTCTCGCGCCGGCCCGGGCTGCTCGATCCAGGGCGCCCGCGCTTCGTCGGTCTCGAGCCGCTCGATCCGGCCCAGTCCATCCGCGCCGGCGCGCACCTGGTCGCGGCGGCGTCGCCGCGTGAGCCGGACGAGAGCCTCGGGCACGTGAGTTCGGCCTGTTTCAGTCCGGCACTCGGGCGTCACATCGGGCTCGGTTTCCTCGCCGGCGGCGACGAGCGGCAGGGCAGCGTCGTTCACGTTGCGGACCCGCTGGCCGGCACGCACGTCGCCGCGCGCGTCGTTTCGCCCTGCTTCGTTGACCCGGCGGGGGAGCGGCTCCGTGCGTGAGGGGTCGGACAACAGGAAAAGCCAAGCCGGCGTCCGGATCGAGGAGGGCTGCGTTCGGATGCACGAGTACGCCGCCTGGCCCGGTGCCGAGGCAGCGCTGGCGGTGCTGGCAGACGGGCTGGCGAGCCGCGATGACGTCACATTGCTGGCTGTCGGCCCGGGCCGCTACTGGGTCCTGCTCGATGCCGCTGCGACGCTGGAAATAGAGGCCGCGGGTGTCGCGCACACGGACCTGTCGCATGCCCACACGAGCTTTCGGCTGACAGGCCCTGCCTCGCGCCTCGTGCTGCGCAAGGGGCTGCCGATCGACCTGCACCCGTCAGTGTTTCCGGCGGGCCGCGTCGCGACCTCGGCGATCGAGGGCATCGTCGTCACGGTGATCAACCGCGGCACCGGCTTCGAGCTGCTGTGCCGGCGCAGTTTCGCCCGCAGCCTGGCGCACTGGCTGTCGGACGCGGCAGCCGAGTTCGCCGGCGCAAGCGCCTGAGGACCGGGACCGGCGGACAGCGAACCCTCGCGCCGCGCCCGGGTCCAACTCCGAAACCACGCTCCGGGGGGAGGGAAAAATGACGGGAATCAAGCGGATGGCGGCCATGGTCGCCCTGGCACTGCTGGCGGGGGCGAGCAGCGCTGACACGACGGCCGATGCCGATTCGATACGAGCGGCCTATGCCGCGCTCGCCAGGTCCGAGGCCCCGGGTGGCCAGCAGTGGTTCGAGCTGGCGCAGCAGGCCCGCAACGCCGGCGTACTCGACGTGTCGGCCGAAGCGCTGGCACGGGCGGAGTCGGCCGGTTTCTCGCCGGTACGCGTGTCGCTCGAGCAGGCGCGCGTCCAGGTGGCCTCAGGCGACGCGGCCGCCGCCGTCGCATCGCTGCAGGCCCTGGTAGCGGCCGGCTTCGGCAATCTCCCGGTCGTCCGCGACGACCCCGTGTTCGCGACGCTGGCGGGCCAGCCCGCCTACGACCAGCTGATCGACGGGTTGACTCGCCAGGCCTATCCCTGCCGCTACGACGAGACTTTTCGTGACTTCGACTTCTGGGTGGGCGAGTGGGACGTGCACCTGGCGAACGGCCAGGTAGCCGGCTCGAATCGGATCGCCAGTGCGGAAAGCGGCTGCGTGCTGATCGAGAACTGGATCGGCGCGAGCGGCAGCACAGGCATGAGCGTCAACTACCTCGACAAGGCGACCGGCGAATGGGTCCAGGTCTGGAATTCCGAGGGTGGCGCCCAGATATCGATTCGTGGTGCATTGACGGACGAGGGCATGCTGCTCGCGGGTCAGATACACTACGTCGGTAACGGCACGACGGCCCCTTTCCGGGGCCTGTGGACGCCGCTGCCGGACGGCCGGGTGCGCCAGTTCTTCGAGCAGTCGAACGACGGCGGAGCAACCTGGACACCGTGGTTCGAGGGCTTCTACACGCGGCGGAGCCCGCCGGAATGAACGAGGTATCGCTGAATTGAGCCAGGCTTATCGAAACAGGCAGTTCCCGCTGAGCAACCCGCTCGCGAACGCGCTGGTCATCATCGTGGGCACGCTGGCCATCGGCCTGTCGATCGTGATCGGCTTCTTTGCCTTCCTGACGCTCGGTGCGCTGTTGCTGGTCATCGCCGCCGTGATCGGCATCCGGGTCTGGTGGCTCAACCGCAAGATCGCCCGGCGCTATGCCGCAGAGGGCAGACGGCCCTCGGCGCGTTCCCCGGAGATCGAGATCATCGAGGGCGAGTACCGTGTCGTTTCGCAGACGAAGCGGCCCGAACCCGGTTCCCGGAAGTAGTCAGGCACGGTAAAACCCCGTAAGCTCGCTCCTCATGCGCAACGGGCAGACAGAAGCGGAACGGCGCAAGAAACGCCGCCACCGGCGCGTCCTGATCATCGTCATTTATACGGCTATCGCCGTCGGTCTCGCGTGGTTCTTCGAGTCGCAGGCGACGACCACGATCATTTTCGTGCGGCATGCGGAAAAGGCTGCCGAGCCGGCCGAGGACCCGGGCCTGAGCGATACCGGCCGGCGCCGGGTCGCCGAGCTGACCCGGCAGCTGGTGGATGCGGACGTCGTCGCCGGCATCGATGCCGTCTACTCGACGCCGTTCCGGCGCAGCCTCGAAACCGCGAAGCCGCTCGCCGACGCGCTGGGCCTCGAGATCCAGCGCTACGACCCGTCCGATAACGAGGCGGTGCTCGCGGAGATCCTCAAAAGGTACAAGGGCAAGATCATCCTCGTCGTTGCACACAGCAACACCGTGCCGACACTGATTGCCGATCTCGGCGCGAGCAAGAAGGTGCCGCCGATTGCCGAGAACGAGTACGACAATATCTACATCATCTCCATCCCCTGGTTCGGCAAGACCAAGACGATCCGGTTGCGCTACGGTGATCCCTATCTTCCGGGGCCACCGGCGAACGGCGCCGATGCCGTCAGCGCGGGTGCGCAGGCGGCCCGGGAACCGGTCTGACGGAAGCCAACCGGCGGAGTACGGCGCGTGTTCAAGCAGGAATCCATCACCGTCCAGACCCGCGGTCGCGGCACCTACGACATCACGGCGGCCGTGCGTGACATCGTCGGCGCGTCCGGCGTGGCCACGGGCCTCTGCCACGTGTTCATCCGTCACACGAGCGCATCGCTGATGCTCTGCGAGAATGCGGATCCGGACGTGATGCGGGACATGGAAACCTTCATGGCGCGGCTCGTGCCCGACGGCGACCCCGCGTTCGTTCATACCATGGAAGGCCCGGACGATATGCCGGCGCACGTGCGCAGCGTGCTGACTCAGTCCGAACTCAGTATCCCGGTCAGCGGCGGGCGCTGCGCGCTCGGCACCTGGCAGGGAATCTATGTCTGGGAACACCGGCACGCCTCGCACGCGCGCAGCGTCGTCGTGACCGTGCACGGCGAGTGAGCTTGGCGCCAGGCGGGCTCACGCCGAGCGGAGGCGCATCGCGTTCTCGATGAATGACGTGTGGCGGCCGACGAGGATGTCCGCCTGCAGGGCGTCCCGAATCTCGCCATCGCGGCCGATCAGGTAGGTGACCCGGCGGACGCCCACGCCGAAAGGCCCATCGACGTCGTATGCGCGCACGACGACCTTGTCCTCGTCCGACAACAGCGAGAACGGCAGTCCGTACTCGTCGCGGAACTTGCGGTGACTGTCGCCGTCCTGCGGGCTGACGCCGACGACGCGCAGGCCGGCAGCGAGTATGTCGGCATGGATGTCGCGGATCGAACAGGCCTCGCGCGTGCAGCCGGGCGTGAAGTCGGCCGGGTAGAAATAGAGTATCAGCGGGCCGTCGGCGAGCAGCTCGCGGAGCGACCTCGGCGCGCCGGTCTCGTCCGGGAGCGTGAACTCCGGTGCCCTGGTGCCAGGCTGTAGCATGCTGTCTCTCCGTCATCAGGTGGCGCGCCAGCGGGCCGGGCCCAGCGCTCCCTTATGCCCGTTCGCTATCCGGCCGCAACCGGGCCGGAGCCGGCGGCCGAAAGCGTCATGGCGCTGCTGAATTTAACAGGAATCGCCCGTATGATGCCGGCCTTCAGCGAGACTTACCGGAGCGTCCGATGAACCCCACGCGCCTGCTGGCACTGTTACCCGCACTACTTACGGCCGCCTGTGGTCCATCCGCCGAGCCGCCGGAGCCCGCTGCGCCGCCTGCCGCGGCCGATATTCCCGCGCCGACGTATTCGGCCGAGCAGTTCTACCAGACGACCAGCTACGGCATGGCCTCATCCTCGGGCCACGCGTTTTCCCCGGACGGCACGGCGCTGCTCGTATCGTCGGACGCCACCGGGGTATTCAATGCCTACGAACTGCCGGTCGGCGGAGGCGAGCCGCGCATGCTCACGAATTCGGACGACAACGCGATCTTTGCCCTGAGCTGGTTCCCGCAGGACCGGCGCGTTCTCTATACCTACGACAGCGGCGGTAACGAGCTCAATCACGTCGTCGTTCGCGAAGAGGACGGCAGCTCGCGCGACCTGACGCCGGGCGAAAACCTCAAGGCCGGATTCCTCGGCTGGAGCGCGGACGGCGCGTACTTCTATCTCGAGACGACCGAGCGCGACCAGCGCAACTTCGACGTGTACCGCTACTCCGCCGCGGATTACTCGCGTGAGCTCGTGTTCGAGAACCCGGGCATGCAGGTTGCCGACGTCAGCGCCGACGGCCGGTGGCTGGCGCTGGACCGTCCGCGCACCAGCGCCGACTCGGACGTCTACGTGGTCGATCTCGCGTCCGACGACAGGGAGCCGCAGCTCGTCACGGCGCACCAGGGCAACGTCGAGCACGCCGCCTGGGAGTTTTCCCCGGACGGCCGCTATCTCGTCTACGCGACGAACGAATTCGGCGAATTCAACCACGCCTGGCGTTACGAACTTACGAGCGGCGAGAAGACGCCGCTGCTCCAGGCCGAGTGGGACGTGATGTACGTGACCCATTCGCCGGGCGGCCGCTACCGCGTCAGCGCGATCAACGAGGATGCGCGTACCGCATTGTCCCTGACGGACGTCACGACCGGCGATGCGGTAGAGCTGCCGCCGCTCCCGGATGGCGACCTGCTGAATGTCCGCTTCGCAGCGGACGAGCGACAGCTGGCGTTGATCGTCAACGGCGAGAATTCGCCGTCGAACGTGCACGTGGTCGACCTGGCGGGCGGCACCAGCCGGCAGCTGACGGACGCGCTGTCGCCGGCGATCGACCCGACACACCTCGTCGCGGGCTCCGTCGTCCGTTACCCGAGCTTCGACGGGCTGGAAGTACCGGCCTTGCTGTACCGGCCGCACGGCGCATCGGCCGACAACAAGGTGCCCGCGCTCGTGCTGGTGCATGGCGGGCCGGGGGGGCAGAGCCGGCTCGGCTACAACGCGATGCGGCAGCACTTGCTTAACCATGGCTATGCTCTGCTGGCGGCAAATAACCGCGGCTCGTCGGGCTACGGCAAGACCTTCTATCACCTGGACGACCGGCGTCATGGCGAGGAGGACCTGAAAGACATCGTCTGGGGTCGCAAGTACCTCGAGTCGCTCGACTGGGTGGACGCTGAGCGCATCGGTGTGATCGGCGGATCCTACGGCGGGTTCATGGTCGCCGCGGCGCTGGCTTTTCACCCGGAAGCCTTCGATGTCGGCATCAATATTTTCGGCGTCACGAACTGGGTGCGAACGCTCGAAAGCATCCCGCCGTGGTGGGAGGCGTTCAAGGAGTCACTCTACGACGAGATGGGGGACCCGGCGACGGATGCGGAGCGGCACCGCCGGATTTCACCGCTGTTCCATGCCGGGAATATCGTGCGGCCGCTGCTCGTGGTCCAGGGCGCGAACGATCCGCGCGTGCTGCAGGTCGAAAGCGACGAACTCGTCGCCGCCGTGCAGAAGAACGAAGTGCCGGTCGAGTACCTGGTGTTCCCGGACGAGGGTCACGGCTTCGCCAAGCGCACGAACCGGATCGCGGCGTCGGACGCCTACGTGAAGTTCCTGGACACTTACCTCAAGGCGGCTGCCGGTACGATGGATTGACGTAACCGGTTCCCCCAGCGCATCGCGCTGCGACCCAACAAACGCCCGGATAGCGGAGGCCATCCGGGCGTATTCATGTCCGGCAGCGGTTTTTCCGGCCCGTCAGAGGGGGCGGTCGGGGTTCAGCAGCGAGCGCCACATGTGCGCGGAAGGGCTGTTGTCGTAGCCCAGGCCTTCCTTTGGCTGCCGGAAGTTCCGCCCGATGATATCGACGAAATCGTCGAATTGCGGGTTTACGTTCTCGTCGAAGCCATAAGTGTCATTCACCGTGATCATGCGTGCGTGCATGTACCAGCGGTGCTTGCGCGCGGACTCGTAGGCGTCCCGTATGTAGGGCTCCGGCACGAAGTTTTCGCCAAACATCTCCCTGTAGAGATCCGGGTACTCGTAGCCCACTGACTCATCCGGGTAAAAGCGCAGCGCCTGGTGGTACCGGATCCCCCAGGCAATCTTCTCGTCGACATAGGGCGCGAGGAAATCCGCGCCCCAGTAGCCGTGGTCCGTCCGCATCAGCGTCATGATCGTGTCGTGGACGAGCGCCGCCATCACGTGGATCTCGTCCTGGCCGGATTCCAGCGCGTGATGCGCCGAGCGCAGGCAGTGTTGGACAATACCGTCGCTGAAGCGGCGCTCGAAGAAATCGACGAGTGTCGCCTTCTCCGGCATCGGCGCGAGTTCCGGCGTCCGCTCGCGATTGAAAATGATGCCGGAGCCGCGCCTCACGGCCGGCGAGTCGTCCTGCGGCGGTGGCTCGCAATTCACGGCGGCTTCGAGCTGCCCCAGCATCTGGTTTTCGAGTTCGTCGGCGAGCGCGGTCGCGCTCATCGTGGCGACGGCAGCTGCCCCGCCGAGGCGCTTGAAGAATGCGCGCCGGTCTACTTGCTTGATTTCCATCTCCCCCCCTAGGCGCAGCCTGGGCCTGCCCGGCTGAAGCACGTGGGAGGACTATAACACCGCCGGATCAGCGGCAGGCACGCGCCGGGCCGGTCGGCCGTCCCGGTGCAATGGCGAAGTCGGGCCAGCGTCCCTGCCGGCCCGTGCGCAGTCAGTCGGTCGGCAGCAGTCGATAGCCGATGGCCATGGATGGGCCGAAGTCCTGCGTGAACGGCGAATTCGGATCCGGGCCGAAGATCAGCTCGGTCACCGTCGAGTCATCGATCGTGTACAGCGCGTCCCCGACGATCGTCGCCGTCGATTGCACTCGCAGGAAGCCAACCGGGGCCCCGGCTTCGAATGGCGGCAAGTCCGGGAAGCTGAGGTCC
>JAOUIH010000235.1 GCA_029884165.1 Gammaproteobacteria bacterium | reverse complement strand
CGCCGACGCCCCGCTGTACATCGAGACGCTGCCGCGGGTCGGCTATCGCTTTATCCATGCGCTCGAAGTGCGAGAAAGCGATCCCGGCCCCCCGGCCGCCGCGAGTCGTGCGCCGATGCGCCGATTCAGCATTGCGGCAGCGGGCGCGCTGCTGGTCGTGGCGGCCGGCGCCGGCCTTGCCTACTGGTCCGCCCTCGGCGCCGACGCGACCGCAGACCGGCGGCCGACAGACAATGCAGAGGCTTACGATGCGTACCTGCGCGGTCTCGAGTCTTTCGAACGGCGTAGCAAGGAGTCGACCCGGCTCAGCATCCAGTTCCTCGAGCGCGCGATCGAGGCAGACACCGAGTTTGCGGAGGCCTACGCGTCACTCGCGATGGCCTACACCCTGGCCGGCGGCAACACGCTGGTCAAGTTCATGAGCAACGACGAGGCGCATCTGCCGGCGCTGGCTGCCGCCCGGCGCGCGCTCGAGCTCGATCCGGATCTGGCGCGGGCCCATCTCGCGCTCGCAGGCGTGCTGAATCAGCTCCAGCCCTGGGCGCCGGCCACGGACCTGGCGATCGAGCAGGCTTACCGGCGTGCGCTGGACCTGGACCCGGAAGACGCCAGCGCCCGCCTGTTCTACGGCAATTTCCTGTCTACCCGGAGCAGGGGAGGCGAAGCCGTCGTCCAGTATCGCGTCGCGATCGCACTCGACCCGCTGTCGCCGAGCATAAACAGCCGGCTCGGCATGGAGCTTATCGCTCTCGGGATGACGGCCGACGGCCTCGACTACCTGCGACGGACCGTGGAACTGGACCCGTGGCAGTTCAATGCCCATGTGCGTCTCGGATGGGGCTACCTGGCGCTCGGCGAGCTCGATGCTGCGGAACTCGCATTCGGATCGGCGGAACGAATCTCGCCGAACAGCGCACGCTCGCAGGCCGGCCTCGCTTTCGTCGCCGCACGCCAGGGTGACACGGAGCGCGCGCACGCTCTGCTGCGGGACGTGATTCCCCTGGCCGAATCGATCGGCGACCCGTTCGAGGTCGCGATCGTCTATGTCGGGCTGCAGGACCGCGAGAACTCGATTACCTGGCTTGCGAAAACCGCCCGCGAGACACGAACCTTGCACCGCACCGGGCCGTGGGGTATCGGGGCGCCGATCTACGACTGGCTGCGGAGCGATGCGCGCTTCGCCGAAATCGAGCGGAACATTACTGCGGCGTCGGTGCCGGGGCCGCCGACAGAGCGCTCGCTCTGAAGTCCTA
The DNA here is from genome assembly GCA_029884165.1 of Gammaproteobacteria bacterium. Lineage (GTDB taxonomy): Bacteria > Pseudomonadota > Gammaproteobacteria > Steroidobacterales > Woeseiaceae > JAOUIH01. The sequence goes on along the minus strand of JAOUIH010000235.1, from coordinate 1,929 downwards.
TTCCCTGACGTAACCGGCGAAGAATTTCGTGCCGTCGAAAACGGTGAACCGGACGTCGGTGTAGCCGTAGCCCCAGGCCAAGTTCGTCACGGATGCCGTGCGCTCGTAATTGCCGTTCGGCGTGTCACGGTCACTGACCGTGATTGTCATCGCACAGGCATTGGCGTCCGGCCGCATGACGGTGACCATCCCGGCCGGCGACAACGCGCCTTCTGCTGCAGCGGGCGAGTGCATCCGGTCGTGCCGCACCAGCCGGCACCCCGGAGGGAGCTTACACAGACGGCCGGTTTTCCCTCAGTGTTTCATTCGTTGTCGCGACGGAGCCGCGCCGAGGCGCGCGGCGCAGGTTGATGACCGGCACGCGACTTCGCAGCAATTCGTGGAAATTGAAGATTGCCGTTTCCTGCTTCGACAGGGGACCCGGGCGATAGCCGTGCGTATTGAGCCCGCGCTGAACCCGGAGGCAGAGCTCCCTGTCTTCTTCGTTGACCGGGTCGTTGACCAGGATATTCAGTCGCCGCAGCTCGACCTCCTCGGGCGTCGGGTCCCTGTGGCCGTAGTACCAGGCGCGGATCAATGTCTGATCGGGCGAGAGCGGAATCAGTTGAAAGAAGTCGACCATCTCCGGATACAGGTCGATGCCGAGGTTGGGCGAAAAGCCGAACTGCACCCACTTGCCTTTCAGCTCCTCGGGCACGCGCCGCTCGGCGTGGCGAAACATTTCCTGGTAGCGCCTTTCGATCTCGACGTTGGAGGGCTTGTCCTTCAACAGGAACACGCCGTAACTGATGCCGCTCGTCAGGTCCTCCCACTCGCCGCTTTCCTTCACGAGCCGGTTCAGGCCGGGATGCCCGATCGGGATGTGGTAGTTCTCGAGATAGTTGTCCCAGACGACCTTCCAGTTGGCGTCCCAAATCTGGGTCGTCGGTTCGGCACACTTCACGTAGTCGGCGACGCCGTATTTCTCGAAGAATTGCGCCGTGTGCGCGAATTGTTCTGCCACACCGGGCCCTTCACCCTTGATGCGTACGAATATCATCCCGTGAAAGACGTCCAGCTGAACCTTGTGCAGGCCGTATTCGGATCGATCCAGCCCGGGGAAGTTTTCTTCCTGCGGGATCGCCATCAGGGAGCCGTCGAACTGATAGGTCCAGCCGTGATAGGGACAGCGAACCACGCCGCGGCAGGTGCCGGTCCCTTCGAGAATGCGCGATGCGCGGTGGCGGCAAACGTTCATGAAAGCGCGCAGTTTCTTGTCTTTGCCGCGCAGGACGATGACATTGTCGCGGCCTATGTCGCAAGTCAGGTAATCGCCGATCCCGGGTACGTCGCTGACATGGCCGACGAACTGCCATCGCATGAGGAACATGGCCTCGTATTCCAGCTCAAACAGTTCGGGATTCTTGTACGTCCACGGCGCCAGGGGTTTGCCGAGCTTGCCATTGTTGTCGATTGATTCGATTGCGGTCGCTTGAGTCTGCAAATTCTTCTTCCTGTATTTGTATATGCCGCATTCTAACCCGGCGGCAAGCGGGGCAGGTAGCGCGCAGATCGTAAAACCCGGCGTGCAGGGATTTTCGCACGCGAATCGCGATCAACTGCCTGATGCCGGTATTCGGATTGACCATAAGGCAGGTTTCAGATTGTGACCTGCAGTGCCGCCGGCCAGATATAACTCGTTGATTCGACGACCGTGAGCACGCACCGGAGTTTGAATGGGCGGTTCAGGTCGATCATTGCAGCTGCAATGATTCTTTTCGACGTTCGAGCGCTGACGCCAGGAGTGCTGCGAAAATTGGGCCAAACGAGGCGCGCAAAGCGCCTCAGGGCGCGTTATCTCAGTGGGTATCTATTGTCTTGAGATTGTCGTCGCTGTTGCGATCGATGAGCTTGTTGTAGGGATCGATGCCGGCATGGCTCGGTTTCTCA
>JAOUIH010000234.1 GCA_029884165.1 Gammaproteobacteria bacterium | reverse complement strand
CAGCGCTACGCTCTGAAGGACGCGGTCCAGGCGCATCGCGACCTCGAGGCTCGGAAGACAACCGGGTCGACGGTCCTCTTGCCCTGAGTCGGCGCCCTGGTTGTTCCAGTGCCGGCTGCGACCTGCTGGCCAGTCACACCGGCGTCAACGGCCACAGCAGCGGCAGCAGCAGCATCACCGTTACAAACACGACCACGGTCAGCGGCACGCCGACTTTCAGGTAGTCGACAAAGCGATAACCGCCGGGTCCCATGACGAGTATGTTCGCTGGGTGTGAAATCGGGCTCGTGAAACTGGCGGAGGCAGCCATTGCAATGGCCATCATGGCTGTGTGCGGGGCGAAGCCCATTTCACCCATGGCCGAGAGAACTATTGGCGACATGAGTACGACGAGCGCAGCCGTCGGGATGATCATCGTGGCCGCGGCCGTCAGCACGTAGAGTCCCATGATGACCGGCCACGGACCGGCATCGCCGAGTGCGTCCATGACACGTCCGGCAAGATACTGTGCGGCGCCCGTGTCCTGCATCGCCGTGCCGAGAGGCAGCATGCCTGCTATCAGGAAGATCGCGCGCCAGTCGATTGCCCGGTATGCCTGCTCCATGTTCAGGCAACCGGTCAGCACCATGATGGTCGCGCCGACGACCGCGGCTATCGAGATTGGTGCGTAGCCCAGCATTACAGCAGCTACGACGCAGAGCATGATGGCCGCGGCGAGCGGTGCACGCCGGGTGTCCGGCGGTTCCTGGCCCAGCGCCGTCAGCACCAGGAAGTCCGGGTCCTTGCCGATCAGTTCCAGCCGGTCGCGGGGACCGATCATCAGCAAGGCGTCGCCCACCTTTAGCCGTTCGTCCGCGAGTTCGGTGCCCAGCGGAGCGCCCTCGCGCCAGATGGCGGCGAGCTCGATGCCATAGCGCTCGCGGAAATTGAGTTCACCGACGGTCTTGCCGGCCAGGGAGCTGCGTGGGTCGAGCGTCGCATCCATCAGCGTGAGCCGCTCCGATTCGAGCGAGCCGAGACTCGCCGCCGGCCGGGAGTGTATCTCCAGCTCCTGCAGCCCGCGGAAGACGTCGATGTCCTCGGGCTGACCCTCGATCAGCAACAGGTCGCCGCCTTCGAGCACTTCGTCGCCGCGTGGCATCACGGTCAGGCGGCCGTCGCGGAAAATGGCAACCACCCGGAAATCGAACACGTCTGCCAGGCGGCTCTTTCGCAGCGTTGCCCCGTCGAGACCGCTTTCTTTCGGCAGGCGCATGACGAACAGGCGCTCGTCCCCGCGATACCGCTGTGCAAGCTCGTCTCCGCTGAGCTTGCGCACCTGGCTGAAGTCGGCCTGGCCTTCGAGCTGGTCGACGGCCTCGATCTCGCCTTGAACGAGGAGATGATCTCCGGCACGTATCGGCACGTAGGCGAGGTTGGTCAGTCGGTAACGCCTGCGGCGCATGATGCCGACTACCGCGACATTGAATCGTGACCGGAACCCGGCGAGCCGGATGAGTTCCGATACCAGCGACGAACTCTCTGCGACGGTGACCTCGGCGTAGGCGATTTTTGTCGCAACCATCGATTTGAGCACGGGCGCCTCGCGCTCTATGACGAGGTCCCTCCAGCGCTGCAGCTCGCGGAACTGGTCGAGGCGGCCCTGCACCAGCAGCGTGTCGCCTGCGCGCAGCACCGTCTGCCGCCCGGGCATTGCCTCGCTGCGGCCGAAACGCACCAGGGCGAGGATAATCAATCCGGTCGATGAGCCAATCCGGCTCTCGGCAATCGTTTTGCCGACCAGCACGGAGTCGACCGGCACCTTCACCGAGAAAGTCTTCTCGTGCAGTTTGTACCGGGAGCGGAGGCTGCGCTGGCTGTGCTGACGGGAGCGGGCCGCACGCGTCTTGGGCAGTAGCAGCCGGCCGAACACAGCGACGAAAGCGACGCCGGTAATCATGACGACGCCGCCGATAGGCGTAAAGTCGAACAGCGCGAACGGCTGGTATCCGTTCTGCGACAGGCCTTCGGCGATCAACAGGTTCGGCGGCGTGCCGATCAGCGTCATCAGGCCGCCGAGCAGCGTCCCGTAGGCCAGTGGCATGAGCAGCCGGGACGCAGGGATGCGCGTACGGCGTGCCACTTCGACGGCAACCGGCAGCATGAGCGCGGCGACCCCGATATTGTTCATGAAGGCAGACAGAACGGCGGCCGTGATCATTATGACGACAATCATGACGATCTCGCGCCGGCCGGCAATGCGCATCACCTGGATGCCGATGACGTTCGCGATCCCGGTCCGGGTCAATCCTTCGCTCAGGATGAACATTGCCCACACCGTGATGACGGCGCTGTTGCTGAATCCATCGAAAATCTCGCCCGCTTCGACGAGCCCGGTCACCGCCAATGCGCACAGGACGAGCATTGCCACCAGGTCCATGCGGATGATTTCGCTGACGAACAGGATCAGCGAAATCAGCAGGATCGCAAGAACCAGCGAGATTTCCAGCGTCATCGGGAGCGGCCCTCGCTTCCATAGACCGAAAGGAACGGCGGTGCAGGAGGCGGAGAGACCAGCGGCCAAGTGAAGGGCGAGCCGGGTCGCTTGCAGTCCGTTATGATGCGCCCAGCCGGTTCAAGCTTCAGCATTTCAAAATCATAACGCATGATATCCGACGAAAAATACCGTCCTGTCAGGCCACGCAGATCGACACGCCTCCTGGTCCGGGGCGTGGAATACGAGTTGAACGAGTGGGGTCCGGCCGAGGCTCGGGCGCTCGTCTATTTGCACGGATGGGGCGACACGGGTTCGACCTTTCAGTTCGTCGTCGACGCGCTGCCGGAGGACTGGCGCATCGTGGCGCCCGACTGGCGAGGCTTCGGTCGATCGACGTGCCGGGCGGAAAGTTACTGGTTTCCGGACTACGTTGCCGATCTCGATTGTCTGCTCGACGCAATCAGCCCGAAAGATCCTGCATGCCTGATAGGGCACAGCATGGGCGCCAACGTCGCGGGCCTGTATTGCGGTATTCGCCCGGAACGGGTGGGTATCCTGGTGAACGTCGAGGGCTTCGGGCTGGCCGATCGCGATCCGGCCGGTGCGCCCGATAACTATCGCCGCTGGCTTGACCAGGCGAAATCGCTGCGGCCGTTTTCCGAGTACCCTGGCCTGCCGGCGCTCGCGGATCGCGTCATGAAGAACAATC
>JAOUIH010000233.1 GCA_029884165.1 Gammaproteobacteria bacterium | reverse complement strand
CGAAGCTCTGACCATGAACCCGGCATCCATCACGAGCCTGGACCTCGCCCTCGCGGCGCCTGAGATGTTCGTCCTGGCAGCGACCTGCGTGGTGCTGCTCGTCGACCTGTTCCTGACCGAGCGCACACGCTGGGTCACTTTCGCGCTGTCGCTGCTCACGCTGGCCGGCGCCTCGTGGATCACGACGGTGACCGGGTTCGCCGAACGCACGGTCGGCTGGCACGGCACGTACGTGGCCGATCCGCTCTCGAGCCTGCTGAAGATCGTGGCCTACGGTTCGGTTGCGGTCGCGTTCCTGTATGGGCACGGCTACCTGCAGGTGCGACGGATCCTGAAGGGTGAGTACTTCGTGCTCGGCCTGTTTGCGCTGCTCGGCATCATGGTGCTGGTCTCGGCCAACAGCCTGGTCACGCTGTACCTCGGCGTGGAGCTGCTGGCCCTGTCGTTGTATGCGCTCGTCGCGTTCAACCGCGATTCCGGAATTGCGGCCGAAGCCGCGATCAAGTACTTCGTGCTGGGATCGATCGCCTCGGGCGCGCTCCTCTACGGCATGTCGATCGTCTATGGAGTCACGGGTTCGCTCGAGCTCGGCGTCATCGGCAATGCGGCGCTGCAGATGCCGGCAGGGCAGATCGGCCTGCTGTTCGGCCTGGCCTTCATCGTCGTCGGCGTAGCCTTCAAGTTCGGCGCGGTGCCGTTCCACACCTGGGTGCCGGACGTCTACCACGGTGCCCCGACGCCGGTGACCCTGTTCCTGGCCGCGGCCCCGAAGCTCGGTTCGTTCGCGCTGGCGTTCCGCCTGCTCGCCGAGGGCCTCGGTGCCGTTCATGCGACGGGCTGGCAGGACATGATCACGATGGTCGCGGTGCTGTCGATCATCGTCGGCAACGTCGTCGCGATCGCACAGACCAACATCAAGCGCATGCTGGCGTACTCGACGATCTCGCACGTCGGCTTCATCCTGCTCGGCATCCTGGCCGGCACCAGCCAGGGCTACGAGGCGGCGCTTTACTACACGATCACCTACGTGGTCATGTCGGTCGGCGGCTTCGGCATGATCATCCTGCTGTCGCGCAACGGCTTCGAGGCCGACAGCCTCGAGGATTTCAAGGGCCTCAACGCGCGCAGCCCGTGGTTCGCCGCCGTGATGCTGATGCTGATGTTCAGCATGGCGGGCGTGCCGCCGTTCGTCGGCTTCTGGGCCAAGCTGGCCGTGATCCAGGCCGTGCTCGACATCGGCAGCCTGTGGCTCGCGATCCTCGCGGTCGCGCTCTCGGTGATCGGCGCGTACTACTACCTGCGCGTCGTGAAGCTGATGTACTTCGACGAGCCGACGGACAAGGCGGCGCTGCAGGGCGGCGGCGGGGCGATGCGCTTCGTGCTGAGCGTGAACGGGCTGGCGGTGCTCGCGCTCGGGCTCTACCCGGGCCTGTTGCTTGCACTCTGTGCCCGGGTCATCCCGTAGTTGGCACGGATGGGGTGCAGCGGCCCGTGTCCACATGATTTGATAAGACTGGTTGTCTATGTATAATAGGCGGCTCGATTGCGGGGTGGAGCAGTCTGGCAGCTCGTCGGGCTCATAACCCGAAGGTCGCAGGTTCAAATCCTGCCCCCGCTACCACGTCTACAGGCAGGCTACCGCCTGCCGCGAGAAGGGGCTGGAGTTCCAGCCCCAGCTTCGCAACCCAATAACTGCTCCCATCCCGGCCCTTTCTCGGCTCGATCACTATCGGCCCGACTCCGTCCTGAATCACCCTGCGCGCAAGGTCTGGGGCCTTTTTGATCGTTTCTGGCAGATTCGCTACCCGACGCCGGTAGGCCTCAATCCCTGGCCCGACAAGGGCAAGAATCTCTCTGACGTTGATGATCCGGTCGGTGTCCTGCAGGGACGCCAGTTCCTTCTCTGCCGCTTGCAGGCGTGCGGAGAGAGTAGGCGACAGTAGGCCGCCGCTGATAGCGTTCACGATGTTCTGGATCTCGCGCTCGAGTTCTTGGCGGCGTCCGCGATCCGGGTTTGGTCGGCGTAGCGCGCGCAAGCCGACTACGGTATTCCTCTACGACCTCGTTACGCAGCAGATCGGTCCTGATCTTCGTCGTCAGCCGGTCTTCCAGGATGTCTCGACGGCATCGAATATTGTTGGTGCAAATCCTGCCATTCAGGTAGCCGCTGCACTGGTACGCGCGCCGGTCCGCCATGACGATGCTGGAGCCACAGACCTCACACTTCATCAAGGACGAGAAGGCATAACGCGGCGCGCGACCCAAGCCCCGCTTTACCTTGCTGCGGATCTTGTCGCCAATCTGTGCCTGCCGCAGGTGCTGCCTGGACTTCACCGCGTCCCACGTCTAGCGATAGCCGCAGTAGACCTCGGCCCGGCGCCGAGGTTTCTGTTTCTGGCTTCGTTCGAGTTGGAGCAGAGAATCGGTCTAATCTAGATCGCCGCTGTGATGTAGCGATTTCTCCTGATTGCCGCATTTCAGGTTTGCGAGCACAAGGCAAAAACACCCGGCGGATCGCCGGTTGCCCTCCGCGAAAAGACCACGAAGGACACCGCTGGTCGTCGGGTCGGAAACGTCCGAACCACAGAGGGAGAAGCCATGTATCGCTTTGAACGCAAGATCACCGTCAAGAACGTGGCGGACATGCCTGCTGCAATGCAGTTTGCCACCGACGTCACGACATACCTGAATAAACGCTATGACCTGCATATGAGGTTCGGCGCCGAGGGCTTCGACAAGAGCCGGGTCCACTGGTTCTACGACTTCGACAGCGCGGACAAATCTGCGGAACTCGGTACGACGCTGCTGCAGGACCAGGAATACATCGCCTTGCTGAACAAGGCGAAGGGCCTATGGCTCGACGGGAGCCTCGAAGACACGTTCGTCAACCTGGTCAATTGAAGAATCGCGCGACTGGGCGCGTCGTCAGAACGTCTCACCCATCAAGCGTATGCGCTTCGAACGGCCCCGGATGGGGCCGTTCGTTTTGGCGACAGCCCGCGCGCCGGGGTTTCTGCATCTGGGCGAAGCAGGGGCAACGGCGGCGGCAAAAAAATTGCCGAGCAAAATTTTTCTGAAAAAATCTTGTGCGCGGATGGGGACCGTAGCAATTCGCGGCATGGGACCCAATCCGGCTTGCGGCCTACCCCCGCCCCCCACCCCCATGTGTGCGGGTGGACCGCCCCCGCGCCAGTTCG
>JAOUIH010000232.1 GCA_029884165.1 Gammaproteobacteria bacterium | reverse complement strand
CAGCGGATGCTTCGACACGCCCTGCCCCTCAGGCTGCCTGGCGCAGCGACGTGATGAGCGTGCCGAGTTCCGCCGCCTTCGGTTTCACGACCCAGAAGCGCGGCAGGAAGCCGCGGTAGTCCTCGAGTATCTCCGCTGCCCACTCGCTACCCGTCAGCTCCGCGTGTTGCATGACCAGCAGCCTCAGGTGGTGCACGTGAGCTTCCATGCTTTCCGGGCTGATGCGGTGAATGTCGATCAACTCGTGGTTGTATCGATCGACGAAATTGCGATCGAGGTCGAGCACATAGGCAAAGCCGCCGGTCAGTCCCGCACCGAAATTCATCCCGGTCCGGCCGAGCACGACGACGACGCCATTCGTCATGTACTCGCAGCAGTGATCGCCGGCCCCCTCGACGACGGCAACAGCCCCAGAGTTGCGCACCGCGAAGCGTTCGCCGGCGATACCTGAGGCAAACAGCTGCCCCCCGGTCGCACCGTACAGGCAGGTGTTTCCGACGATGACGGTATCGCGCGCTTCGTTGAGCAATCCTGCCGGCGGGCGAATGACGATGCGGCCGCCGCCCATTCCCTTGCCGACGTAGTCATTAGCGTCGCCGGTAAGGTCCAGGTTGATGCCGTCGACATTGAATGCGCCGAAGCTCTGTCCCGCGGTTCCGGTCAGCCGAATGTCCAGCGGCGAGTCCGCGAGTCCGCGCATGCCGTAGCGCCGCGCGACTTCTCCCGCGATCCTCGCGCCGATCGATCGATTGTAATTCCGAATCTCGAAATCGAAGCGGCCGCCGGAGCGGGCCTCGATTGCGGGAAGTGCCGCGGCGAGCATGCGCTCCGCCAGCTCACCCTTGTCGAAGGGCGCGTTGCTCGGCTCGGTGCAGTAACGCGCCGCAGTCGGCAACAGGCCAGCGTCGGCGACGACGGGCGCCAGGTCGAGCGCCCGCTGCCGTGCCGTTTCGCCGGGCAGCAGCTCGATCAGGTCCGCGCGACCGATTATTTCGTCAAGGCCCCTGGCACCCAGCGCTGCCAGCAGCTCGCGCACTTCTTGCGCGACAAACCGGAAGAAGTTGATCACCATCTGTGGAAGCCCGATGAAGTGATTGCTCCTGAGCACCGGATGCTGGGTCGCGACACCCGTCGCGCAGTTGTTCAGGTGACAGATGCGCAGGTACTTGCAGCCGAGGGCTATCATCGGCGCCGTCCCGAAGCCGAAGCTCTCGGCGCCGAGCAGCGCCGCCTTTACGACGTCGAGCCCGGTCTTCAATCCGCCGTCGGTCTGCAGCCGCACCCTGTGGCGGAGGTCGTTCGCGCGCAGCACCTGGTGCGTCTCCGACAGGCCGAGTTCCCATGGGCTGCCCGCGTACTTGACCGACGTCAATGGGCTCGCGCCTGTGCCGCCGTCGTAGCCAGAGATCGTGATCATGTCAGCATAGGCCTTGACAACTCCGGCCGCCACCGTGCCGACGCCCGGCTCGGCGACGAGCTTGACCGAGACCAGTGCCTGCGGATTCACCTGCTTCAGGTCGAAGATCAACTGCGCAAGGTCTTCGATGGAGTAAATGTCGTGATGCGGCGGCGGCGATATCAGGCCGACGCCCGGTTTCGCATACCTCAGCCGCGCGATCAGGTCGTTGACCTTGTGACCGGGCAGCTGGCCGCCCTCGCCCGGCTTCGCGCCCTGCGCGATCTTGATCTGGATGACCTCGGCATGAACGAGGTACTCGGCCGTCACGCCGAATCGCCCGGAGGCGACCTGCTTGATCTTCGACGTGCGCTCGGTGCCGTAGCGTGCGGGGTCCTCGCCTCCCTCGCCGGAGTTGGAGCGCCCTCCCATGCGGTTCATCGCGATCGCGAGCGCTTCGTGCGCCTCTGGCGACAGCGCCCCCAGCGACATGGCTGCGCTGTCGAACCGCGGCAGGACCGCCTCGACCGGTTCGATCTCGTCGAGCGTCAGCGCGGGCCCAATCGGCTTCGGCCGCATCAGGTCGCGGAGTGTCGCGACCGGGCGTCCGTTGACGAGCGCTGCGTATCGCTGGTATGTCGCGTAGTCGCCGCTGCGCACGGCAGCCTGCAGCGTCGTCACGACATCCGGATTGAAGCAGTGATATTCCCCTCCATCGACGTATTTCAGCAGCCCGCCTGTCGGCAGCGCCCTTCGATTGTCCCAGGCGTCCACGGCGAGCTTCAGCTGGTCCTCGTGCAGGTCCGCAAATCGCGCGCCCTGGATGCGGCTCACTGATCCGGCGAAACAATGCTCGACGACCTCGTCGGAGAGACCGACGATCTCGAAGAGCTGCGCGCCGCGGTAACTCGAGATCGACGAGATACCCATCTTCGACATGATCTTGAAGAGGCCCTTGCGTACGCCGCGGCGATAACTGCGGCCGAGCTGCTGCTCCCGGTCGACGTTACCGCGCCGGGCCAGGTCGTAGAGGCACTGGTAGACGAGATATGGATAGACGCAGGTTGCGCCGTAGCCGATGAGGCACGCGAAATGGTGAGGGTCGCGCGCGGTACCCGTCTCCACGACGATGTTGGCGGAACAACGGAGACCCGTGCGCACCAGCCGCTGGTGCACCGCGCCTGTCGCGAGCAGGGCGTGCACCGGCGCCTTGCCACGGACGAGATACCGGTCGCTCAACATCACGATGACCTTGCCATTGCGCACGGCTTCCTCGGCCTCGTCACAGATCCGGTCCAGCGCCTCGGGCAGGGTCTGCGACTCCGGCGCCTGCAGATCGATGAAGGCATGTGCGCCGCCGAACATATCGGGGCTCAGGAGCTGCCTGAGCTTGAGCTGCGACAGTACGGGGGAATTGATGATGACCTGTTCCGCATGCCGCGGACCGATGTCGAACAGGCTGCGCTCCTGCCCGATGTTGGTCTGCAAGGACATCACGACACGTTCGCGCAGCGAATCGATTGGCGGGTTGGTTACCTGCGCAAACTGCTGACGAAAATAGTCATAGAGTGACCGGACTTTGGTCGACAGCACGGCGACTGGCGTGTCGTCGCCCATCGAACCGACCGCTTCCTGCTCGGTGCGTGCGAGCACGCGCACCACGTCGTTCAGTTCCTCGCGCGTCAGGTTGAACATCTTCTGGTAGGTGAGCAAGGTTTCACTGTCCATCGGTTCCGCCGCCGTGTGCAGGTCGACGAGTTCGGAGTCGAGGTAGCGGAGGCCCTGTTTGAGCCACCGCTTGTACGGCGCTCTTTCCTTGAGA
>JAOUIH010000231.1 GCA_029884165.1 Gammaproteobacteria bacterium | reverse complement strand
TGCCGTGGGGTGACCCGGCGCTTCGCCGAGGGCGGCGTGGTGCTGGAGGTCTTGAAGGGCATCGACCTCGAGGTCCGTGCGGCTGAGCGGCTTGCCATCATTGGCAGCTCCGGTTCGGGCAAGACGACGCTGCTGCAAATCCTCGGCGGACTCGACGAGCCGTCGGATGGCGAGGTACTCGTCGGCGGACATTCGATGGCGCATACGAGCGAACAGCAGAAGGGAGAACTGCGGAACCGCTATATCGGGTTCGTCTACCAGTTCCACCACCTCCTGCCCGAGTTCTCGGCCGAGGAAAACGTCGCCATGCCGCTGATGATCCGCGGCCTTGCGCGCGAAGCGGCGCTGGGCGAGGCGCGGGCCCTGCTGGCGAGGGTGGGGCTCGGCGAACGCCTCGGCCACAAGCCGGGCGAGCTGTCCGGTGGCGAACGTCAGCGCGCGGCGGTGGCGCGTGCCCTGATTACCAGGCCGAAACTCGTACTCGCGGACGAGCCGACCGGCAATCTCGATGCCGGCAACGGTGCCCAGGTCTTGCGGTTGATGCTGGAACTGAACGAGGAGCTCGAAACCAGCCTCGTCATCGTGACCCATGACCAGTCGATCGCGGCCCGCATGGACCGCGTGCTCTCCCTCGAAGGTGGGGTGCTGAAGCCGGCGATGCTGGCCTGAGCCCCAGCGGTCGGCGGCAACGATCGTCCCGCTACCGCTCGCGCCGCTTGTTCTCGAGGTAGTCGGCAATCGACGCCCGCCACAGCAGGTCGAGCACGATGTAGCCTGCCAGGGCCAGCAGCGACCCCAGCAGGACGCAGCCGACGAGCATCGGTTGCCAAATCGTCACGAAGCGCTGCATCACCCAGTCCATCGACAACTCGAATGCGAACGGCTGAGGCTCAGTGCCCAGCAGGAACAGGCCCGCGCGATAGGCCAGGAAGTACATCGGTCCCATCGTCAACGGGTTGCTGACGAATGTGGTCAGTGCCGCTATCGGGATATTGACCCGGAACAGCAGGGCGAGGAGGGCGGCGAAGAGCGGGTGGCCCGGGAACGGGAAATAGGCCACCAACAGGCCCAGCGAGAATGCCGGCACGACGGTCCGCCGCCGGATACCCCACAGGTTGTGATCGTGCAGCAAGTGCTCGAATGGCGAGAGATACCACTGCCTGCGGAAACGCTCCCGATTCAGCGCAAACTTCCTGAAAAATCGCCTCGGCATCCCGGCTCGAATCCGCTTCCATGGTCGCTCCGGCGTGTTGCCGGGACCGGCATGATAGCGAGATTCGGTGCTGCAACGGAAATCAGCTCCCGGCGTCCCCCTCGCGGTGCTGCTGCTCGCCGGGTGCCTGCTGCCGCTCGGCTGCGCGGAGCTGCCATCGGCACCGGCTGCAGCGACAGGCACCGCGCTCGCCGTTCTGTGCATCGCCTTGCGGCGACTGCGGCCGCTCGCGTTGCTGCCGGTCGGGGCGCTGCTGATGTGGGATGCCGCAGGCGACGTTCTCGACGCGCGCCTCGACCCGGCGCTGGCGGGCGCCGATCTACGCGGCCGGTTTCGCGTTGTCGATTTCCCGGTGCCCGCGGGCGAGTCCCTGCGCCTGCTGCTCTCGCCCGAGGATCGACCCGACCTGCCGACCCGAATCCGGGTCAGCTGGTACGACGCACCGGCGATCCCGGGCATCGGCGACTGCTGGGAACTCGAACTCAGGTTGCGGCGACCGCGCGGCTACGCGAACCCGGCGGGCTTCGATTACGAGGGCTGGCTGTTTCGCGAACGGATCGGCGCCACCGGCTACGTGCGGCGGGGGCTGTCCGGCGTCGATTGCGATAGTCCCGATCGGCTCGCGTCAGTCAGACGCAGGCTCGAGGCGCGGCTCGCGGCCGCCCTGCCGGCCGGCGACGCGACGGCAGCGCTCGCTGCCATCACAGTCGGCGCGCGCCATGGCATCAGCCGCGAGCAATGGGACCGGTACGCGGTAACGGGGACGAGTCACCTGATGGCCATTTCCGGCCTGCACGTCGGCCTCGCGGCCGCCGTGGCCTTTGCCCTGTTTCGCGTCGCGCTCGCGCCGGCACGCGGCGGCAACGCGCGGGATCGCGCCATGCTTGCGGCTGCTTCGGTTGCGGGACTGTACGTATCGATGTCGGGCTTTGCGGTGCCGGCGCGCCGTGCGCTGGGGATGCTGCTGTGCGCGCTGCTCGCACAGCGAATGCGGCGCAGGCTCGTGCCCCGGCACGTCCTCGGGATGGTGGCGGCAGGCGTCGCCGTCGCCGATCCCCCGGACATCCTGGCGCCCGGATTCCAGCTGTCGTTCGCGGCCGTCGCCATCCTGCTCGCTTGCGGAGCCCGGCGGGGCGCGGCGGCGGCGTCGCGCCAGGGCAGCCTCTCATCCGTTCGTCGCCTGATCCGTGACCTGCCGGGACTCCAGCTCGCGCTGTTGCTGGGGCTCTTGCCGCTGACGGTGTTGCACTTCGACCGCGTGTCCTGGGTGGCGCCAGCCGTCAACCTGGTCGTCGTACCGGTGTTCAACCTGTTGACGGTGCCTGCAGCGCTCCTGGGCGTGCTCCTCGACGGGCCGCTGGCCGGGGCCGGGCAGTGGGCCCTGCGAGTCGCCTGGTTCAGCATGGACATGGTCCTCCGGCTGGTCGCCCGGGCCGCGGCGCTGCCCGGGACCGACCTGCCGGTTGCTGCAAGAAACGGCATCGCCGTGGTGCTGCCGTGGTTCGCGCTCGCCTGGGTCGTGCTGCCGCCGGGGTGGCCGGGGCGTCGGGTGGCGTGGCTGGCCGCCGTCGCCACCATGTGTTACCTGCCGCCAGCGACGCCGGACACTTGCGTGGACCTGCATGCGCTCGACGTCGGGCAGGGACTGGCCATTGTCCTTCGCACGCGAACCCACGCCCTCGTCTACGACGCGGGTCCGTCGTTTCGCGGTGGCGGGTCGACCGGGTCGCTGGTCGTCGTGCCCTACCTGCAGAGGCTCGGCCTGCGACGGCTGGACCTGCTCGCCGTGTCGCACGCGGACAGCGATCACGCGGGCGGCGCGGCGGACCTCGCCGATGCGGTACGCATCGATGCGTTGCTGGCCGGCGAGCCGCTCGAGGGTCCGGGTCTGGCGGAGCTGCCGTGCAGTCGGGGGCAGACCTGGCACTGGGACGGCGTGCGTTTTACGGTGCTGTACCCGGCGCCGGCGGGCGAACGCAACGGCAACAATGCGTCCTGCGTGATCGAAAT
>JAOUIH010000229.1 GCA_029884165.1 Gammaproteobacteria bacterium | reverse complement strand
AGAAGTCATGATCGGCCGCAACGACGAAGTCGTCCATCGCACAGCAGGCCACCGCGACCGACCAGGGCAACAGGCAAATCGCTAGCTTCCACACCTGTCAATTCCGGCCAGCAAGACTTTTTGTATGTGGGGGCGCGGCAGGGAAAGGCAAGCGTCAGTGACGGGATGCCCTGTCGCGAACTTGCATTGTCGGGGGTCAGTAAACGCCGGGCAGGGGCGACTGCGTCGGCATGCCCCTGTATTCCTCGCAGCTGCAGGTCTCCAGGTTCCCGCCGCCGATGCTGCTGAAGCGAATCCGTCCCGTTTTTTTCGTCTCGCATTGCAGCACGTAGCCGGTTGGACACTTGGGTGCCGTCGTCTTGGCCGTCGCGTCCTCGTAGGTCGTCGAGGGACCGACATGTTCTTGCTGGCTGGAGCAACCGGAGGCAACCAGGGCCAGGGCGGCAGACAGGAGTCCAAGTGCGAATTTGCGGGTCATGATTAACCCTCCCGGGGAATACCTCTGGTGAGTGTAGGCCTCCCTGCCCGCTTTGTCCTGCCAGCTGAGACAACGGCTGACGGGAATGGTTGCAGGCGTCGCCGGACCGTCCCCCAAGTGCTTGATTCCGATCGATAGTGGCGGGTCGGGCGGCTTCACCCGTCCGCCGACACGGCAAGCGGATCGCTCGACGACGAGACCTCCGCGCAGCATGCCCTGGACCGTTCCAACCGGATGCCCTATCGAAGCATCCACCGGCGTACCCTTTCTCCCGCCGTCGACCGGCCCAGCAGCATGCTGAACTCGTCGATACCCGCCAGCGAGTACTCGACCCCGTCGACGATGGATCGCGCAGCGCGCAGACCGCTGGCCACGGCGGGCCCGATTCCCTCGCCCATGTCGCGCGTCGCCAGCCCGGCGGCATCGCCAACGAGGTAGGCGTTGCCGTTCCTGACGTTGTCAACGTCACCGCGAAGGTAGTAGCTGTAACCGCCAGGCTGATAGTCGTCGCACCGCACGAGACCGCGTTGCTCGAGCTTTGCCGTCAGCAGCCGCCAGTGGTCGCGCAGATGCCCGCCCTTCGCCTTCAGGTGGTCCGCTATGCCGCCAAGGCCGATATTGATGTAACCGTTCGCCTTGGGTACGTACCACGAGTAGCCCGGCAACCCGTCGTCGAGGAACCACAGGTGGCAGGTGGGGTCCTGCCAGTCATAGGCCAATTCCTGCTCGAGCGTCGCAATCTGCAGCCTGCTCGCCCGCTGCTTGCTGGCGTGGAAAAGCTTGCGATACACCGGGCACGCCGTCCCACCCGCCCCGACGAGGTACCGGCAGCGAAACAACTCGTCGATGACATAGTACCCGCCATCTTCGCGCACGCTCTTTACCTTGTGTTCGACGACCTCAGCTCCGGCGCGCTGCAGCAGGAAATCGTCGAACTCGTAGCGACGTATCGAGTGCTGCCGGGTCCTCGGCGCGATACCGAGGAACTTCCAGTGCAAGCTGAGGGCATCGAAGGTCATGAAGCTGTGCGGGTAGTCGCCCGGGTCCAGTTCGAGGTCGTGGAGGGCTTCCGGAGTTACCCAACCCGCGCAGAGTTTCGTCCTCGGGAACGTCGCCTTGTCGAGCACGAGTACGTCGAGGCCGGCATGACGCAATTTCCAGGCGCAGGTCGAGCCACCCGGTCCGCCGCCAACGACGATCGCGTCGGCTGTGCGCATGTCATTGAGTGCCCGGATATTGGTGCGCCCGCGTCATCGGGACCGAGTTGTTGTCCCATGGCGCGAACACGACCTGGTACAGCTGCATGGTGCCGGTCTCGAAGGCCGCGGAGGAACCAGCGAGGTATAGGCGCCACATGCGCGCGAAGGCCTCGTCGTACATATCCGCAACCTGATCGGCGACCTGGTCGAATTTCTCGAGCCAGATCGCGCAGGTCCTCGCGTAGTGCGGCCGCAGGTTTTCGATGTCGAGTATCGAGAACTTGCAAGGCTCGAAGACCGCTGCCATCTCGCCGAGGCTGGGCACGTGCCCGCCCGGAAATATGTGTTTCAGGATCCACTTGTCCGGGGGCGCCGGGTGGCTCCGGCCTATCGTGTGGATGAGACCGATGCCGTCGGGCGCGAGGCAACGGTCGATCAATGCGCCAAGCGTCCGGTAGTTGGCCAGGCCGACGTGCTCGAGCATGCCGACCGAGACGAAGACGTCGCAGCGCTCCCCGATCGTCCGGAAGTCGCCCTCGACGAAGCTCACCTTGCGCTCAAGGCCTGCAGCAGCGGCGCGCTCCCGTGCATACCGGACCTGCTCGTGCGAATTGTTGTAGGCGATGACGTCGACACCGTAGTGCTCGGCCATATGCATCGCCAGCGCGCCCCAGCCGCAGCCCGCCTCGACAACTTTCTGCCCGGGCTGCAGTTGCAACTTGCGGCATACATGATCGAGCTTGCTCAACTGCGCTTCCTCGAGTGTCGCGTCCGGACGCTCGAAATAGGCACAGGTATAAACCATACGGTCGTCGAGCCACAGCCTGTAGAAGTCGTTGCCGAGGTCGTAATGATGGTGCACGTTGTGCCGCGACAGCTCCAGCGAGTTGGCTCTCGCGGCGTGGATGATCGAGCGTAATTTCGGCCCGTAATAGGAGCGACGGCGGCGCTGCCAAATGGCGCGCGTCAGCTCTACCATGAAGCATCCCAGGTCGCCGTCGATCTCGATCAGGCCCTGGCTGTAGCACTCGCCGAAGCCGACCGATGGCGAACGCATCAATTCGAATAAGGCACGCCGGTCCCGAATTTCCATGCAGGCGACGGGTTGACGATCCGTAATTCGGAATTCGTCGCCGTTCCAGAGCCGCACCGAAATATCCGGATTGCCCACGAATCTCAGGATCCAGCGAACCAGAGTCTGATCGAAGTCTCGCGCTTCGACGTTTCGGCTGGTGTCCGCTCTCATGACTCCACCTCTCTCCGGAAGCTTGGGAACAGTTTACCAAATGCGGCGGCCGACGGTATTCGGGATTGCCGCAGTCAGGCTGCGCCGGCGGACTCCCGGTACGAAACCATACGCTGCAGCCTCGGGTCCCACAGGCAACAATGGAAGCACGCCCGGATATCGCGAAACGAGAGTGTCGTAGTAGACGGCGACTGCAGCTCGGGAATTGCGTTCATCGCCTCGGGGAGCCGATAGAAAGGAATCTTCACGTTCAGGTGATGGATATGGTGATAGCCGATATTACCCGTGAACCAACTCATGAGT
>JAOUIH010000230.1 GCA_029884165.1 Gammaproteobacteria bacterium | reverse complement strand
TCGACACTGCAGACTTCAAGGGCGGTTTGACC
Organism: Gammaproteobacteria bacterium; assembly: GCA_029884165.1. Lineage (GTDB taxonomy): Bacteria > Pseudomonadota > Gammaproteobacteria > Steroidobacterales > Woeseiaceae > JAOUIH01. The sequence goes on along the minus strand of JAOUIH010000230.1, from coordinate 3,194 downwards.
TATTCCAGGGGCATCCAGTACGTGCTGGTGAACGGCGAGTTCGTCGTGTGGGACGGCGAACCGGTCGAGGATGCGCGGCCGGGGCAGGCCGTGCTGGGTCGAGATTTCGCGTTCTAGCAGGGTGTTGAAAAACACCCTGCTGGCGCGAGACAAGGATGTCTCGCCCGCGGTTCAAGCACGTAAGTGCTTGAACCGTCGGGAGCGAGTCCGGACATGCGCCGGACTCGCGGCGTTGAAAAAGGTCTGGACGACCTTTTTCAACATCCTGCCAGGGTCGCCGGAGGGCGGAATCCTGGCGCACCTCAGCGAATCCACTATCAAGACGATCAGCCTTGCCCGGCAAGCCCTGGAGCACTCGCTGCGAATTTCCGCATTGTGCCGGCTGCCTGCCAATCCGATCTACTACGTATTCTCCATGGCCGGGCCCGCGCTCAGGATATGAATCGCGGCGACAGGTCGCGAATTCAACGGCAGCGCCCTGCGCCGGGCGTCGATACGCCAGGGATGGCGGGACAGGTCCGCTCATCCCTCTCCCGATTCGGGAGGTTCGGTTCCGTTGATGGAGGACAGCTATGAACGCCAGAAAGTGGCAAGCCTCGCTTGCCTGTTTTTTGCTGGCCCTGTCGATCGCGCCCGATGCATGGTCGCAGGTTGTGCCGGTACCGGAGTCCGAACCGAACGACCCCTGTAACAGCCCACAGGACGTGGGCGATGCGTCCACGCTGCCGTTCGTCGTTGCCGGTGAATTGCTGCTCGATTTCGGCTCGGATCCACCGGGCGATGTCGATTTCTACCGCTACACGGCCGCACCGGGCACGGTGCTTCGCGCGGGATTGCGCGGGGCAGCCAGTGGGGCCGGCACCCTGTACGGCGCTTACCTGGGGGTATTCGACAGCTCCTGCGAGCTGCTTGCTGAAAACTCCCAGTACCAGGGGCCGGAGCCGAAGATCAACTTCCAGGTGCCGGCCGACGGGATTTTCATTCTCGCCGTCGCCGGTTGCTGCGACTTCCAGGGCTACTCGTGGAACGAGGGCACCTACGTGCTGCGGCTGGCGAATCCGCCGGTACCCGTTGCGGAGATCGCCGGGCGCGTCGTGGACGCGGTTACCGGGGAACCTTTGCCCGGCAACACGTTCCCTTATGCCCACGTGACTCTGTACCGGGAATTGACCGCAAGCGGACTCTATTACATTGCGGACGCGCAGACCGATGACGCCGGCAACTTCCGTTTCGTCACCGACCAGCAGGGTAACCCGTTGGACCCGTCGGCATTCTCCGCATTCCGGTTGGAGATCTGGGCTAACGACTACGAGCTGGCGCAATTCGGTCCGTTCCCGGCCGCTCAGGGCGAGTCCGTCAACGTCGGTGACATCGCACTGCAGCCGCCGCCGATCGCGTTCGCCAACATCGCACCCTGTGCGGACATCCCGCCGGAAGGAGGCACCTGCCGTTACAGCGTGGTGTTGCGCAATAACACGCTCGAGCCGCTGTACGGATTGTCATGGAGCCTCGTTTACAGCTACGGACCCGGGACTCCGTGGGGCTACTCAGTGTTCCAGACGCAGGGCGGCAAGCCGGCGAAGGTCGAGCCGGTCTCGACTCGCAGCCTGGACTTCAGCTTCAAGGTCCCGGCAGACGTCGCGGAGGGTACGAGCATCTGCCCGGAGGTTTGGGTCTCGGACCGCGCCACCGACTATTTCGGAACGCTGAGGGCAGCGCCGCTGTTCTGCATCATGAAGCAGTACGGTGCGTTCAGTGTAATGTCAGCGGATCCAGCCGCGGGCAGGGTCCAGCCGCGTGGCCTGGGGACAATGCAGCATCGGTAGACCGATTGCGACAGGAATCGGCATGAATCGAGGCTGGGTATGCAGGCGCATTGCGCAGACATTTCAGCCCCGTCCTCCGTCCGGACGGCGGGGCTGAATTGGCGCAAGGATTGGCTGGCCGGCCGCCCACAGGCGGGCTCGAACACGACCGGCTGGATCGAACCCGGCGCAGCGTCCTAGAACCGGCGTCCGGACAGCAAGCCAGCGAACACGGAGTCGTCGCGCAGCGGATCGAGAAAATGCGAATAGCGCAGGCGCCACCGGATATCGCTCTGTTCGCGCGGGGATAATTCGCCGAGGCCTTGCTCGCGAATCGCGCCCAGCAACCTGGCAGCGTGCCCGAGTTCGCCGCGCCAGGCGAAAACCTCCGCCAGTCGCAGCATTCCATCGATGCCGTATTCTCTCGTGGCCAGGCGATTGAAGGCGGACTCGGCCTCCCCGTCCCGTGCGAGTGCGTAATAACTCATCGCGAGCCCCTGGTCGCGCTCGGCGCTGTCGGGCAGCGCCAGGAATCCTTGCAGGGCCTGCCCGGCGTCTCCAAGCAGCAACTCGATGTAAGCGTTCGGCGCCAGATACCCCGCGGCCCGTAAAGGTGTCAGTTCCGCGACACTGGCCCACTGCTCCCGAGCGTCTTCGAAGCGGCCCGCCGCCTCCAGGAAAAACCCCAGGTTATTGCGCTGCACGGCGGACACGGGGTCGAGCGCCACTGCCGCTGTCTGCAACTCGATCGCCTCGTCGATACGGCCATTGTCAGCGGCCAGCCCGGCAAGGTAGGCGAGCATACGCGGACTCTGCGAGTCGAGCTCGCGCGCGCGCCGGCAATGCCCGGCGGCGCGCTCCAGCTCACGGATGATCCGAAAGTACTGGCAGGCGCGCAGCTGGTTCATCGCGAGGTCCGGACCGAAAGCCAGCGCCTGTTCCACGGCATCGCCCATCTCTTGCAGCAGCAATTCGCGGGGCTCATCGAGTTCGTTGATCCGCACGTAGGCGGTTGCCGCCACGCCGGCCCAGGCTTCGGCCATGGCCGGGTCTGCGCTCAGCGCCGATCGATAGCGATCCCCGGCACGCGCCAGGTCACCCGGATCGCGCCGCTGGTACAGGAATTCTGCGAATTCGTAGTCGAGTCGCGCGCTCGGCGCGGCCGCCGGCCGCGTATCCGCGGCATCGGGCTCGTCGATAGCATCGTTGACCGCCGGCACCATGAGTCCGACGAGCACAGCCAGCGCGGCGGCAAGCCGGAACCACAGGTCCCGATGGGGCGGAGATCGCCTGTGCGCGAGCGCCAACGGGGCCGGAACCTCGTCCATTCGGGTAACGCCGGCCTCAAGCACGTAACCCCGCCGGGCGACAGTGCGGACCAGGCGCCGG
>JAOUIH010000021.1 GCA_029884165.1 Gammaproteobacteria bacterium | reverse complement strand
GTGCGACGACCGGCACGCTCACCGAGAACCGGATGCAGGTCGTCGCACTGCGCCTGGCGGATGTCGAGCTGGATGCCGCCGCGACCGGCGCTGCGTTGCCGCAGTCTCGATCGTCGGAAAACGCTCAGCAGGCGCGCATCGCCGAACTGCTGCGCGTCGGCGTCCTCTGCAGCAATGCGTCGATAGATGTCGACCAGCAGGGCCGGCTACACTCGACCGGGGACCCGACCGAGGTTGCGCTGCTCGAGGCTGCCCTGGGCAAGGCTGTCGTGCAGGCTGCACTGCAGGAGCGCTATCCGGAGATTGCGGAGCACTCCTTCGACCCGGACCTGAAACTGATGGCGACGCTGCACCGGCGGCCCGAGGGCGACCTGCTCGTCGCGGTGAAGGGCGCGCCGGAGGCCGTCATCGACCGCTGCTCCGCCGAACGCAGCCCGGCCGGCGACGTGCCCCTCGACCATGCCGGGCGCGCGCGCTGGCTCGGCTACGCCGAGTCTTTCGGCGCACGCGGCCTGCGCACGCTTGCGCTGGCGACGCGGGTCGCCCGGGACGCAGGCGCGAACCCGTACGAGAAACTGGTCCTCCTCGGAATCGTCGGCCTGGAGGATCCGCCGAGGAGCGGCGTGCGCGAGGCGCTGGAACGCTGCCGCGAGGCCGGCATAACCGTGGTCATGGTTACCGGCGACCACGCGGCAACGGCGCGCAACGTGGGACGGGAGGTCGGCCTCGTCGGACCCGACACAGCACCCGACGCATTCGCCAGCGGCATCGAGGCGGAACGCCTGCTCGACGCGGGGGAAAGCGAGCGGCTGCGCAGTCTCCGCGTGCTGGCGCGGGTCTCGCCGGAGCAGAAACTGCGGCTGATCGACTTCTACCAGCGCGAGGGCGCGATCGTAGCGATGACGGGCGACGGGGTGAACGACGCGCCTGCGCTGAAGAAAGCGGACATCGGTGTCGCGATGGGACTGCGCGGCACGGCAGTGGCCAGGGAAGCAGCCGCGATGGTGCTGCAGGACGACGAGTTCGGCACGATCGTCGAGGCGGTTGCGCAGGGCAGGACGATCTTCGGCAACATCCGCAAGTTCGTGGTGTACCTGCTCTCCTGCAACATCAGCGAAGTCCTGGTCGTCAGCCTCGCGACGCTCGCCGGCGCGCCGCTGCCGCTCATGCCCTTGCAGATCCTGTTCCTGAATCTCGTCACCGACGTCTTTCCGGCGCTCGCGCTGGGTGTCGGGGAGGGTTCCGACGCCCAGATGACGCGGCGGCCGCGGCCGGCCGACGAGGCCGTGCTGACGCGGAGACACTGGATACGCATCGCGCTGCACGGGCTGGTGATCTCGGGCAGTGTGCTGGCCGCGATGGCGATGGCGATCCTGTACCTCGGGTTCGATACGCAGCGGGCCGTGACCGTGTCCTTCTGTACGCTGGCGCTCGCCCAGCTGTGGCACGTGTTCAACATGCGCGACGACATGGCCAGCCCGGTAAGGAACGAAATAACGAGGAATGGCTGGGTGTGGGCGGCGCTCGTGCTGTGCCTTGCGCTGGTGCTCGGGTCGATCTACACGCCGCTGCCGGCGGCGTTGCTGCGCCTGTCGGACCCGGGGCCCGAAGGCTGGGTGCTCGTGCTGGCGATGAGCGCGCTGCCCCTGGTCGCGGGTCCCTTTGTCCGCGTGTTCGCCCGGCGCTACGCCGATAGTCGTTCCTGAGTTGGCACCGCCCCGTTTGTCGCGGCGATCTCGGGCGGATCGAACGCGATATCGAGCTCATCCCCCTCGCCAACGCTCTCGGTACTGATCGACGCGAAATCGTATAGAGACGGGTCGAGCATGTGACTGCGCGTAACCCGCTGCATCGACTTGAAGATCGCGACCACGCGATTTGGCGACTCCCGTTCCCATTCCGCCAGCATTGCCTTGATGCGTACTCGCTCCAGGTTGGGCTGTGAGCCGCACAGGTTGCAGGGGATGATCGGGAACTGGCGATGGCGCGCATAGCGCGCGATTTCCCGCTCGCGGCAATAGACCAGGGGACGGATAACGATGTTGCGGCGATCGTCGCTGACGAGCTTCGGCGGCATGGTCTTCAGCCGGGAGCCGTGAAACATGTTCAGGAACAAGGTCTCGACGAGGTCGTCCATGTGATGCCCCAGCGCGATCCTGGTCGCGCCGATCTCGCCGGCAGTTCGGTACAGCGCGCCGCGGCGCAGTCGGGAGCAAAGCGAGCACATGGTCTTGCCGGGCTGCAGTTTTTCCCGCACGACGCTGTAAGTATCCTGTTCGACGATGCGGTACTCGACGCCGAGCGACGCCAGGTACTCCGGCAGGACGTGCTCCGGGAAGCCCGGCTGCTTCTGGTCGAGGTTCACCGCGACCAGCTCGAAGCGGACGGGCGAGGACCTTTGCAGGCCGAGCAGCATGTCGAGCAGCGTGTAGGAATCCTTGCCGCCCGACAGGCAAACCATGACCCGGTCGCCGTCCTCGATCATGTGGTAGTCGCTGATCGCGTTGCCGGTCTTGCGCCGCAGCCGCTTCTGCAGCCGGTTGAAATGCTGAGTCTTCATGGCCGCGCATGGTAACGGTCCTGGTACCGGCATTGCCAGACGAGCGTTTGTCTGGCCGCCGGGCGGCGCTTACAGTAGTCATTTCCGCACAGCAACAGGAACCAGCCATGGTCTCGATCTCCGCGTCCGCCCCCATCCGCCGGCCCAGCCGCAACGTCCCGCTGATACTTGTCGCGTTGATGCTGCCGGCGCTTGCAGCCGCGGAGCAGGGCGGGACGCGCTATACCGGCGACGGCTTCGCGAGCCGCAGCCCGGTGCTCGGGCGGCACGGCATGGCGGCCACCTCGCACCCGATCGCCTCCTCGGTGGCCGTCGATATCCTGAAGAAGGGCGGCAGTGCCGCCGATGCGGCGATTGCGGCCAATGCGATGCTGGCGCTCGTCGAGCCGCACATGTGCGGCATAGGCGGCGACCTGTTCGCGATCGTGTGGGATCCGGAAACCCGAAGCCTGGCCGGCTACAACGGCAGCGGGCGTTCGCCGAAGGGCCTTGGCTACGCAGCGCTGCGCGAGGCCCTCGGCGACGCGGAGCGCATCCCGTTGTTCGGGCCGTTGTCGGTCAGCGTCCCGGGCGCCGTCGACGGCTGGTACGCGCTGCACGAGCGTTACGGCCGGCTGCCGATGGCCGAGCTGTTGCGCCCGGCCATCGAGTACGCGCGCGAAGGCATCCCGGTGACCGAGGTCGACGCGCGGCTGTGGGCCGATGCGCTGGGCGAATTCCGTAATTCGGGCCTGCCGCAGGAGTGGTTCGCGGAGCTCGAGCGCGTCTACACGACGGCCGGTCGTCCGCCCGCCGAGGGGGAGATATTCCGCAACCCGGATCTTGCCGACAGCTACGAGCGCCTGGCGCAGGGCGGGCGAGAGAGTTTCTACGAGGGAGAGATGGCGCGCCGCATCGTCGAGGCCGTAGCGCGGTCCGGCGGGCACATCGAGGCGGGCGACCTCGTGGCGCACGAGGGCGAATGGGTGACGCCGGTGTCGGTCAGGTATCGAGGCTACGACGTCTACGAGCTGCCGCCGAACAGCCAGGGTATCGCGGCGCTGCAGATGCTGAAGATCCTCGAGGCCTGGCCGCTCGCCGAGATGGGTCGCGACAACGCCGATTTCTGGCACTTGCTCATAGAGGCTTCCAAGCTGGCTTACGAGGATCGCGCCCGGTATTACGCGGATCCGTCTTTCGGCGCCGACGATTTCGAGTTCCTGCTGAGCGATGAATACGCCACCGAGCGGCGCGGGCTGATCGACCTTGCCCGTGCCGCGCTCGATGTGTCCGCGGGCGGGCCCCCACCGAAGGGCGACACGACCTATCTCGCGGTCGGCGACGAGAGCGGCATGATGGTGTCGTTCATCCAGAGCAACTTCTGGGAGTTCGGCAGCGGCATAGTGCCCGACGGCCTCGGTTTCCCGCTGCAGAACCGCGGCAGCCAGTTCACGCTGGAAGACGGGCATGCGAACGTGTATGCGCCGGGCAAGCGCCCGTTCCATACGATCATCCCGGGCTTCCTGATGCGCGGCGAGGTGCCGCTGATGGCCTTCGGCGTCATGGGCGGGTTCCTGCAGCCGCAGGCTCACGTGCAGGTCCTGGTCAACGTGCTCGACCTCGGGATGAACGTGCAGGAGGCCGGCGACGCCGCCCGCTTCGTGCACAGCGGTTCCTCGCAGCCGACCGGGGCTCGGATGAGCGACGGCGGGCGCGTGCTGATGGAAGCGGGCGTTGCCGACGCGGTCGTGGAGGAGCTCGAGCGACGCGGCCATCGCATAGACCATGGCGTCCGCCCCTACGTGGGCGCGGTCGGCGGCTACCAGGCGGTCTGGCGCGATCCCGCGACGGGCGTCTACCGCGGCGCCTCGGAGATGCGCTTCGACGGCGCCGCGGCGGGTTACTGAGCCGGCAGGCCGCGCCTACTTGCGATAGGTCTTCACCGGCGGCAGCTGGGCGCCCGTCAGTCCTTTCGGCTCGGGCTCGGCGACGACCGGCATCCTGAGCGACCCGATGCCGTCGATGGTCGCGGTGATCTCCTCGCCCGGCTGCAGGAAGCGCTGCTCGCCGCGCACGGCGGTGCCCATGCCGACACCGCCCGAGGTGCCGTTGTTGATCACGTCGCCCGGGTACAGCGTGATGATCGACGACGCGTATTCGATCAGCTCCCACAACGAGTGGATCATGTCGCCGGCGGTCGCCTCCTGCATCTGCTCGCCACCGACGCTGAGCGTCTGGCGCAGTATCTCCATCGGGTTGCCGTAGAACTCTTTGGGCACGATCCACGGACCCTGCGGCGCGAACGTGTCGTGACCCTTGCCGACGAACCAGTCTGACGTGAAAGGGGCGCCGCCCGGCGGTCGTCCGCCGCGATCCGAGATATCGAGCGTGACCATGTAGCCGAAGACATGCGCTTCGGCGTCATTCGCCGACACGTACTTGCCTGTGCGGCCGATGACGGCACCCAGCTCGACCTCCCAGTCGGTCCGGTCACGGCCCCAGGGAATCACGACCGGCTCGCCGTTGCCGACGACGGCGCCGCGGCTCGGCTTCAGGAACAGGTAAGGCACGCCGCGCTGCTCGCGGCGCAGTCTCCGGGCCTCCTGCCGCTCCGCCTCGGTGCCCGACTCCTCGACGTGGCTGTAGAAGTTGACGGCCGCATTCAGGATCTTGCCCGGGTACATGATCGGCGGCAGCGTCCGGATGGAGCCGACCTCGTGTACCCAGCCCGGGCGCCCGTCGCCCAGCATGTCTTCCGCGACCGCGAAATTGACGATCTCGTAGAGCCGCGGCTTCATGCCGTACTCGTAACGCTCGATCAGCCCGAGCATGTCAGCCGGCATCGGCATCGACACGTAGCGGCCGGAGCGCTCGAGCGCCGCATTGGCCGCGTCGAGTTCCAGCACCAGGCTGTCGCGCAGCACGACGCCGACCGTCGGCTCGCCGCCGATCTCGAAGGTGCCGACCTTGAAGGGTTCTGCGATTTCCTGACCCCAGCCCTGGATCGAAATCATCGAACTGAAGATCAGCACAAATGTTTTCAGGAACTTCATTATAATCGCCTCCGAGATGCGCCGATTCGACACAGATTGTTTGTACGCAGGCGGTGAAGGACTGTCAATCTGGCAGATAACGCCGACATTCGCGCAGGTGTATCTCCGTTCTTCGAGCCGGGTCCCGCAGGGGAAGCACTTGCTTTGACGATCTTAGTGACCGGTGGTGCCGGCTTCATAGGAGCCAATTTTGTACTCTCCTGCCTGAGGGCGGGAGAAGAGCCTGTCGTCAACCTGGACAAGCTGACCTATGCCGGCAACCTGGGTAGCCTCGCGGCTGCGTCAGCCAACCCGCGCCACCTGTTCGTCAAGGGGGACATATGTGATCTCGAACTCGTATCCGACCTGCTGAGGCAACACGCGGTGCGTGCGATCGTGCATTTCGCCGCCGAGAGTCACGTCGACCGATCGATACGCGGCCCCGAGGATTTTATCCGGACGAACATAACGGGAACCTTCCGACTGCTCGAAGCAACGCGCTCCTATGTGGCGACATTGCCGGCGGCAGCGCGAGAGGCCTTCCGCTTTGTCAATGTTTCGACGGACGAGGTCTTTGGGTCGCTGGGTCCGGATGCGATTCCTTTCGACGAAACTAGTGGCTATTTTCCAAACAGCCCGTATTCCGCATCGAAAGCTGCCGGCGACCACCTGGTTCGGTCGTATTTCCATACTTATGGTCTTCCCGTCATCACGACCCACTGCTCGAACAATTACGGACCGTTCCAGTTTCCCGAAAAGCTGATACCCCTGGTCATTCTGCGAGGCCAGAAGGGTGAGTCGCTGCCTGTCTACGGCGATGGAATGAATGTGCGCGACTGGCTCTACGTGGAAGACCACTGCGAGGCATTGAGAGCGGTATTGGCGGGCGGCAAACCGGGCGCAACTTACAATATCGGGGGCGACTGCGAGAAGGCGAATCTCGACGTCGTGCATGAAGTCTGTGCACTCCTGGACGAGTTGCACCCTTTACCCGGAGAGAAGGCGCACCGGGAACTTGTCCGGTTCGTGGCCGACCGCCCGGGTCATGACAGGCGCTACGCAATTGACGCCGGCAAGATCAGGCGCGAGCTCGGCTGGCGGCCGGCGGAAGACTTCCGGAGCGGTATTCGAAAAACAGTGGTCTGGTATCTCCAGAATCAGGACTGGGTCAACGACGTCAGCAGCGGAGAATATAGAAACTGGTTGGCAACCAATTACGGCAGCGGGGTAGACGCGCAATGAAAGGGATAATACTGGCCGGGGGCTCCGGGCTGCGCCTCTACCCGATGACCCAGGTCATTTCAAAGCAGCTGCTGCCAGTCTACGACAAGCCGATGATTTACTACCCCTTGTCGATCCTCATGCTGGCGGGTATCCGGGACATCCTGGTGATTTCCACACCGCAGGACACGCCCAGGTTTCAGGGTCTGCTCGGCGACGGGACACATCTCGGTCTGAATTTCTCTTACGCAGTGCAGGCAGCTCCAGAGGGATTGGCTCAGGCCTTCCTGATCTCCGAAAAGTTCATCGACGGACGCCCCTGCTCTCTGATTCTCGGCGATAACATATTTTATGGGTCCGAATTGCAAGCCAAGTTGCTTCGGGCAGCGGGCAGGACTCAGGGGGCGACCATTTTCGCCTACGCCGTCCGTGATCCGAAACGCTACGGCGTGGTCGAACTCGATGCCGACGAGCGCGCAATAAGACTGGAAGAAAAGCCGACGAACCCGCGCTCGCGGTATGCGGTTACCGGTCTGTATTTCTACGATTCGGAAGTTTGCCGCATTGCACGCCAGCTCAAACCATCCGCGCGAGGCGAGCTGGAAATAACGGATCTCAATCGAATCTATCTCGACAGAGGCGAGCTGCACGTCGAGGTGCTCGGAAGAGGGACCGCCTGGCTGGATACGGGTACCCAGGAATCGCTCCTTGCTGCGTCGAACTTCGTGGAAACGATCGAGGAGCGCCAGGGGTTCAAGGTATGTTGTCCCGAAGAAATCGCTTATCACATGGGCTATATCTCCGGGGAGCAGCTCGAAGCCCTGGCCAGACCCCTGGCATCGAGCGGTTACGGCGACTACCTGCTCGGTCTCCTGGCCAAATGAAAGCGGCAACGTGTATGTTCAAGCGCTCACCCGGTGGCGCATCGATCGGCAATGCCCGATCCGCAGGTTGTCCACTGATTCGGATTGAAGGATAAGTCATGTCGGCAAGTAGTGACGAACCGTTCATTATTTTCGGCGCTCCGGATATTCGAGAGGCCGAGATAGCTGAGGCCGAGGCGGTTCTGCGGTCAGGGTGGATCGGGACCGGTCCGAAAGTGGCAAAGTTCGAGCGCGACTTCGCAACCCGCAAGGGGCTCGATGCGTCGAACGTTGCCGCCGTCAATTCGTGTACTGCGGCGCTTCACGTAAGCATGATTGCCGCCGGGCTGGGATCAGGCGACGAGGTGATCACTACGGCGATGACCTTTTGCGCCACGGCGAACGCGATCATTCACGCGGGCGCGACTCCTGTACTGGTCGACATCGATCCGGGGACGCTGAACATCGATACCGTGCAACTGGAGGCCAGCATCAGTGACAGAACCCGTGCGATAGTGCCGGTGCATTTCGCGGGCAGGCCTTGTGACATGGGCGCGATAATGAAAATAGCGAACAGGCACGGTCTGGCCGTAATCGAAGACTGCGCTCACGCCATCGAGACCAAATGGCATGGCCAGACTGCCGGGACTTTCGGGGATTTCGGTTGTTTCAGTTTCTACGTGACCAAGAATGTCACCACCGGCGAAGGAGGCATGGTCGCAGCTCGATCGCGGGACGCTATCGATCGCATCAAGGTGCTAGCGCTACACGGAATGTCCAAAGACGCCTGGCATCGTTTCGGTGATGCGGGGTACAAGCATTACCAGGTAGTGGAAGCGGGTTTCAAATACAACATGATGGATTTGCAAGCCGCGCTCGGAATTCATCAATTGCAGCGATTAGAGGAAAACTGGCAGCGCAGGCGGCAGATCTGGGATTCCTACCAGGAGGCTCTTGCGGACCTGCCGGTGGGTCGCCCGGCTGAGCCCGAGCCGGATACTGTTCATGCTTTTCATCTGTATACACTCAGGATCGACCGATCGAAGGCGGGCATGGAGCGTGACGAATTCATTGAGCGGATGACGGCAGCCGGGATCGGCCTAGGCGTGCACTATCTTAGTCTTGCTCAGCATCCGCATTACCAGCAAAGATTCGGATGGCGGCCGGAGAACTGGCCGATTGCTTATGAATTTGGCCGCCAGACCGTCAGCCTTCCCCTGTCTCCCAAGCTTTCTGAGCCGGACGTTAACCGGATAATTCGGTCAGTTCGACGGGTTATTCGGGGATGAGCGCGTGGTGACGCGTCGCACGATGCATTGGATTGACCCGGGATTGAGGTCCGGAAGTCGAGAAGATTGGATCGCCGGTCGTAATGCCTCGGGCCAGGGCGATTGACCATGTTGCGCCGGCTGGCCAAAAGTGCACTGGGAGCCGCGAACCGAATTGGTGGCTTGATAGACCCGGTGGCGGCCAGCCGCCGCTCCTGCGATGCCGAACCGATTTTCATAGTCGGCCTGCCACGCTCGGGAACAACCCTGCTTTACGAACTCATCGTGCAGGCGTTCAATGTTGCCTATCTGACCAAGTCTTACAGCTACACGTATGGGCTTCCGAATATCTCGACCCGGCTGATAGCGCCGGCTATCCGCCGCCCAAAGGCGAGCTACGTATCGAAATATGGCCGGATACCTGGCCTGCTTGCGCCAGCGGAAAACCATGTTGTCTGGCAGAAATGGTTCCGTGAGACAGGTGAGCTCGGCCACTATGTAGCGCCGGAATTGATATCGCCGGATGATGCATTTGAGGTAAACGATATGGTCCGGTCGCTGTCCGCAATAGCGGGCCGCCAGTACGTCTTCAAGAACGTATATTTCTCGCTGTCGATCGCGGCACTGATGCAAACCATCACCAATGCCCGAATTGTCCTTATCATGCGTGATTCTGCGGCCGTTGCCGCATCACTGATCAGGGCTGGCCTGGAGCGCAGATCTGCCGATTGGTGGTCGGTGCGGCCGCCGTTCTACCGGGAATGGCTTGATCGGGATCTCTGTGAACGCGTCGCGTATCAGACCATAAGGACTGAGCAGATGGTCGAGCATGACCTGGCGCGATTGATGCCGGGTCGGCACATTGTTGTGCGTTATGAACAGCTGTGCCGCGACCCACGGAAATTTATCGAAGAATTTCACGATTGGGCAGGCGATACCTTGTCGCTGCGGCAGCACGGTAATGTGCCGGCCGCGTTCGTCGCGCAACCCTCGGCGGCACTTCCAGAAGACATGTCCCATCGTTTCCTCGCGGTAGCGGGCGAGCTTCAGATGACCCGCGAAGACTACCTGGCCAGAGTAGATGCGCATGTGGAGCAAATCGCTGCGCGCTAGAACCGGGATGACAGAGGGCACGCCGGGACCTGTTCCGGCGAAAAGGTCTCCTGTCCAGTACTTTCGCTACTTGCTGGCGCTGTTATTTTGCGTAGCGGGGCTGGTCTACGTAAGTAGCGAATGGGATGAGTTTCGCCATCTGCAATGGCCCTCGCCCCTGCCGGTCACGCTGGTGTCTCTCGGTTTCGTACTTAGCCTGGCTGTGCGGTCGACATACAATTGGCTGGTCGCACGTCATCTTGGCTCTGGTATTTCGGCTGGCGAATCGTTTCTCATTTCGTCGATCTCGACTGCAGGAAACCTGTTGTTGCCGGTCGGTGCCGGCGTCGGTCTGCGCGCAGCGTATATGAAGCGCGCGCACGGATTTCCAATCACCCATTTCGCCGGGGGTATGATTGTTTTTGCGCTGCTTAACCTGTTAGTGGTTTCTTGTATTGCGTTGTTGATACTGATTGGAGTGTCCGGTTCCGCCCAGGGTCTTTCGGTAAGTTTGCTGACAATGTTCGCAGTGCCGATTCTGCTCGTTCTTGCGCTGACGATAATCGGAAAAATCAGACGCGAAATGCCTTCGGGCAGCGCAGGAGGCTGGTGGACGACGTTCTGGCAGGGCCTTACGCTGGTCGTCGGCGACAGAAGGCTGGTTGCCGTATCAGTGGCGCTGGTAATCGCGAATTTCGTAATTGCCTGCGTGACGTGGACAGTTGCGCTCAGAGACTATTCAGCCGATATCCGGATCGATGTCGCGCTCTTGATCGCCGCTTCTCAGGTAATCTCCGGATTTCTAAACGTCACCCCGGGTGCCGTCGGTATCCAGGAGGTCACCGGCCTGTACGTGGGTCGATCGTTGAATACGACGGTCATTGAATTGTTCGCTGTCTTGCTGTGGGTTCGTGGAGTCAGGCTGATGACGGCGATCGCGATCGCGGTTCCATCAACTATTATTCTGCAGAGAAGATGGGGCAGGGCATAGGGGCAGTCATGCCCCTGGTGTGGATGCGGGCAGTTTGGCTTTTCGACCGTCGTTCCGATTGAAAGGTCTTTGATGGGCGAACTAAAAGAGAAAGCAAGCAGATACGCGGATTCCTTTGATGGAGCCGCGGCACTCGGTGACTCCGGGAGCCGCTCACTGAAAGCAGCCAAGATACGCGCGGTCCTGGAGGCGGACGGCGTCAAATTCGGGGCTGACTTGCGCATACTCGACATAGGCTGTGCCCATGGCCTGATCCTGAGATCGATTACTCCGGAAGGGGCTTTCGGCGTAGGCATCGACATGGATGAATCCCTGGGATGCAAGGCGAAGAACCTCGTTTTCCTGCGCACGGACGCCGAGCGCTTGCCTTTTCGCTCGGACTCCTTCGACGTCGTAATCTGCAATCACGTATACGAACATACCGACGATGCGAGCCGGCTGGTCGCTGAGATTGCGCGGGTTCTCACACCGGATGGGCGCTGCTATTTTGCCGGGCCGAACAAGTACGATCTGGTGGAACCGCATTACAGGTTGCCGTTACTGAGCTGGTTCCCGCGCAAGATCGCAGACGCATACATGCGGCTGGCAGGGAAGGGCAGCGGCTATCCCGAAAAGCCGTATTCCCCCGGACGGTTGCGGAAGCTGGTTGCCGGTTTCGACGTGCGGATCTATACGGACCGAATCCTTCGCGATCCGGCCCGGTTCCATGCAACGGATATGCTTCGACCCGGATCGGCAAGACAATCGCTGGCGCTTTTCGTATACCGTTTAGCGCCATTCATATTCCCGGGTTTCGTTTACGTGCTTCGCAAGAAGCGCCCTGAGATTCAGGAGAACAGCCTGTAAGCCAGTTCGGCGGCCCTGAACAGGGGGTAGGTGGCGCGCAGCGGAAGCGTATAGGTCCTGTGTGCACGCGTTTCGCCGCCCCACTTTTCCTTGTACCTGACCAGCCCGACCTGTGTGGCTGGAGACGCCATCAGGTTGAAGCATCGAAAGCCGCGGGCCCTGGCCGTCTCGATGGCATGACTGAGTAACAAATCGGACGGGCTGTCCGCGCGGTACGCCTCGTTCGCCCCACCGTGCAAATAGTAGGTCGTCGTACGTTCCCGCGCGGTTACGGCGAAACCAGCAATGTTGCCGCCGGACTGCGCCAACAGTACATCGATCCGGTCATCGTGCAACGACAGTTTGACCAGGGAACGGAAATACGCCCTGGTGTAGCGTTGTGAGCCCCCTTTGCGCTCTACGGTCTTGCAGTACATGTCGAAAAGCGCATCACCCTGCGCCGGCTGCGTCGCGGCCACAAGCTCCAGTCCCGATCTCTGCGCCCGCCGAATATCGCGGCGGAGGTTTTTCGAAACGTCATCGAGCCGCCAGTTCTGCAGGTCCGGGATAGCCGTCTCCGGGGCGGTCGTCCAGGGAAGGCCGAGGTCTGCCGTGCCAGCGAAGGGACTGACCGGTATGCGCAGGCAGACAGGGCGAGCGGGTGGCTCCAGTGCGGCCAGTGATTGAACGAACTCGACCGGGGATTCGTTCGCCTCAAGCAGGGTTCCGACCGGAAAGCCCAGGTAGCCGATACGAAATGGACCGGCCGGAAACAGGGATATTGCCCCGCCGCCGGCGCCATCCCAGCCATACAGGGCGGTCGTCGAGAAGCCGTCCAGTAATACGTCCTGCCAGGCGGGGGAGCTGAAAAATGCCCCGGTATCGGCGCAACGGCGATCCCAGCCATCCGGTGGTGTCTCGGTAAAGACGAATCCGGTCACTCCGAATCCCCAACGCACTCGCGGGCTACTCGAGACGCAGCGGCTCCGAGGTCGAAATCCGCCATCGCGTCGACCAGGCCGGATTCGAACGTCCGCGGATCCGTTCCGAGCGCGGCACGCAGGGCGGAGGTATAGCCTTGTGCTTCAACGGACTCCGAGATCACGCCGACTCGGTATTTCCGGAACAGGCGAGGAAGGTCACCGACGGGAGTCGCAACGAGCGGTGTGCCGGCCTGCACGGCATCGGAGAAGATGACCGGGATGCTTTCGATGCGGGAGGGCAGCAGCAGATAATCGGCGCCACCGATCAGGTCGGCCGCAGCCTGCTTGTCCAGGTATCCGCCGATTGACACAGGGCGTCCTTGGGCCTGAAGCGCTCCGATGGACTGGCGCACGGCGTCCTCGAGCGCTCCGCCGCCGCAAACCCGAATCTCTGCGATGCGCTTCCAGTCGCCGTCGTCGAGTCGCCCGAGTGCGTCGAGTAACACATCGACACCCTTGTTCGAATGCCAGCGACCGAGGAAGGCGAGCCGATACGGCGGCGTGGATCGCCGCGTCGTCCTCGTCGGCTGCGGGAGTCGCCGGGTGCTCGGTAGAAAGCTGCAGGCCATGCCCGATATCCTTTCTACGTCGCTCGCCAGCTGCAAGCCGTCCGCATACCGGTTAGCGGCATCGGCCAGTACTCGCCGCAGTGCGCCCCGTACGAGCGGCAACCTGCCGAGGGACCAGATATCGCTCCCGAGAGCCCAGATGCTGTAGCGGATCCCGTGTCGGAGTCCGCTCGACCGGGCCCAGTAACCGCTCGGCAGCGCCCACAGCGCAAGAATGTGGTCCGGCCGGTCCTCCCGGCAGAGGCGATCCAGTGCGGCGCTGCCTGAGCGCAGCGTGTCGATAATGGCGGGCCAGTCAGCGGGCCTTGTTGCCCGCAGCAACGACAGCGGCAGACGCGGCACGGCGAAACGCCGGATCGACAGGTTACCGTTTCGGCACATGGACTCGGCCGTTGCGGCGGCGAGCACCGAGACCCGCACTCGGCCGGAGAGCTCCACGGCGAAATCCTCGACGAAGCTGCCGGCGGCCTCGCTGCCGGGAGCGCCGTCCGGGTACGAAGTCGATACGAGCGCCAGGTGCCGCATCTACCGGCGTGCCCAGACCATGCGGTAAGCGTAAGGCATGAGGTCGTCTGGTTTGCTCAGGCGCGCCAGGACCCACGCGGCGCAATTGGTGACGACAACCATGATCGGCAGCAGCAGCCCCAGTACGACCAGGGGATTTCGTCGAGCAGCCCAGTTCAGAACGGTCTTGCTGCTTGCGATGTTCGAGTTCAGCGCAGCCGTTTCCAGCGGGTGCCCGAGGGCAATTTCCTCCTCGATTGTGAAGCCGTGACGGTTGGCCGCGCGCTGCAGCCCGTAACGGGTCCAGCGATGAAAATCGCGCGGGGCGTCGTGCACCGGGTACTGGAACGGCACCTGTATCGTCAGTCTCCCGCCAGGCTTCAAGGTCCTGCCTATCTCGGCCAGGCAACTATCGGGATCGGGGACGTGTTCGAGCACGTCGAGGAGCAATACATGATCGACACTGCCACCGCGCAACGGCAGTGCGCGAGCGTCCGCGTAGACTTCGGGCCGCGTGTCGTACCAACCGGTCGCGGTCGGGAAGTAGTCTATTCCGAGATAACGGGCACCCGGGGGGAGGAAGTGCCGCGGCTTGCCATCGGCGCAGCCGATGTCGACGACCAGGCCGGAAATGCGGGCGCAGGTCGCCCGGAGGTTCCGTTCCTCGCGCAGGAATGCGAACCACTGCGGATGCAGCGGCGTCAGTCTGAGACGCGCCGCTGCTCGCCTGATCGGATTTGTCGCCCGAGCCTGGTTCGCTTGCATACGCCGGTTACTTGGTTGCTGGTCGATGGTGGCGTGTCAGCCGAGGTCTGCCGCCGAATCGTGAGGGAGTATATCGGAATATGGCGGCACCCCCGCCGCAACCTCCCGATCTCACGCCGGTTGGCTGGTAGTATAGAGACCTTGTCGGGTGCGTCGGCGCGGACGCCGACACGGACGTTGGGAGCTGTGAATATGAAGTTGCTGACTGTAGCCGGAGCAGGACTCTTGCTGGCTCTATCGGTCGTGCGGGCCGAGGAGAGCGCCCCGCCCTGGCAGTGGACCGAGGAGAAGGTGGCGGCCGAGGTCAACAAGGTGCGCGCCGGGCGGGACCTGAACCCCGAAAGCTGGCCGGGCGGCGCGCGCGTCGCGGTGTTGCTGTCGTTCGACGTCGACAACGAGACCGTGTGGCTGCGCGACGGTGATACCAGCGTCGGCGGACTCTCGCAGGGTCAGTACGGTGCCCGCACAGGGCTGCCCCGCATCCTCGCATTGCTGGACGAGTACGGCATCGCGGCCAGCTTCTTCGGCCCGGCGATGAGCTTCACGCTCAGCCCGCAGATGATCGGCCTGATCGAGGCGTCGGGCCGGCACGAGATCGGCATCCATGGCTGGATCCACGAGCGCAATAACCAGCTGCCGCGCGACGAGGAAGCGCGGCTGCTCCGGCAAGCCGTGGAACGGGTTACCGAGCTGACCGGGCGCAAGCCCGTCGGCTACCGCGCGCCGTCGTGGAACTTCTCCGATTCGACGCTGGAGCTGTTGCTCGAGCTCGGCTTCCTGTACGACTCGTCCCTGATGGCCGACGACCGGCCCTACGAGATCAATGCCGGCGGCCAGCCGACCGGCATGGTCGAGCTGCCGGTGCAGTGGATCCTCGACGATGCGCCGCTGTTCAACCCGCTCGGTGAACGCTACGCCAGTCCGCGCGAGGTGCTGCAGGTTTACAAGGACGAATTCGACGTCGCCTATGCCGAGGGCACCATCTTCGTACTGACGATGCACCCGCACTACATCGGGCATCGCTCGCGCATCGTGATCCTGCGCGAGCTGATCGACTACATCCGCGGCCACGCCGATGTCTGGTTCGGCACGCACGAGGCGGCCGTGCGCTGGGTGCGCGAACAGGCGGGCATGTGACGGACGGCCGCCTCCTGGCGGCTCAGGAAACCGCGGCGTCGAGCATCCGGATCGTACCTGCCGCGGCGTCGATTTCCACGTCGATGCCGAGCGGGATGGTGAACTGCTGATCGATGTGGCCGATCATGCTGCCGCTGAACGCGGGGATGCCGAGCGGCTCGATGTGCTCGCGGAGCACCTGCTCCAGCGTCAGCGAGCCGTAGCTCGTGCCGGGCTCGCAGTCGGTGCAGCGTCCGAACACGAAGCCGCTGATCCGCTCGAGGATGCCGGCCAGCCTGAGTTCGGTCAGCATCCGGTCGACGCGGTAGACGGCTTCGTTGACGTCTTCAAGGAACAGCACCGCGCCGTCGAAGTCGGGCAAGTACGGTGAGCCCATGATCGCCGTGAGCACAGTCAGGTTGCCGCCGAGCGCGGGTCCGCGCGCCTTGCCCGGACGTAACGTCTGCAGCCGGTGCTCGGTCTGGACCAGCTTGTCGTCGTCGATCTCCTCGAGATTGCGCATCTCGACGGCCTCGCCGTTCATTACGACGCGCCGGAAATAATCGGCGGAATACCGGTCCAGCGGGCTCGGACCGTGAAAGGTTACGAGGCGGGTCTTCGAGTGCACGCCGGTGATCAGCGCCGTCGCGTCGCTGTAACCCAGCAATACTTTCGGGTTTGCCGCGATGAGTTCGTAGTCGAGCAGCGGCAGGACACGGGCCGACCCCCAGCCGCCGCGCGCGAAGATCATTCGGATGGACGAGTCGGCGAAGAACGCGTTGATGTCTGCCGCGCGCTCCGCGTCGGTGCCTGCGAAATAGCCGTGGCGCTGGTAGTAATTCGGGCTCAGCACGACCTCGAGACCGAGCGACTCCAGCGCCTCGACCATGATCTCGATCGGCATGGTTTCGAATGCCGCGGTGGCGGGGTTGA
The DNA here is from genome assembly GCA_029884165.1 of Gammaproteobacteria bacterium. Classification (GTDB taxonomy): domain Bacteria; phylum Pseudomonadota; class Gammaproteobacteria; order Steroidobacterales; family Woeseiaceae; genus JAOUIH01. The sequence continues at coordinate 33,518 of JAOUIH010000021.1, read as the reverse complement.
CGAGCCCGACGCGGTCGCCCGGACGCACTCGCGGCGGGCGGACGAGCGGCGTTTCGGCACCCGCGCGCAGCGCGATGCCGGCTGCGCCGGCGGCGGCGATGAACACTCGGCGATTGATCATGCGGCGGTTCCTTCCGTCCTGCCGTCGGCGAAATTGCCGGGCCGGCAAGGGCCGCATGATAACGGCAGGGCGGGCCGGCAGGGGAGAGGCCACCCCGTCCCCGTGTCACGGTCGGCGATGTCAGGCGAGGTCGAACAGCAGGAACTCGCACTCGCCGGAGGCCGCGAAACCCAGCCGGTCAAGGTCTTCGATGGCGGCCCCGTCGCCCGCATCGAGGCGGGTTCCATCGACCTCGACAGAGCCGCTGACGACCTGGATCCAGGCCTTCCGACCGGGCGCGAGTTCGTGCACCAGTTGCATACCCGCGTCGACCACGCTGGCGTACATGTCTGCGTCCTGGTGGATGGTCAGCGAGCCGTCGCGACCGTCGCCGGAGGCGACGAGCAGCAGCCGGCCTCGTTTCTCCTCGTCAGCGTAATGCTTCTGCTCGTAGCCGGGTCGCAGGCCGGTCCGTTCCGGCACTATCCAGATTTGCAGGAAGTGCACCACGTCGGAATCCGAGTGGTTGTACTCACTGTGCCGGATGCCGGTGCCGGCGCTCATGCGCTGCACGTCCCCGGGGCGAATCACGGAACCGTTGCCCATGCTGTCGCGGTGTTCCAGCGCGCCGGCGACGACGTAGGACAGGATCTCCATGTCGCGGTGTCCGTGCTCGCCGAAGCCCTCGGACGGCTGCACCCGGTCGTCGTTGATGACACGCAGGCTGCCGAATCCCATGTGTGCCGGATTGTAATAGCTGCCGAACGAGAAACTGTGCCGGCTGTCCAGCCAGCCGATGCTGGCCGCGCCCCGGTCGGCTGCCTTCCTGACAGTGATCATGCCAATTGCTCCCTGGTCGATAGCGAGTCGTTCAGGCCGTCACGGCGCGTGCCCTGGCCGGCACTCGCAATGCAAAGGCGCCCGGTCCGAGCAGTGCCTGTACGACGGTAGCGGCCGCCAGGAACGCCGGATACTCCCAGCCGCCATTCGCGTTCGTGAACAGCCAGCCGGCCCCGAAGTGCACGCTGGTGGCACCGAGCAATACCGGCACCATCGCCAGCGAGACCCAGCGCGTCCCGAGGCCGGCGATCAGCAGTGCACCGCCGCCCACTTCGAGCGCAGCGACCAGGTAGGCCGTCCAGCCGGGGAAGCCGACGCTGGCGAAAAACTGCATCGTCCCGGGCAGCGTAAAGACGAAGACCTTCAGCAGGCCGTGCGCAATGAAAACGATGCCGAGCGATACCCGGAGCAGCAGTGCGGCCCAGGCCGCGTTGTCGTTGGTGGTCATTTCGAATGTTCCTCCGATCAGTAGTTTTATGTGGATCAGGCCGCGCCCGCATCGAGCCGCGGCGGCGTATGGATGAGATCTGCGATCTGCAGCCGGGCGGCCTCCAGCGCATCCTCGCCGCGCTGGTTGATCCGGTCTGCCTCGACCACCGAGATGTCGCTGATGCCGACGAAGCGCAGCGCATGGCGCAGGTAAGGCGTCGCGAAGTCCGCCTTGCTGTCCACGGGCACGCCCCCGGTGGCGACCACGAGGTAGGCTTTCTTGCCGGTCAGCAGCCCGACCGGCCCCTGGTCCGTGTAGCGGAAGGTCAGCCGGGCGCGGGCGATCATGTCGATCCAGGCCTTGAGCACGGCCGGAATCCCGAAGTTGTAGAGCGGCGCGCCGACGACCAGTACGTCCGCGCGCTTCAGCTCCGCCACCAGCTCGTCGGAGCGGGCGAGGGTTTCGGCATGCGTTGCGCTGCGCTCCTCCGGCGAAGTGAAGTTCGCCTCGATCCAGGCGGCGTCGACAAACGGCAGGCCGTCCGCAAGGTCTCGCCGGACTACGTCCACGCGGCCGTAACGCGCCTCGAGCGCCTGTACCAGGTCGCCGCTGAGCGTCCGCGTCGCCGAGCCCGCATAGCGGCCGCTGGAGTCGACCCGCAATACCCGAAGGTCTGCGCCACTGCCATGGCTGTCGGAATTCATGCCCTGCTCCCTCCTCGATCTGCGCCCCGGCGCCAGTGCCGGGCGAGGGAGCAGTATCCGGATTGACTATTTCGGGATAAATAGGCATTTTCAAAAATAATTGTTCCTGAAAAAGCAACAATATGCGTCGTTTCGTCGAACTGGAAAGCCTCGTGGCCGTGGTCGAGGCCGGCAGCTTCACGGCAGCGGCCGAGCGGCTGGGCATCGGCAAGAGCGTGGTCAGCCGCCGCGTCGCCGCGCTGGAGGGGCGCCTCGGGGTGCAACTGCTGGCCCGGACGACCCGCCGGCTGAACCTGACCGACAGCGGGCGCAGCTTTTACGTGCATTGCGCCCGTGTTCTCGCCGATCTCGAGGAGGCCGAGTCCGCGGTCGCCCAGTTGCACGGCGAGCTTCGGGGCCGGCTCAAGGTCGCGCTGCCGCTGTCTTTCGGCCGGCGCCACATGCCGGATCCCATCGCCGAGTTCGGGCGGCGGCATCCGCAACTCGCATTCGACCTGGACCTGAACGACCGACGGATCGACCTCGTCGAGGAAGGTATGGACCTGGCTATCCGCATCGGCAGGCTGCGCGATTCGACGCTGATTGCACGCAAGCTGTTCGACGCCCGAACAGTCGTGTGCGCCGCGCCCGGCTACCTCGACGCGCACGGCGTGCCGAGAACACCAGACGAACTCTCCGATCACGTGTGCCTCGTGTACAGCAATCTCACGGACCCGTACCGCTGGGTATGCACCGGCGCGGACGGAACGCGCCATAGTATCGACATCCGCCACCGCATGACGATCAGCAACGGCGACTTCCTGTGCGAAGCAGCGGCGCGGAATCTCGGCATCGTGCTGCAGCCGACGTTCATTGCCCATGAACACGTAAGGCAGGGCCTACTGGTACCCATCCTGACCGACTATGCGTGGCCCGTTACGCCTGCCTACGCCGTCTATCCGCCGACCCGGCACCTGAGCTACCGCGTGCGGGAATTTATCGACTTCCTGGTCGAACACTTCACGGGGAAACCGTCCTGGGACCTCGATTGTGAGCGGGTTGCCGCCGGCTAGCGCGGTGGGCCGTGTCCTGTCACCATCGGGCCCGGCCGCGCGTTCCGTCTCTCGCGCCCACAATGACAATGGACAGTTGCCGATGAATGCCAGGCGAAACCTCGTGCTCAGCGCTGCGGCCGTCGTGCTGGCGGGCTGCGCAGCGCTCGAACCCGCCGATCTCGAAGCCGAATTCACGCCGCCGCCCGCCGATTCAGCACTGTGGGACGCAATGGAGCAGGCTGGGCCGGAGGACTGGCTGTTCCTGCTCAATGACGGGCCGACGGCGCTGGAGTGGCGGCTGCGCGCGATCGACAGCGCCACGGAGAGCATCGATCTCCAGACCTTCCTGTGGCACTTCGACACCAGCGGTTCGCTGCTACTGGACCACCTGGTCCGGGCGGCCGACCGCGGCGTGCAGGTCAAGGTCCTGGTCGACGACACCTTCCTGCTCGGCGAGGACGATGTGCTCGAGGCATTGCACGAGCATCACAACATCGAGTACCGGGTGTTCAATCCCTATCGGCGCCGCGCGAGCGGTTTCGTAACGCGCCAGGTCCTGAACCTTGCCGAATACGACCGGCTCGACCACCGCATGCACAACAAGTCGATGATCGTCGACGACCGGGTCGCGATCGTCGGCGGCCGGAATCTCGGCGACGAATACTTCGGGCTGGACCCGGAGGCGAACTTCCGCGACATGGAACTCATGGCCGGCGGCTCGCTGGTGCCGCGCCTCGCTGCCACCTTCGACAAGTACTGGAACGACCACTGGTCGATACCGATAGAACAGCTGACCGACGCCGAGCCGTCCGAGGAGGCGCTCGCGCGCGCCCGCACGGCAATGGCGAATGACGTCTACCAGCACGTGGAAGAAGACGAGGCCGCGCGGCAGGCCGAGTGGCTGGCAATGCTACGGAACACCGTACAGGGCACGGTGCGGATCCTGGCCGACGAGCCGCCGGTGCAAAATCCGGCCGATCGTGCAAGCGCTCCCGTGCAGGTCGCCAACGAGCTGATACGCGAGTTCGATGCGGCAGAGGACGAGATCCTGATCATTTCGGCCTACCTGATCCCGACCGTGGAGCTCGAGGCAGCCGTGGAGCGGGCCGCCGCGCGAGGCGTCCGGGTCCGGATCCTGACGAACTCTATCCGCTCCAACAATCACCTGACCGCGCACAGCGCTTATCGAAATCACATCGACGAGCTGTTGCAGAACGGGGCCGAGCTGCACGAGGTCCGCGTCGATGCGGAGGACCGGCATCGCTACATGCTGACCCCGGTCGAGCGCAAGTCACTGGCATTGCACGCGAAGGCGCTGGTCATCGACGACGCCAAGGTGTTCATCGGCAGCGCGAACCTGGACCCACGCTCCTTGCGCATCAACACCGAGATGGGGCTACTGGTCGAGAGCCCGGAGCTGAATGCCAGGGTTCGCACGGCGGTCGGCGGCGACTTCGACGCACGCAATGCCTGGCGGCTCGAGCGCTCGGCAGACGGTCACGTTTACTGGGTATCGAACGAGTTGCGACTCGACAGGCAGCCGGCCGCATCCTTCATGCAACGGATCGAAGACTGGTTCTTCGCGCACCTGCCCATCGAAAACGAGATGTGACACCGGCAACCGGGCGGCCGACGTGCCCGTTCCCGCGCCGGAGCCGAAACAAGAATTACTGCCGTCGCAGGAAGCGCCCGGGCCTGGCGTCGGTCGCGGCGCCGTTCTCGAACACGATCTCGCCCCCGACCCAGACCCGCAGCACGCCCGTCGACAGCGCCAGCGGGTCCTCCATCGTCGCGTGGTCGATGATCGTGTCCGGGTCGAAGAGCACGAGGTCGGCCGCGAGTCCCGGGCGGATGTAGCCCCGGTCGGCGAAGCCCATGTGATCCGCCGCCAAGCCGCTCATCTTGCGTATCGTCGTCTCGAGATCCAGCAGGCGGCGCTCGCGCAGGTAACGGCCCAGCACCCGGGTGAACGAACCCCGGCCGCGCGGGTGCGTATAGGTCAGGACGCCGTCGGTGCACAGGTTCGTGTGCTCCCATAGCCACAACAGGTCGATGTCCGCCTGCTCCATGCTGGTGCCGATCATGCTGTCCACGCTCCCGCCCGCTTCCCGCGCGGCGCGGTCGGCGGCCTGCAGCAGGTCCATCAGCGCGCTGACATGATCGGTCTCGCGCAGCGCCGCGATTTCGGGCAGGCGCTTGCCTTCGACGCTCGGGTCCGGCGGGAAGCGCGTGATCAGCAGCCCCTCGGCGGGAACGATCTCGTCGAGCACGAACTCGACGGCTTTGCGGTCCGTCGGGTCGCGCTCCGGCAGCAGCACCATCAGGTTCGACTGCCAGGCGTCGTAGGGATACAGGTCCGCCGTGATGTCGATACCCTCCGCGCGGGCGGCGTCGAGCTTCGCGACCAGCTCCGGCGCCTTGCCCCAGAGGCTCCGCATCGACAGCTTGATGTGCGACACCTGCACCGGCATGCCGGTCGCCCGCCCGATGTCGATGATCTCGTCGATTGCATCGAAGAACCAGCGGTCCTCGCTGCGGACATGGCTGATGTAGCGGCCGCCGGCATCGGCGGCCGCCTGCGCGAGCGCGACGACCTCCGACGGATGCGAGTAGATCCCGGGATCGTACTCGAGCCCGGTGGCGAGCCCCAGCGCGCCGCTCTCGAGTTCCGCGAGGAGCATCTGCCGCATCTGTTCCACCTCGTCGGCACTGGCCGTCCGGCGGAAGTCCTCTCCGAGTACCAGCCCGCGCAGCGTGTTGTGGCCCGCGTAGCTCGCCACGTTGATCGCGGGCGGCGTCGCTTCGAGTCGCGCCGCGAAGTCCGCGAGGGGGTAGGGCGAACCGCCGTCCTGGCCGACGACGATGGTCGTGATTCCCTGGCTCGTCGCACCGAGGGCGTCGAGGTCGTCGAACAGCGTACGGTCACCGTGGCTGTGCGTGTCGATGAAGCCGGGGGCCAACACCCTGCCCAGCCCATCGATGACGGTTTCGCCCGCCAGCGGCGCCAGCGCGCCGACCGCCACGATGCGACCGTCACCGATGCGGACATCGCCGGAGTAGGCGTCCATCCCGCTGCCGTCGACGATGACGGCATTTTCGATCAATACGGTGGAGACAGGTTGCGGCGCATCCTGCCCGGAGCAACCGGCCGCGATGCTGCCCAGTGCGATGAGGAATACGCGAAGAACGATTCGGCGCATGACGATGCTCCACCCTGAACCGGCGCCATTCTATGCCCGTCACCCCGGGCTCGGGCAATACGGATCGAGTCAGCCCGTCGTTTCCAGCCTGCGTCGTTCCGCGACCTGCGCCTGAACTTCCGAGAACAGCTCCTCGCGCAGCCCCATCAGCCCGCAGATTTCCACGATCGTGAAAAACGGCGCGGCCAGGTTTGCCTGTACGGGATGCCTGACCAGGACGGGCATCGATTTTTCGACGGCATGCCCGACGAACTGCAGCGCGTAGCCGCCGAAGAACGTTGCGGCCGCTACGCCACCGGACACCGGTAGCGGCGCCTTGCCGATCTCGGTCGCGAGCACCGCGACGGCCATGCCGACGACGAGGTAGACGAAGGCGAAGACGGCGTCCAGCGTCAGGTAAAAGAGGAACAGGCCCAGCGCCGCGACGTGGGCCAGGTTGAAGCCGAAACCGTCGATCCGGATTTCGAGCCAGCTGAACGCGATAAAGATGCCCAGCATGATCGTCGGTATGCCCAGCAGGTGCACGCCGACATTGAACGGGTGCTGGTGCGACGCCGCGTAGCCGACCAGCATGTCCATCAGCCTGGTATTCCTGTTCACGTGCCGAGTCCTCGCCGAATGAGCCCGCGAGACTCTAGCACGGGGCAGCAGCCGGATCAGGCGGTCAGCGAGCGAAACGCGTCCAGGGCACGCTCGCGCGATGCCTTCAGATCGACGATCGGCGCCGGGTAGTCGGCGCCCAGCGTCACGCCGGCCGATTGCAGGATCCCGGCCGGCGCCTCCCACGGGGCATGCAGGTACCTGTCGGGCAATCGGCCGAGTTCCGGCACGTAGCGGCGCACGTAGTCGCCGTCCGGATCGAACTTGCGGCCCTGCGCCACGGGATTGAATATCCGGAAGTAGGGCGCCGCATCGGCGCCGCAGCCGGCGATCCATTGCCAGCTTGCGCTGTTGTTCGCGAGGTCCGCGTCGACGAGCGTATCCCAGAACCAGTCCTCGCCGTGCCGCCAGTCGAGCAGCAGGTTCTTTACCAGGAAGGAGCCGACGATCATGCGCACGCGGTTGTGCATATAGCCGGTACGCCACAGCTCCCGCATGCCGGCATCGACGATCGGGTAGCCGGTCAACCCGCGCTGCCATCGTCGCAGCGCATCCTCGTCCTCGCGCCACGGAAACCGGTTGAACTTGCGCTGCAGGTTTTCCCGTGGCAGCCCGGGCCAGTGATACAGCAGGTTATGCGAGAACTCCCGCCAGCCGAGTTCGCTCAGGAAATGATCGATTTCGGCGGCGATGTCGCGATCCGATTCGAGTGTCTTCGCGGCATGCCAGACCGTGTGCGGCGAGATCTCGCCGAAGTGCAGGTGCGGCGACAACCGTGAAACGAACGCCTGGTCGGGACGATTCCTGCCCTCGCGATAATGCCGGATGCCGGCGTGGAGAAACCGCGCGAGCCGGTCCGAGGCACCGCGCTCGCCCGGGTTCCACTCGGCGGCCATGCCACGGTACCAGGGTATGTCGGGCAGCAGGGAGAGTTTCTCGAGCGGCAACCCGCCGCCGAAAGTCGCAAGCGCATAAGCGGAAGGGCGCGGCAGAGGTTCTCGCGGTGCGGGCGCCTGGCGCAGGCAGCCGTTCCGGTAGAACGGGGTGAATACCTTGTAGGGCGTGCCGTCGGCTTTCGCGACGAGCTGTGGCTCGAACAGGAGTGAGCCGTTGTGGCTCCGCACCGTGACACCGGCATCCTTGAGCTCCGACTTGATGCGCTGGTCGCGCGCGATGCGCCAGGGTTCGTAGCAGCGATTCCAGTGCACCGCCGTGGCACGAGTCGCGCGCGCGAGTTCCGGCAGCAGGGTCGCGGCATTGCCGCGGAGCAGGTACAGGTGGCCGTCGAGGGATTCGGCGAGCGCCGCGAGGCTCCGGTGCAGCCACCAGCGGCTCGCCGCGCCCATGGCCCACTCGCCCGCGTTGTCGTCGTCGAGCACGTAGACCGGCAGTACCGGTCCGCCGTGCTCGGCCGCCGCATGAAAGGCAGGATTGTCGTCCAGCCTGAGGTCCTGCCGGAACCAGGCGATGACGGGGCGTTGGTCGGGCATCGTCGTTGCGTTTCGCGAGTGTCACGGGAGTATAAGTCGCCCTCTTGGCCTTATTCGTAATCGTTTGTAACAGCGCGGCCAGCGTGAATTCACGGCCCGGCAGCCGGGCGTTACACTGGCCTTACACGGGGATTCGGGGACGCGGCGTGCGAGCAGCAGTCATAGGCGGCAGCGGATTCGTCGGCGGTTACATCGTCGACGCGTTGCTCTCGGCCGGGCACCAGCCGTCACTGCTGGTTCGGGCCGGGAGCCGGGACAAGCTGCGCCGTGCCGGAGAATGCCGCATCGTCGAGGGAGAGCCGAGCTCCGTCGAGGCGCTCGAGTCGACTATCGAGGGCTGCGCTGCCGTCATTTTCCTGGTCGGGATCCTGCGCGAGTTTCCCCGGCGCGGTATTACCTTCGAGGCGCTCCAGTACCAGGCGGCGGTACGCGCAGCGGAAGCGGCACGGCGCCTGGGTGCCCGGCGCTTCCTGCTGATGAGTGCAAACGGCGTCAGGAGCCCGGGCACGCCGTACCAGGAAACCAAGTTCCGCGCCGAGGAATACCTGCGCGGCGGCGGCCTCGACGTCACCGTGTTTCGCCCGTCGGTCGTCTTCGGCGATCCGCGCGGCACGATGGAAATAGCGACCCAGCTGCACCGCGACATGATTGCGCCACCGCTGCCCGCGTTGGCCTTTCACACGGGCTGGCGGGCGGCGACAGGCCAGGTGCGAATGTCGCCCGTGCACGTCGAGGACGTCGCGGACGCGTTCGTGCGAGCGCTGACGGACCCCGCCTCGATCGGCAAGACGTTCACGCTGGGAGGGCCCGAGGAGCTTACCTGGACGGAGATGCTGCGGCGCGTTGCGGTGGCTGTGGACCGGCGCAAGCTGATCCTTCCGATGCCGATCGGGCTCATGCGCATCGCAGCGACGCTGCTGGACCGGCTGCCCTTCTTCCCCGTAACGCGCGACCAGCTGACGATGCTCGCCGAGGGCAATACTGCCGATTCAGCTGAACTGCGTGCGCTGATCGGCCGGGAGCCCAGGCCTTTTGCTCCGGCAGAGCTTGCATATCTCGTCGCCTGATCCGTCGGGCGCGCCGGTGCAACGCTGCGAGCGTGCTGCCTACGAGCCCAGCCGGTAGCGGAGCTTGATGACGAGCTGGTCGCCGAGCGGATTGTTCCACGAGTCCTGGAAGAGGTCCCCGAAAGATGCGAGTCCCCGCTTGCCGGTATCGGCCCGCGTATACACGACGAACAGGTCGGACAGTGGCGCAATCTGCCAGCGGTACCTGAACTGCAGGTTCAGCTGGGAAATGCTGAAATCATCAGTCTCTCCCGGTGGCTTCGGGCCCTCGACCAGGTCGCCGCCGTCTTCTATCAGCTCGTAGAACCTGTCCTCGACCGCACGGACGCCGACCCACTGCAGCCCGAGCCGCAGCTGGTGATCCGCATTGATGAAATAGTCGAAATTGAGCTTCGGCTGCCACTGCTCGGCGACGAAGGAGGTGAAGTTACGATCCTCCTGGTGCAGCAGCCAGCCGTCGCGGTCCGTGTATTGCGCCTCGAGCTGCAGCGACAGGTTGCTGGCCGGCCGCCAGGTCAGGCTGCCCGTGTACGTGAGCTGCCTGCCCTCGATTTCCTCGGCCTCGTACTGGACGTCCGCGCCTGCACTCAGCGCGCTGGCCTCGTTCGTGCGATAGCGCAGGCCGAAACGGCTGCGGTCGTTGATGTGGTAGGTGCCATTGCCGAAGCTGTTGCGGTCCTCGTAGCGCTCGGGAAGATAGGCCGCGCTGATGTCCAGGAAATGCAGGTTGTTGAACGTGATCTCGAAGCCGCCGCCCATGCCGCCCAGTACCTGCTGGCCCTGCGTGTTTTCGCCATAACGGTAGAACGGCGAGAACTTCGTGTTGCGGACACGCTTCAGGCCGGACCGGACCCACTCGCCGCGGTACTGGAAGTCGCGCAGGTTAGCGCGCTGGTTGAATCCGAAGTCGTTGACCTCGAGTTCGTCGTCGAAGTAGGTGAAGCGGAACTCGTTCCGGAAGCCCCGGCGCGGCGTGTAGGTCAGGTCCGCGTAGGCACCCTTGCCTTGCCCGGTGTCGTCGACGTCCGAATAGAGGACCTGGCCGTCGAGGTTCCAGTAGCCGTTCGTCGTCAGGTAATGAAAGTCCATCGCGTGGACCATCGCGTCCGATTCGGGGTGCGCGACTATCGTGGAGACCAGCCCGAAGCCGCGGTACGCGGCGCCCTCGCTGTCCTCGTAGATCACGCGCACGGCGCCGAAGTCGCGGCCTTCCTGGGCGTAAACTTCGCCGTCGCTCGCGAGAAAATCGGTCTCGTCCTCGCTGGCGGCCAGGACCCCGTAGCGGAACCCGCCGATCTGCCCGGTGGCCTTGGCTGCGCCGAACAGGTCGGCGACCTGCAGATCTTCGCGGCCGACGAAATCGACGCCGTCTGCCAGTTCGATCTCGCGCGGGCGCCCGCCGATGCGGCGCGTGTTGATGACCGTAAACCGGTTGCGGTCGCCACCGCCGCCGCCGCGTCGGCCGCCGGCGCGAGGCGTCGCATCGAAGATCTCGCTGCCCTCCTGGAAGAACAGGCGCTTCTCGGGAAAGAAGTTCTCGTTCGCGGTCAAATTCACTACGACGTCGTCGGATTCGACCGAACCGAAGTCCGGGTTCAGCGTCGCCGTCAGCTGGAAGTTGCTCGCGGGCCGCCAGAACACGTCGGCGCCGACCTTGTAGCGGGTCTCGTCGTCGTACCAGTCGACGGTCGACGAGGCATATGGAAACAGGCTCCACTGCTGACGCGGATCGATTCCCTCGATTTCGAGCGGCTGCAGCAGGCTCATGAAGCGCGGCAGGGAATTCGGCAACGCGGGCCAGCCCCAGCGCTGGTCGAGGTGCCCGACTTCGCGCGAGCCGTAGAAACCGATACGGCGCACGCGATCCTCCTTGGGCATCGCCATCTGCGACCAGGGGATGAAATACTCGGCTGCCCAGCCCTTGTCGGTCTCGGCGGTCGACCCGTACCAGGCCCCGTCCCATTCGCGGCTGTACTGGCGTTCGGGCAGGATCGTTCCGTCCGCCTGGTTGTCGCCGAGAGCGACGCTCATCCAGTAGCCGTAGCGCCCGCCGCCCGAGGTGTCCAGCGTGAACGACACCTTGTCCCGCTTGGTGTCGAAGTCGTCGCGAGGGCTGAAGCGGCGCAACAGGGTTTCCTTCGGCTGCTCCATGTCGTAGGACACGTACAGGCCGCGCTCGGTATAGAAGAACCTGATCTCGGTCCGGTAAGCCGGCTCGGCCAGGGTATCCGGCTCGATGACCCTGAGATTGGTGTAGGGCCGGGTATCCTGCCAGGCCGCTTCGTCGAGCCGCCCGTCGAGCTGGATTGCCGCAGCCTCGTCGTCGTATCGAGTGAGCCGGATCGGCTCGCGGGAGCCCATCGATATCTCGACCGCGTCGATGTCCTCCTGGCCGTGCGCAGCCAGGCCCGGCAGCAAAGCCAGAACGGGCAACAGCGCTCTTGTGCGCGCGAAAAGCTGCAACGGTAATCCCCCGGGTATTACGGCCCCACGACGACGGCGGCGAGTTTCGGCAGGAAACCGCACGGCGGCCGGCACGGGATTATGCCTTCTTTATCGACCGGCCATACACGTGGTCGTTCCGACGATGTAACGCCATATGCAACGGCCGCCAGCCCGGGTCTGCAGGCAGCGGTCGTGCCGCCTGGTGCCCGCTATCGGCTGCGGCGGACTTACCGGGCTGCTATCTTACGACCCTCTACGAGCTGGGAAGCAGAGCTATGAATCTGATGCGACATGGGCCGGGGGTGCTCGGCGCCCTGCTGCTGCTCGTGGTGCCGGCCGGCGCCGCGGAACTGGTCCAGGAGTTCTCCGGGACCGGGACCGCGACGACGGCCGAGTTCGAGGTCGAGGCGCCGTGGATCCTCGACTGGCGGGTCAACAGCGACTACCAGAATGCGATGGCCATCGAGATCTCCCTGCTGGACGGCAAGACCGGTTTCCTCGTCGGCCGCATCGTGCAGACGAAGCGCCCCGGCAATGGCGTGCGCCTATTCAAGGAGGGCGGCTCGTACCGGGTTCGCGTCAGCGCGACCCTGGCGCGCTGGACCGTGAAGGTCGAGGAGTTGACCCGTGAAGAGCTCGAGCTCTACGAGCCGAAGAAGAAAGGGCTGCTCTGAGGCCCCGGTCGGAATCCTGACATGCTCTTGTCGATCAGCCACAGGTTCATCTTCGTTCACGTCAACAAGGCCGCCGGTACCAGCATGATCGCGGCCCTCGAACAGTTCGGCCACAATCCGCCGACGGACCCGCTGAGCAAGGGGCTCGCCAAAGTCGGACTGGTCCGGGATTACCGGCGGCGCTATTTTCCCGTGCACACGACCGCCAGCCAGTTGCGGCGCCAGCTGCCCGCCGAGGTCTGGGACGGTTTCTTCAAGTTCGCATTCGTCCGGAATCCCTGGGACTGGCTGGTCTCCACCTACCATTATCTGGGCACCACGAAAGCGCACCGGCACCATCGCAGGGTGAGCGCCATGGGCTCCTTCGGCGAGTACGTCGACTGGGAGATCGAGCGCGCCAGGCGCAGCCAGTCGGGCTTCGTTTGCGAGGACGATGGCGTCATCGTCGATTACATAGGCCGCTTCGAAACGCTGGCGGACGATTACGAGGAAATCTGCCGCCGTATCGGCGTCAAGGCGCCGCCGCTGCCGCATGTGAACCGCACAGTCCACCGCGGCTACCGCGAGATGTACGACGACGCGCTGATTGCCAGGGTGGCCGAACACTGGCGCTTCGACATCGAGCTGTTCGGCTACGAGTTCAACGGCCTGCGCGCGGATGCCAGGCGCAATTTCCCGTAGGAGCTCCTGCAGGACCTGCCGCGCGGGCGATTCAACCCTTCGCTTGCGGGTAGAGCTCGTCGAACACGTCCGCGAAGATTTCGAGCTCGTCGAGTTTGCCCATGCTCACACGCATCCAGGTGTCATACGGCGGGTAAGAGCGGCGAATCTCGATATTTCTATCGCGCATCCGCGCAGCCAGTTCGTTTACATCGACGCCGATATCGGCGAAAACGAAGTTCGTTTCCGACGGCAGCGGCTCGACGCCGTTCCTACGGAAGGCCTCGCTGACGATCTTGCGCCCCTCAAGGATCCTGTCGCGCGAAAACGCGATGAACTCATCGTCCGTGTAGCTCACGTAGGCCATGGCCAGGCCCACGATGTTCGGCCAGGACATAACGGAATCGCGCACGCGCCCGATGAGGTCCGGCCGGCCCATCGCGTAGCCGATGCGCATACCGGCCATTCCGAAAATCTTGGAGAACGTCCGCATCACAATGACGTTTTCGCCCGCGCGCACGAGGTTCATCATCGAGCTGTAAGCCGGGTCCCCGGTCAGCTCGTTGTAGGCTTCGTCGACGACGATGGTTGCCCGCTTGCCGACTTCGCGGCAAAAAGCCCGCAGGTCGTCACCGTCGAGCAGCATGCCGGTCGGGTTGTTCGGGTTGCAGACGTAGACCAGGCTGGTCCTGTCATCGACCGCCGCCGCCAGCCGGCCAAGATTGATGCCCATGTCCGGATCCAGCGGCACGGTCGCGACCTCGACGCCGTTCTGCTCTGCGTATCCCAGGTGCAGGTCGTAGGTCAGCGCCGGCGCCAGCACACGGCCGTGCCGTCCCCAGGCCATCGCGGCCGCACACAGCGCCTCGTTCGAACCGGACGACAGCGCGACGCCGTCGGCGCCAATGCCTTCCCGTTCCGCAATGACCCGAATGAGGTCGCCGGAAATTCGGCCGGGGTAGAACGCGCCGCTTGCTGATGCCTCTTCGGCTACCTTCAGCGCGGCAGGACTCGGACCGTACGGGTTCTCGTTAGAGGTCAGCCGTATGATCCCGTGCGCCGGACCGACCAGCTGCGCAATAGCCGCGGGCGGAAGCACAAGGCCCGCGGCGCCTCCGAAAAGGCCGCCCAGCACCGACCGTCGACTGATTCTGACCTGCATCACAGCTTCCCCTGTTTCATCCGGGGGAACATGCTACGCGAGCGAGGCAAGGACGGAAACGGCTGGCGCGAGCCGATTGCGGCAAGCGCAACGCCGCGCGGGCGGGCGCCCGCGTGGAGACGGGATCGCCCCGGCAGGCTCTGCGCAGGCGCAGGAATGCGTGGCCGCGAGCGAACTTTGTGGCATATAAGTAACAACCGAGATATGACCCTATATTGTTGTTTTTTGTACTAAAAAAATCCTGCCTTGGCAGTCGACCACCCCGGCATGACCCGAAGCGCAACAGCAAATTTGCAATCCGGCACAAACGGGCTGATTATTCTGCGCACATCTTCTCTCGCCATAGGTGACCGATGTCCGCAACAGGCGGCGGCCAGCCGGGCTGGGCGAGAGTCGAAATGCGGACTTCCGTTCGGAACCGGCTACAAAAAGGCCGGGCCGGATCGGGAGGACAAAATCTGCAATTGGGGAGAACACAGCTATGTCAGATCTTAAGCATTTCCTGCGCATCGCCGCGGGACTGCCGCTTGCGTTTGCATGCGTGCTGGCAGTACCGGCCCAGGCACAGGACGAGGACGCCGTCCTCGAAGGCGAACAGGGGCAGGTAGAAGAGGTCGTCGTGACGGGAACTCGTATCCGCCGCGACGAATATTCGAGCCCGTCGCCGATCCAGGTGCTGGACGTCGCTAGCGGCCGCCAGCTCGGTATTTCCAGCATCGCCGAGATGCTGCAGCGGACGACGGTCGCCAACGGTAACCAGATCGACGCGACGCTGAATACGAATGCCGGCAATTCGAACGCCACTGAAGCCCCGCCGACCGGCGGTGTTGGCTCGACCAGCATCGACCTGCGCGGACTCGGACCCGAGCGCACGCTCGTCCTGGTCAACGGGCGCCGCATGGGCTCCAACGGCGTACGCGGGGCCCCGGCTCAGCCGGACATCAACCTGATCCCGTTCTCGATGGTCGAGCGTGTGGAAATCCTGACTGAAGGCGTGTCGGCCGTATATGGTGCAGACGCCGTGGCCGGCGTCGCGAACGTCATCCTGCGCGACGAGTTCGAGGGATTCGAAGTTACGGCCAACGTCGAATCGCCGACGGACAAGGGCGGTAACGTCAACCAGATCTCGATGATCGCGGGTGCGGTCAGCGATCGTGCCAGCCTGACCTTCGGTGCCGAGTTCTTCGACCGGCAGCGGGTGCTGGTCGGCGACCGCGACTTCTCGCGCTCGTTCCGCAGCATCGAGGTGTACGAAGACGGCGGTCTCCAGATCGTCGACCGCGACGGATTCTTCGACAACGTGATCCTGTCGCTGGACTTCACCGATCCCGCTTTGCCGTTCACGCAGGATGATCGTGCGGAGATCTTCTTCTTCTACAACCCGGGCATTTCTGCGGCCCAGTCGGATCTCGGCATCCAGAACTTCACGAGCTATGCGCAGATCCCGGCGGCGCCTGCCGGTTACTACGACTACGGCTTCGCGCCTGGCGCCGGCACGGACGGACAGCGCGGCAGCACGAACTTCCCGTACCACGACTTCTACAATGACCAGGACGAACGCCGCGCGGGCGACCTGATCGCGGAGCTGGAGCGGGTGTCGGCCGTCACGACCGGCAAGCTCGATCTCGACTGGTGGTCGAACGAGGAAGTGTTCTTCGAAGCCTACTACCTGCAGAGCACGACCTTCAGCCGGGCAGCGACCGAGCAGATCTTCCCGGACGTACCGGGGCTGATTCCGCGCGAAGTCGAGGTGGACACGGACGGCGACGGTGAACCCGACACGACGATCATCGATGTCGATGCCAATGGCGTACCGGTCCTGGTCGACAACCCGCTGAACCCGTTCCCGGGAGACATGGCGCCGATCATCACGCTGGAAAGCGTGCCGCAGACCCGCGACGTGGAAAGGAATCACTTCCGCTTCGTGACCGGCCTGCGCGGCGACCTGGGCGACTCGAGCTGGTCCTACGAGGGCTTCTATTCGTACGATCGTGGCATAGGCTTCCAGGCGCAGCCGATCCTGTTCGAGAACCATCTCGTGCAGGCGACGCGCGGCGTGCGCCTCGACGTCAACGGCAACCCGACCTGCGACATCGGCAACAACACGTCGCAGCTCGGCTCGTTCGATACCCTGACGGGTTGCGTACCGATCAACTGGGGCAACCCGAACATGTACGACGGCGGCGCGACCGGCGAAGGTGTGTTCACGCCCGAGGAAACCAAGTTCCTGGTCGGCAACCGCACGAATCGCACCGTCGTCGAGCAGACGATGGTGGGCGGCTTCCTGACCGGCGACATCTTCGAGATCGATGGCCGCTCCGTCGGTGCCGCGGTCGGCGCGGAATTCCGCACTGACGCGATTTCGTCGCAGAACGACATCACCGGCGTGCTGGGCCTGAACGCCGCGGAGAACCCGCTGCAGGAAGGCGAGACGATCGGCGAACGCGACATCTGGGAAGTCTACGGCGAAATCAACATCCCGCTGCTGGAGACCCTGAACCTCGACGGCGCTGTGCGCTATACGGAGGAGGAGAACTTCGGTAACGAGACCACCTGGCGCGCGCGCGTCATCTGGACGCCTCTCGATTACCTCGCCCTGTCCGCGTCGGCCGGCACCTCGTTCCGGGCACCGAACCTGCGCGAGCAGTTCCTGGCAGACCAGGGCGGCGGCATCTCCGGCGCCAGCGACCCCTGCATCAACAACAACATCCAGGCGCTGGACCAGAACGATCCGCTGACCGCGATCATCATCGACAACTGTATTGCCGATGGCGTCATCTTTACGGACGAGAACGGCGACGGCCAGCCGGATACGACGGTGCTCGGCACGCAGGGCGTCACGACGATCCCGACCTCGACGGGTGGCACGACCACGCTGCTCGCCGAGACGTCGGATTCGTACACGACGACGATCCAGTTCAGCCAGCCCTGGACGCAGGCGTTCGATTTCGACATGGCCTTGAGCTACTGGTCGATCGAGATCCGCGACACGGTCGAGGAGCCGACGGCTGACTTCATCATCGGCGAGTGCTACACGAACCAGGATTTCCCGAACCTGACGAGCCCGTTCTGCGGCCTGACGGGACGGCCGGGTGGCAACAATCCGGCCACCAACATCCTGAATTTCGTCGACGTCTCGTTCATCAACATCGGTGAAGCGACCGCGAAAGGTGTGGACCTGAATACGCGCCTGCTGTGGACGATGGACAGCATCGGCACGGACATCGCGTGGGCGACTGCGACGACGAACCAGCTCGAGCAGGAAGTCCAGATCTTCGGACCCGACGATCGCGACGACAACCTGGGCGAGATCGGCACGCCGGAGTGGAAGTTCACCAGCACGCTGTCGCTGACGCGCGGCGACTGGGAAGTCCTGATGCAGAATCGCTACATCGGCGAGCAGCAGCAGGACAACCCGGACGCGTTTCGGCCGAACCCGCTGGATGGCTGCTGCGCCTTCAACGCGGCGCCGAACAGCCGGGACGTCGACTACGTCGACGGAATCTGGTACACCGACCTGTCGCTGACGTACCTGCAGGACAACTGGTCGGCCTCGGTCGGCGTCAGCAACGCCTTCGACGAGGATCCGCCGTTGATCGACACGTCGGAAGGACCGAACCGCAACAACGCAGTATCGTCTTCGGGCTACGACTTCTTCGGTCGTACCTGGTTCGCGACCGTTTCGGTCGTGCTCCAGTAAGAAGACGCGGGCAGCAAAAGGAAGCGGCGCATCCCTGGATGCGCCGCTTTTTTATTGGACCCGCCGGACCCGGGCGGTGCGGTTGGTTGGCAGGAGTCGAATCCGGTAGCCGCCCAGGCTCGTCTGCCAGAGTTCGATTTCGAAGCTGTCCGTGCCGCGGAGCATCGGGTAGAAGTCGCCGCGATCGGCGTCTATCTGCCGCCAGACCTGGCCGTTCTCGAGGCGCATGCGGAGCTTGTTGCGGCCAACGAAATCGAACGCGACGACCGTGGCCGGAATCCGCACGTCGACGAGATCGTCCTCCGCCTTGTCGACGGGCAATTGCTCCGTGCCCATCCGGTCCAGCGCCGATTCAGCCGAATCGGTGGACGGTTGCTCGACCGGTCCCGGATCGGCCGGAGCGCTCGCGGATCCCGTTGCGGTCCTGACTTCCGGGGTGCTTGCCGACGCGACGCCCGGCTGCGGCGCACTCGCCGGTTCCGGTTCCGGTTTCGGCGGTGCGGCGAGATCCGGGCTCTCCGCGGGCGTGGCGACCGCGGCCTGCTCTGTCCGCTCTTCACGCGCAGGCTGGACCCGATCCGGCGTAACGGCCTCCGCCGGGGCGGAAGACATCCGCCTTATGGCTTCCTCCAGGCAGCGGATGCGTGCGTCGGCCGCTTCGATGCCGGCGCATTGCTCGATCGCCGTAGCGTTGTCCTGCGCGGATGCGGCAGCCCCGAAGAATGCGGAGAAGACCGCGCCCGCGGCGGCTAGCGTATGCTTGTGCACTGGCATGCAGAACTCCTGCTCCCGGAAAGGCCGTTACTATAAAGCTGCGGCAACGCCGCGCCAATTCGAGCGTCGGCAGCCTCGGCGTCGTCGGAACCCGTGACCGGTGCGCCGGTCCAAAACCGAGGGGTTTAGCCGAACTGACCGTCATGCGCGTTTCGTGCTCGAATTCGAGGCCTTGGATAGCCTTGTCGGCCCTGTTCCTTGCCGGGCAGGCGGCCATATTGTTGCCCGTCGAGGCGCCGGCTGCGCCGCAAGCCGATCAGGACGACTCCGCTCCACCCGGCGTCGGGGTGCCGCGGCTCGATGCCGGGACGACGGGGGACCCGGACGCTCTGTATCGGCGACGATTTCGCGATGCGATAGCCGCAGGGCTGTATGACGAGTCGGAGCTCGCTGCCAAGGAGCGCCTTGAGTCGCTGCTCGCGAGCGAGACGCAGTCGGCTACGAAAACGGCGAGCGCCCTGTCGGACCTGGCGCTCGCGCAGCGACTCGGCGGCAAATGGGAAGCGGCGTTGCAGAATTACGAGACTGCCATCGACCTGTTGCAGCGCGATGACGACATGCTGAGCCGCAGGCTGGTGCGACCGCTGGAGGGCCTCGCGGCGACATATCGTGACTCCGGCAACTACGGCGAGGCCTTGCGCACCTATGATCGCGCGCTGCACATCAGCCACGTGAACGAAGGACCGCATACAGTCGAGCAGGTGCACATCCTGAACGGTATGGTCGAGACCAACCTTGCTGCCGGGGAAGTGGGTACGGCGCTGGAGCTGCTCGACCGGATGACGACCCTGTACGAGCGCAAGTACTCGCTCTACGCGCTGGAAATGTTGCCCGTGTTGCACGACCGGGCCGAACTGTTGAACCAGCTGGATCGACACCGGGAGGAGCGCCACGTCTACCGCCGGATTGCGAAGATAAAGGCAGATCACTACGGTACCGGGGACCCCGTGCTGATTGATACCTACCTGGCGCTGGGCAGGACCTACCTGCACGAGGCAAATGAAGTGGTCTTCCGGTCCGAGCCCACCACGCGCAACGGGGAGTCCTATTTCCAGAGGGCGCTGGCAGTGGCCGAGGCCAACGCCAACGCGGATGCCGGGCCCGACTTGCTGGCCCGGTGCGTCATCGCCCTGGGAGACTATTACACCGTAATGGACTCGGTCGACCTGGCCCGCCTGCAATACGGCAGGGCGTGGCAGCTGCTGTCCGAGACGGAGCTGCTCGACCGGCGCTTGTCAGACCTGGAGCGCCCCGTGCCGCTGCGCCGCCTGGCGCTCGGCAGGTACCCGGATTTCAACTACGGCTGGAGCAGGGCCGACGTGGACCATGCCGAGTTGCTGGAGGGACACATAACGGCGCGCTTTTCGGTCAACGATCGCGGCCGGGTCAAGGACATCGAGTTGATCGAGGCGGACCCTCCCGGTTTCTCGCAGATGGAAACCCGGGTACGCTACGGCGTCAAAGACTTCATTTACCGGCCGGTGTATCGGGATGGCGAGCCGGTGGAAAGCGGGGAGGTCCTGTACCGACATGATTTCTTCTATCGAACGGTGGACGTCAGGAGTGACTAGGCGCCTGGCGGCTTCGGGACGCGCCGGCGGCCTCGGCTCCATCCACGCGCCGCTATGGCCGGTCGGTGTCGCGTTTGCCCTGCTTGCAGGCTGTGCCCAGGAACCGGTAGCGAAAGCCTACGGCGAAAGTCTATCCGACTGCGCCGCGGACGAGGTCGTGGTCTGTGACCACGTGTCGCGCATCAAGAGCGCGACCCGGCTCTGTACCTGTCAGCCCGAGCGCCAGACGCTCAACGCGGAGATCAACGACTAGCTGACACCGATGGGTGTCGAGGAACGAACATGAATCGAGCTGTTACGTTACTGACGACTGTACTGCTGGTTTCGATGCCACTCTCCGGGCCGGCGCAGGAACAGTCGGCCGAGGCCGAAAAGCCGGCCCCGGAAGAGCAACGGAAGCTGAGCGGCGCGGAGCGCAAAGCTCTCGAAGACGAGGCCTACGCCGCGGCCGCGGCAGAATACAACGAGCAGGTCGAAGACGAACTCGACAGGGTCGAGTGCAAGAACGAAAGGGTGACCGGGAGCCGCCAGAAGCAGCGCGTTTGCAAGACCGTGCGCGAGTGGGACGAGGAAAAGGCCGCGACGCAACGCATGTTGCGCAAGCGCGGACGGGCAAGTTCCTCGCCGTCCGAGGGCGGTGGCCTCGGCGACCCGCGCTGAGCCGGTCGTCCTACGGGCTCCGCAGCATTGGCTGCCGCCGCCAGTAAGTCAGCGACCGCCACAGCCATTCGACCGGCCCGAATCGGTAGCGACTCAGCCAGAGCGGCGACAGCCAAAGCTGGAACCCGATCAACGCGACGACGAAGCTCATCTGGGCAAGCCGCGGCACCGACCCGTACAGCCCGAAGCCGTAGCCATAGAAGATCGTCGTCATGACGACCGAGTGCATCAGGTAGTTCGTCAGCGCCATCTGCCCGACCGCAGCGAAGCGGGCCATCAGCATCGACCAGGCACCGCTCTTCACGATCAGCATGACGAGCGCGATGTGGCCGAAGCTGACGAGCACGCTGCCGACGTAGTTCGGCGCCATGCCGATCCGGAACATGTACAGCGGCTCGAAGCCGTGCGCATACAGGTTGATGGCGCTGAACGCCAGGATCGGCAGGCCGAGCCCGTAGCCGAGCAGCGCCATCCGTCGGTAGAAGGCGGCGTCACGCTGCCCGGACAGGATGCCGAGCTTCATCAACGCCATGCCCAGGATCATCAGGCCGCCGACCCGCCACAGGGCGAAACTGAGCGTGTTCTGCGCCTGCATCATCGCAACCGTCGGCGCGCGGTAGGCGACAATACCGCCGTAGCTGCCGAGGTGCGTATCGACGTCCTTCTGCAGGCTTTCCGGCGTAGGATCCATGAAGGGCTGCATCGCCTCCCACTGCTCGCGAACCTCCTGCTGCTCGTCGTTCAGTTCCTCGCCCGCGTCGATCAGCCCGGCGAGCTCGCTCGCCTGCGTGCGCAGGTCTTCCATGTAGTACGAGCCGCCGTAGGAAAACACGAGTGCGACCGGCAGCATGCAGCAGGCCAGTATGATCAGCCCTTTCGGCTGCCACTTCCGGAACAGGTACACGAACATGCCCATCAGGGCGTAGTGAAACAGGATGTCGCCCCACCAGATCAGGTAGGCGTGGACGGCGCCTATGACGAGCAGCCAGGCCTGGCGCCGGTACCAGACGCGCCCGGGCCTGGCGCCGCGCTGCTCCGCGCGCTGCCACATGATGACGAGTCCAGCGCCGAACAACAGCGCGAAAATCGTCAGGAACTTCTGGTCGAAGAAAACGTGCGTGAATATCCAGGTGGCCTGGTTGTACCACTCGAGCCCGCCCATCGGCAGCGGGTTCATGTAGGCCTGGAACGGCATTGCGAACGCGTAGATGTTCATCACCAGGATGCCGAGCACGGCGACGCCGCGCAGGGTGTCGATGGCGCTGATGCGTTCCGCGCTGCTCACCGGCGCGGCCGCGCCGATCTCCGCGCCCGTAACTGGCTGCTCACCCATATTCTTCCCCCGTCGCCGCCGAGGCGGCATGTTGTTCTTGTTCGACGCTTGCCGGTGCGCCTATTGCTGCAGGCGGCCGCAGCGCTTCAATCGTCCAGTTCTATGCAGACCCGGCGATTGTGCTTGCCCTTTTTCTCGACCTTGCTGACACGGACTGCGCCGACCTCCCCGGTTGAGCGGAGGTGTGTGCCGCCGCAGGGCTGCAGGTCCACGTTCTCGATTTCCAGCAACCTGATGCGCCCGGCGCCGCGCGGCGGCTGCACGGACATCGTCCGCACGAGCTCCGGCTGCGCATCCAGCTCGGCGTCGGTGATCCAGCGGCAGCCGACCTGGTGATCGGCGGCAACCAGTCTGGCCAGTTCGGCGGTCACCGCGTCCTTGTCGACGGTATCCTCCATGTCGAAATCCAGGCGGCTGCGGTCCGCGCCGATGTTGCCCCCGGTCACGCCGTAGTGCAGCACCGATCCGAGCAGATGCAGCGCCGTGTGCATGCGCATGTGCCGATAGCGCCGATCCCAGTCGATGACGGCACGAACCCGGCCGCCTGCCGGCGGCAGCGGATCGCCGTCAGCCACGACGTGGCAGATAGCGCCGCCTTCGCCGTAACGCGTTTCCGTTACGGCCGCGATCTTGCCATCCCACTCCAGGCGACCGGTATCGCCCGGCTGGCCGCCGCCCATTGCGTAGAACACGGTCTGGTCCAGCACGACCTGGCGGTCGTTGACGGAGATGACCTGCGCCTCGCATTCGCGCAGGTAGGAGTCTTCGCGGAACAGTTCTCTCGTCATGCCTGCCATTGCCTGCCTGTTTGCTGCCGGAATCGAACCGTGTAAGTACCCGACTGTAACGCCGCCGCAAGCGACGGGCAATTTCTGGCCGGCTGACACGGCCAGCCGATCCTGCGATGATGCGACACCTCGGAACCAATGCCGGGCCGGAAATGGCGGGTAGTGTGAAAGCAAGGGGTGCGACGAGCCTGCCGGATCTCTTCCCGGCGGGTCGGCCATTCATAAAGATGCACGGTTTGCGCAACCATTTCGTCATTGTGGATGCGCGCGCGCAGGCTTACCGCCCGGGAATCGGCGAGATCCGGCGGATCTGCGACGTTCAGTCCGGCGTCGGGGCCGACCAGCTGGTCGTCGTCGAGCCGCCGCAGGACAGATCCGCCGATGTTTTCATGCGCCTCTACAACGTCGACGGACGAGAAGTCGAAGCCTGTGGCAACGCGACACGCTGCGTCGCCTGGTTGTTGCTCGAGGAGGCGCGCCTGGACGAGGTCTCGATCGAGACGCGTGCCGGGGTGCTGCGCTGCCAGCGTGCTGGCAGTCGCCTGGTGCGTTGCGAGATGGGACGGGTCAATCTCGACTGGCGCCGTATTCCGCTCGCCCGCGAAGCCGACACGCTGCACCTGGACGTCGGCCATGGCCCGCTCAGCGACGGAGTCGCGCTCAATATCGGCAACCCGCATGTCGTCTACTTCGTCGACGACCTCGGCTCGATCGATATCCCGAAGCACGCGGCGCCGATCCAGCAGGACCCGATGTTTCCGGCCGGGGTGAACGTCGGCGTTGCAGAGCTGGTCGACGAGTCGCACCTCGAGCTCACGGTCTACGAGCGCGGAGTCGGCCTCACGATGGCCTGCGGCAGCGGGGCATGCGTGGCGGCCTTTGCTGCGCGGGCCCGGGGACTGACGCCGGCAGCTCGTATCGACGTGCAACTGCCCGGCGGCACCGTGCAGATCGAGATCCGGCCGGACGACACGGCCGTGATGACGGGCCCGGTGGAATTCTGCTTTAGCGGGAACCTGTGACAGGGCGCGCGGCGCCCGGGGCATTGTCAGTGGGAGAGAAAACTTGGACAGACCAGGACCCGGAGTGCTTGCCTGCATGCTCGTTCTCGTCGCGATGAGCGGCTGCAGTGAAAGCGGTGTGCAGGCAGAGACGGAATTGGACCGGCTGTTCGAGCCCTACGCAGGCCCGGGCATGCCCGGCGCGGCGCTTCGCGTGATTCGTGACGGCGAGCCGCTACTGACCCGCACCTGGGGACTCGCCGACGTGGACGCCGGTACGCCGATCGGCGCGGCCACCAACTTCCGGCTCGCGTCGGTGACCAAGCAGTTCACGGCGACGGCGATCATGCTGCTGGTCGAGGACGGCAGGCTCACGCTGGAATCCACACTGACAGACCTGTTCCCGGAATACCCGGCTTACGGCTCGGGGATTACCGTTCGCCATATGCTGCAGCATCGCTCCGGCCTGCTCGACTACGAGCCGATGGTGCCGGACGGTTCGCCCCAGGTTCACGACGACGACGTGCTGCGGCTGATGCTGGCCACCGATCGTACTTACTTCGAGCCCGGCTCCGAGTACCGTTATTCGAACACCGGCTACGCGCTGCTCGCGATGATCGTGGAAGCGTCGTCCGGGAAGTCGTTCGACGTGTTCCTGCGCGAGCGGATATTCGAGCCTGCCGGAATGTCATCGACCATCGCCTACCGCGAAGGGCAGTCGACGGTGCCGAATCGCGCCTACGGTTACCGGGTGACGAACGGAGATGTCGCGTCAAGCGACCAGAGCCGCTGGAGCGCGGTCTGGGGCGACGGCGGAATCTACTCGTCGCTGGATGACCTGGCGCGCTGGTACCGGGCCACGGACCGCGGTGCCGTGCTGTCGGCGGAGTCCGCCGCGCTCATGCTGACACCGGCGCTGGGGAATTACGGCTTCGGCTGGTGGATCGACGAGTACCGCGGGCATCGCCGCCATCATCATTACGGCGAGACCAGCGGTTTCCGCAACGTCGTCCTGCGTTTCCCGGACGAGCGGCTGACGATTATCCTGCTGACCAACCGGGCGGAGCCGGACGTCTACCCGCTGGCCGAGCGTGTCGCCGACCTCATTCTCTGAACTGTTTCAGCCGAACAGGCTCAGCAGGAAAAAGCCGATCGTTGCGGCCGCACCGGCGAGCAGCGCGTACGGCAGCTGCGTACGCACGTGATCGATGTGATCCGTGGCCGCCGCCATCGACGCGACGACCGTCGTATCGCTGATCGGTGAGGCGTGGTCGCCGAAGATGCCACCCGAGATGGCGGCGGCGAGCAGCAGTGGAACCGGGAGTCCCAGCGTCGTCGCGATCGGTATCGCGATCGGGATCATGATCGCGAACGTGCCCCAGCTGGATCCGACCGAGAACGCAATGAATGCCGAGACGACGAACACCAGCGGGGCCAGCAGGACCTCCGGCACCGCCGCACCGGCGACGCCCGCGACGTAGGGCCCTGTGCCGAGCAGCTGCGCGACGTCGCCCAGCGCCAGCGCGAGCAGCAGGATTGTCGAGATCGGCAGCAGGTGCCCGGCGCCCGTCATGAAATGCCGCATCAGCTCGTTGATCCCGCACTGGCGGGTCACGAGCAGCATGAGCCAGCAGACGGCGATCGCGGTGCTGACGGCCCACAGTATCGATGTCGAGCCGGACCCCCGGATCAGGTCGCCGTTGCCGGTGATCAGCAGGCCCACGGGCATCATCAGGATCATCGCGAGGATCGGCAGTACCATGAACCAGGCCGACGGGATCTCCCTCTCATCCTCCGGCTCGGGCAGCAGCTCCGCACTCGTGTCGACCAGCGGCATGGCGTTCGGCCACAGCAGCTCGCCCCGCTGCGTGCGCTCCTCGGCCGCCTTCATCGGGCCGATGTTCAGGTCCTTCCAGATTACGATCGCCGCGAGAATGATCGCGAAGATCGCGTACAGGTTGTAGGGGATCGACTGGATGAAAGTCTCGAGGGGGTTGGCGATGCCCGACGACGCGACCAGCCCGATGATCACGGCGCCCCAGGCGTTCAGGGGAATCATTACGCACACCGGCGCCGAGGTCGCATCGATGAGATAGGCAAGTTTCTCGCGCGACACGCGGTAGCGGTCGAACAGCGGCCGGCTGACGGAGCCGGCGACCAGCAGCGTGATGTTCGACTCGATGAAGATAATGATCCCGGTGACCCAGGCGAGGACCTGGGCGCGCACGCCAGTGTGTACCCAGCGCCGGGTTTCGAGGAAATGTACGAAGCCACGCACACCCCCGGACATTTCGATCGTCGTGATCAGCGAGCCGATCAGCAGTGTGAAGATCAGCACGCGCGTGTCGCCCGCGTCGCCGAATACGTTGACGATGCCCTCCAGCGCGCCGGCCAGCCCGGCAATCGGGTTGAGGCCGCTCAGCAGGGTAAACCCGATCCACAGGCCGGCGAAGAGCGACAGGATGACCTGCTTGGTCCAGATGGCCAGCACGATCGCCAGGATCGGCGGGAGTATGGAAAACCAGCTCGGTTCGGTCATCGTTGGTTATTCTTGTCCGGGAACCAGCGGCAACTGTAGCGGGAATTGCCGCTCGATTCGAACCCCGTCGGTCAGCCGCCGTGGGTCTCCATGAATCCCTCCAGCGCGGCCGACAGGTTCAGGCCCAGTTCGTCCGACAGGTAACCCCCTTCCTGGATCAGCACGGTCGGCAGCCCCAGCTCGCCAATGCGCCGCCCGATGCGCGCGAAGCCCTGCCGCGTGATCGCAAACCCGCGCAGCGGGTCGCCCTCGTAGGCGTCCAGACCGAGCGCAACGACGAGCGCACCGGCACCGAATTCGGCAATCCGGTCGATCGCGCCGTCCAGCACCCGGAGGTAGTCGTCGTCGCCGGTACCGCGCGGCAGCGGCAGGTTCAGGTTGCAGCCCTCACCGTCGCCCGAACCCGTCTCGTCGGCGTGGCCCCAGAAAAACGGGTAGAAACGCGCCGGGTCCGCGTGCATCGAGATCGTCAGTACGTCGCCGCGTGCGTAGAACACGTCCTGCGTGCCGTTACCGTGGTGTACGTCGACGTCGAGCACCGCGACGCGCCGGTGCCCGGCGAGCAGCGCCTCGGCCGCGACGCCGCAGTTCGCGAGATAGCAGAAGCCCGCACAATAATCCCGCGCGGCGTGATGGCCAGGCGGGCGGCTGAGCGCGTAGGCCGAGCGTTCGCCGGCGAGGACGAGTCCGGCGGCATGGGCTGCACCGTGCGCGCTCCACAGGGCGCTTTCCCAGGTGTCGCCATTGATCGGGCTCGAGAGGTCCGCGTGATGGAAGCCCGCCTGGCCAGCCGCGGACAGCGGATAACCGCAGTCCCGCCGGTCCGGGTGGATCCCGGGTATCACCTCCGCCGAACCGCCGGCGATGCGCTGCCAGCGCGGGAAAATGTTTTCGAGGTAGTGCAGGTAACGGGGCGTGTGCAGTCTCTCGAGCAGCGGCCGCGCTGCGTCCCGGGGCTCCTCGGCAACGAGTCCGGACTTGAGTGCTGCGGCGAGCAGGCGCGCAGCCCGCTCCGGCTTCTCCGGGTGGTCCACGATGGAGCCGGATACGAAAAAGGTCTGCGGATCGTGCTTCAGCTGCCGCTTGGTAAATACGACTTTCATCCAGGTTCCCCGGCGAGCGCGGCGAAGTCATCGCCGCTGATCTGGTAGATGTGCTCGTCCTTTCGATACACCATGCCGATGCGTTCGTAGAAGCGCTGCGCGCCCTCGTTCTGCCGGTCGACCGACAGGCGAAGGTGACTGGCATTGCGCTTGATACCGGCACGGGCGGCCTCGCGCAGCAGGCGCTCCCCGAGCCCCGCGCCGCGCGCACTGTCGTCGACGAAGAGGTCGATCACGTATACGCCGGGGTCGCCGCGCCAGGTAGAGAACACGTAGCCGTATATGCACAGCCCGACGGCCTCGCCGTCGCGATCGGCAATCAGGGCTTCGAAAGCCGGCTCCGCCCCGAAACCGTGACGCAGCAGGTCCAGCGGCGTGCTCTTGACCTTGTGCTCCGCGCCGGTCGCCGTGCCGAGCGCAACGACCATCGCGTGCATCGCGTCGACGTCCGCCCGGTTCGCCGGTCGAATGATGATGTTACGAGCGTCGGCCATGTCAGAAGTTGACCTTGTCGGACCCCTTGAGGCCCAGCATCTCGCGGGCCTCCGCGGGTGTCGCGATCTCGTAGCCGAGTTCCTCGATGATGCGCCGGATCTTCGCGACCTGTTCGGCGTTGCTGCCGGCCAGCGTGCGCCGTTTGATCAGCAGGCTGTCCTCGAGCCCCACCCGGACGTTGCCGCCCATGATGGTGCCCATCGTCGCGAGCGGGAGCTGCCAGCGGCCCGCTGCCAGCACCGAGAAGCGGTAGTTGTCCCCCAGCAGCCGGTCGGCCGTCGCCTTCATGTGCATCAACTGCTCCGGTGCCGCGTCGATGCCGCCGAGGATGCCCATGACGAACTGGACGAACAGCGGCTTCTGGATCAGCCCCTCGCGCAGGTAAAAAGCCAGCGTCTGGATGTGGCCGACGTCGTAGCACTCGAACTCGAAGCGCGTCCCGCAGCCGCGGCCGAGGCGATCGAAGACCGTCTCGATATCGGCGAACGTGTTCTTGAACACAACGTCGCGCGTCGCCTCGAGCAGCTTCGGCTCCCACGCATGTTTCCAGTCGCGGTAACGGTTCTTCAGCGGGAAGATGCCGAAATTCATCGACCCCATGTTCAGAGAGCACATCTCGGGCTCGGCCAGCGCCGGTGCCGCGAGCCGCTCGTCGAGCGTCATCAGCGAGCTGCCGCCGGTCGTGATGTTGATGACCGCATCGCACTCCGCCTTGATGCGCGGCAGGAATTGCATGAATACGGCCGGGTCGGCGGTGGGCCGGCCGTCGTCCGGGTTGCGCGCGTGCAGGTGCAGGATCGCCGCACCGGCCGCCGCGGCGTCGATCGCCTGGGTCGCGATCTCCTCCGGCGTGACCGGCAGGTGCGGGCTCATCGTCGGCGTGTGAATGGATCCGGTGACCGCGCAGGTGATGATGACTTTGTCCACGGCTCAGCTCCTCCCGCAAGGCAGGCCCGCGCGGGCGCCCCAGGCATCCAGGCTCGCGACGAGCGTCTGCATGATTTCGTCAATGTGGGTGTCCTCGACGATCAGGGGCGGGCAGACCATGAAATGGTCGCCGACCTTGCCGCCGCGCGTGCGCCGCGAGTAGATGATCAGCCCGCGCCGGTAGGCTTCCTCGACCAGTTCGACATGTGCGTTCAACCCGGCGGGCAACGGCTCCATCGTCTCGCGGTCGCGGACCAGCTCGAAGGCGAGCAACAGGCCCTTGCCGCGAACGTCGCCGATCCATTCGTAGCGATCCATCAGCTTCGCCAGGCCGGCCTTCAGCTTCGCGCCCTGCGTCGCGGCCCGGTCGACGAGGCCCTGGTCGACGACTTCGCGGATGACGGCGAGCCCGGCCGCACAGGCCAGCGGGTTGCCGGCGTAGGTGTAGCCGTGCGCAAAGCCGCCGGCCGGATTCAGCGCCTCGACCATGTCGCGGCGCGCTGCCATGACGCCGAGCGGCGCATAGCCGGCCGCGAAACCCTTGGCCATCGCGATAATGTCGGGACGCAGGTTCCAGTGTTCGACGGCAAGGAAGCGGCCAGTGCGGCCGGCCCCGGACATGACTTCGTCGACGATCAGCAGTATCCCGAACTCGTCGCAGATCTCCCGGATGCGCGGATAGTAGCTGTCCGGCGCGACCAGCGCGCCGGTGGAGGCGCCCCCGACCGGCTCCATGATGAACGCCAGCACGCTCTCCGGACCCTGGCGCAGGATCTCCTCGCGCAGCATTTCCGCGTAGCGCAGGCCGCGCTGGTGATCGGTGAGTTCGTCGCGATCGAGGTAGCAGCGTGCGGCAGGAATCTTGGGCATCTCGCGGATCATCGCCGCGAACGGCTCGACGAACAGGTCCATGCCGGTGACGGCAACGGCGCCCAGCGTTCCGCCGTGATAAGAGGGCCGCAGCGAGATGACCTTCCAGCGGTCTTTCCGGTTCGTTACCCAGGCGTACTGGCGGGCGAGCTTCAGGCAGCTCTCGACGGCTTCCGAGCCGCCGGACGCGAAAAATATACGATCGAGGCCCGCGGGCATCAGCGACGCCGTCAGCGTCGCCAGTTCCTCGGCGGCCTCGTTGACGAAATGCAGCCGGTACCCAAATGTCGACCTGTCCATCTGTCGCTTCATCGCGGCGAGCACGCGCGGGTTCGAGTGACCGATGTTCGACACCATCGGGCCGCTGGACGCGTCGAGATAGCGCTTGCCGTCGGTGTCCCAGAGATAGACGCCCTCGGCGCGGTCGAGCCTGGGTCGCTTCAGGTTCCCGAGGTAAAAGAGATTACTGGCGGCAATGGTTTCCGCTTGGCTCATCGGAGGCGTCTGGAGACTGGGTTTGAACGGATGCGCCATTTAGCGGCGCGCGTCGACCGCTAGTCAAGGGGCGCGGTCATGATCAGTGTCGCACCGAGAAACTCGGCCAGTTCCGCCGGGAAATGCCCTGGTGGGGATTCGGGCGCCGGAGCACGGCCTATGTAATGGATCTCGCCGTCGAGGATCGCCCCGGTCATTGGCGTCAGCGCCGGGTTCGCGAACTCGATGACGCGTACCGAGGCGACGGCCGTCCGGTCCTCGTTCAGCCTGAGCCGCAGCAGGCGCCAGGGCTGCACGCCGTTCTGGACGGCCACGAGGTCGCCGTCGTACCAGTACAGTCCGTCGACGCCGTAGAGCGGTGCGTCCGCCGGCGAATCGAGTACGCGCGAGCGGCCGGAGGACACGTCGATCGCCACCAGGCCGACGGGGTACGACGACACGAACAACGTGCCGCCGTCCGGGGTAAACGCAATGCCGTTCGAGCCGAAAACCGGCGGTTCGACGGCGACCGGCTCCAGCCGCCCGGTTGCCTCGTCCAGGCGCCGCAGCGCCGCACCGGTCGACCAGACCTCGCCGGAGGGACTGATGGCCACGTCGTTGACGCCGAGCCCGTCGTCGGCGGTGAAGTAATGTCCACGCAGATCACCGGTGGCGAGATCGAACGAGAACAGGCCGGAGGGCGCCGGCGCTTCCTCGTCGAAATCCTCGTTCATGAAGAACGACGTCCCGGTCGACCAGAGCAGGCCGCGCCGGGTGTCGACCGCCATGCCGACAGCGGCGCGCCGGCCGCTGTGCTCAACCGTTGCGAAGCGCGACAGCTGGTTGTCCGGGTCGAGCACGAAAATATCGCCGCTGCGCATGCTGCCGAAAAAGAGCCGCCCCGTTGCCGGATCCGCGGCGATGCCCTCCGGCATGACGCCGAGCGCCTGCAGCGTGTAGCGGGGATGGCTGTTCGACACCGGCGCGATGCCGGCCTCGAGTTTCGCAACCAGTGCCCTGAAGTCGTCACGTTCGTGCAGCGATTCGAGGTCCGGATCGTCCGCCATTCCGAAATCGACCCTGGCGGTGACCAGGCCTTCGAGCAGAGGTATCGCCTCGTCAGCCCGGCCGGTGCGCGCGTACGCGCAGGCCAGGTTGTAGCGTGTGTACAGGCTGGCCGGGTTGAGTTCGAGGGCGCGCTCGAGGGATCGGGTGAAGCCCTCGAAGTCGCCGGCCCGGTAGGACGCATTTGCGGCCTGCAGCTCCGCCTGGGCTTTTTCGATGTCGTTTTGCGCTGCGGCCCAGCCACCGCAAAGGATGAATGCCGCGAACAGCAGCGACCGCATGGCGGCCAGCGCGCTTTCCTTGCTCATGTTTTCCCCCTGCCCCTGACGTGAATTTTCAACTCAGACCCTCTCCCGGCGGCTCGGTTCCGGCCTCCGACTGTGGAACGGGTTCCTCGACGGCGTAGCCGTCGCCGTAGAACTTGCTGGTGCTGCGCGTATGGAACGTGATGGCCTTGATGGGCTCGTAACGGGGCGACCCGAGACCCGGCAGCACCTCGAGTATTTCGTGTTCGCGGACGTAGACGGCGATCGGGAAGGAGATGCGTGCGCGCTGCCGATGGGATCCGTCCCGTGGCTTGCCGACGCGGTGCGTCGTCGACGGCAGTCGATCGTTGCTGATGCGCTGCATGTAGTCGCCGGTATTGATGATGATCGAACCCGGCGGCGCGTCGAGGCGCACCCACTTGCCGCTCTTGTGATTCCATACCTGCAGTCCCTCGACGCGAGGCGCCGGCAGGATCGTGAACAGGTCCACATCCTCGTGGCCCAGCAGCCGTCCCGCGCCCGAGCGGTCCTCGGCTTCCCCCAGCGGCGGGTAGTAGTTGAGGCGCAGGCCGAAGTTGGTGCGAGTGAGCTTCCCGTCGTACAGGTGCGGATCGATACCGAGACCCTGGAACATCGCCTGGGTCACCGGTTTGAACAATTGCTCGTGCGCCAGCGCGAGCCGGCGGAACACGGGCTCGTAGTCGGCTCGCGGCCAGAAATCCGCGGCCCGGAACGGGACATCGCGAACCTGGGGCATGTCGAACGCACGCCGGCACCACACCCATCCCTCGACCAGGTCCGGGTGGATGTCGCTGGTTTCGCGGATAGGGAAATAGCCCTGGCTCACCGAGCCGTGGCGCCGGGCCCGGTAGGCGAGCTTGTCGGCCAGCGGCGTCGTGGTGAAAAGCTCCTCGGTGCGCGCCTCGATCTCGTCGTAGAGCTGCGTGTCGACGCCGTGACCGGTGATGACCGAGAAGCCGATGTCCTGCACGGCCGCGCCGAACTCCTCGGCGAAGCGGGCGCGATCCCTGCCGTTGCCGTGCAGGTAGCGGCCGAAGTCGAAGACGCTGATTGCGTAATCGTCGTCGAATTCGTCCGAGGAATTCTCGGCCAGCCGGTAGGTGTGCCGTTTCTCGACCTGGTCGTAACGAATGAATTCGCGGTTGCTCGCGCCGACGTCCGAGTCTTGCACGATGCCTGGCTCCTGTCGGGATAATGGCCAAGTCGCAGGCCGGGTCCCGAGTATCCGCCAGAACGCCCATGGGCGGAACCCGGGCACCGGCCCGCAGGCCGGCTTGCCCGGCGCAATCGTCGCGCGATGCCCGAGCGATCCGGTATCGGGACATCGGCCGGCGCAACGCCCCCGGGAACACATAGGCAACGGTGCTTTGTGGCGCGCGCCACTATTGGTACTCTCTGCACTCCCGCAAACAAACCAAACCAAACCAGATACGGGGGAGCAGGCAATGCAGCGCAAGATCGTAGCTACCGTGGTCGCAGCGGCCATCACGCTGGGCATTTCAATACAGGTCGTCGCGGAGACCAC
>JAOUIH010000228.1 GCA_029884165.1 Gammaproteobacteria bacterium | reverse complement strand
CGTCTATCCCCGTATCTCGGCGCTCGACATGCTGGACCACATGGCCGTGCTAAAGGGTTTCACGAGCAGGCGCGAGCGCAGCGCTATCGTCGAGAACCTGCTCCGGCAGACGAACCTGTACGATGTCCGCAAGAAGGCGCTGGCGGGATTTTCGGGTGGGATGCGCCAGCGCTTCGGTATCGCGCAGGCGCTGATCGGCGATCCGAAGCTGATCATCGTCGACGAACCGACGGCTGGCCTGGACCCGGAAGAGCGCAACCGTTTCCTGAACCTGCTATCTGATATCGGCGAAAACAAGGTGGTCATACTGTCGACCCATATCGTCGACGACGTCACCAACCTCTGCCCCCGCATGGCGATCATCGCCCGGGGCAGTATCGTGCGAGAGGGTCGCCCGGCCGACCTGATCGGGGGACTCGCCGGCTCGATCTGGTCGAAAACCGTCGCCAGGACCGAAGTCGAATTGCACAAGGCGCGGCACAATGTCATCTCGACCCACCTGTTCGCCGGACAATACATACTCCACGTCCTGTCCGCTTCCCACCCGGGTAACGGCTTCGATCCTCACGAGCCCGATCTCGAGGACGTGTACTTCGCGACGCTGCAGTCACAGAACAAGCCCGTCGCTTCGGCTGCCTGAAGCCTGCAAGAGAACCGAGGGAGTCCCGGCGTGTTCGGCAAAGTCTTCGCCTTCGAGCTGCGTTACCACCTGAAGAGCCGGCTGTTCCTGTTCAGCACGGCCATATTCTTCCTGTTGACCTATCTGGGCGTCGTGAGCCCGAACGTGCAGTTCGGGGCGCTAGGCGGCGCGAACTACAACTCGCCGTTTGCAATCATGCAGTCACATATTGTCATGGCGATCCTCGCGGTACTCGTCGGCGCGTCGTTCCTCAACAGCGCGGCGCTGCGCGACGCCGAGTTCCGGATGGCCGAGATCGTTTACTCAACCCGTATCGACAGGGTCTCCTACGTGCTCGGGCGTTTCTGTGGCGCGTTCCTGGTCGCCTACATCGCCTACCTGGGAACGACCGCCGGCTTCGCGGTCGCCTCGCTGATGCCGTGGCTGGACCAGGAGCTGATCGGCCCCTTTGTTGCGGCCCACTATGCGTACGCGGCGATTGTCGTCGGCCTGCCGGCGCTACTGGCAAACCTGGCTATAGTCTATGCGCTCGCGACGTGGACGCGTGACCAGCGCATCGCCTATGCCGGGATCGTCGGATTGCTCGTGCTCTACCAGGTGAGCTCGGCCGTTCTGGGCCGCTTCGAGTACCGCGACGCCGCCGGACTCGTCGATCCGAGCGGCGCCGCGGCCCTGGGCAACGTGATGCGCTACTGGACCGTGTTCGAGCGCAACGGCGACCTGGTGCCGCTCGCTGGCACCCTGCTCGCGAACCGGGCCATATGGACCGCGGTTGCCCTCCTGCTGCTCGCCCTGACGACCTGGCGCTTCGAATTCAACGTAGCGCCCGGAAAACGGCGACGCAAGGCGTTGCCGGCTGTTTCGGGCGAACCGACCGCGGTCGCGAGTCCCGGTGAGTTTCCACGTGCGCGTGCGACGCACGCGCAGGGCACGGCCTGGCGCCAGCTGCTCGCGCGAACGGGCTTCGAGCTTCAAGGCGTCCTGAAGAGCGTATTCTTCTGGGTCCTCGTCGCCCTCGCTGCCGCGATGTCACTCGGCAACTTCTTCGCACTATCGGCGATTTATGGCACCGAGGTCTACCCCGTGACGCGCTCGCTCATCCAGTTGATGAGCGGCACCGCGACGCTGTCCCTGTTGATCATCCTGGTGTTTTACGGCGCCGAACTCGTCTGGCGCGACCGGGAGATCCGGTACCAGGAAATCCTCGGCAGCTCACCGGCGCCGAACTGGGTCTTCCTGCTGTCGAAGATCGCTGCCGCTATTCTCGTCGTCGTCGTATGTCTCGCCGCCACGGCGCTGGTCGCCGTGCTGTTCCAGGTGTTCAACGGGTATATGCGACTGGAGCCGGCACTCTACCTCGTCGGCTACTTCTACGACTACGGCGCCATCTTCTACCTCGCCGCGGTCCTGTCCGTCGTGTTGCAGGTGATCGCCCCGAACAAGTACTTCGGCATGCTGTTCATGGTGCTGTACATCGTGGCCCTCCTGACTCTGCCCAACGCCGGCTGGGAGGACCCGCTGTACCTGTATGGCACTACCAGCAGCACGCCTTACTCCGACATGAACGGCTATGACGGTCAACTCGGCTACGCCGCCTGGTACCACCTGTACTGGCTGTGTGCCGCCGTCCTGCTCGGCGTCCTGGCCTACCTGCTGTGGACGCGCGGACCACAGGAAGCCTTCCGCGCGCGCTTCCGCGCGATGCGCGGCAACTGGACGGGCAGAACAGCCGCCGTCGCTGGCATCGCCGCGGCCGGTTTCGCCGCATCGTTCGCGTGGATCTATTACAACACCCACGTCCTGAACGACTACGTTACTGACGACGACCAGCGCGGGCTGGCCGCCGAATACGAACGACGCCATGAAGCGTTGTCGAACTTGCCGATACCCCGCATCACGGACATTCGCGTCGAAGTAGACCTGTATCCCGAGCGGCACGCGTTCGAGAGCCGCGGCGAATACCGGATCGAGAACCGGACGGATGCCCCGATAGACGACGTCCCGATCGGCTTCGCCTGGAACGTGGCCGTAGACGCGCTCGACCTCGAAGGCGCAACACTCACCTCGTCGGACGCCGACTACAACATGTACCGATACTCGCTCGACCCGCCCATGGCGCCTGGCGAGCGCCGCAAGCTTTCCTACACGGTCTCACGGCACCCGCAAGGCTTCAAACACGACGACAACATTCCCGCCCTGCTCGCCGGCGGCGGCGTATTCGGCAACGGGACATTCGTCAACAGCAACGGCCTTGGACCCTATATCGGCTTCAATCGCGGTTTCATACTGACCGATCGCTCCGACCGCTGGCGCGAAGGGCTCGAACCGGTCAAGCGCTACGCGGATCTCGACGACCGGAGCCAGTGGCGCAACAGCTACCTGAGCAGCGACGCCGATTGGGTAAGCTTCGAGGCCGTCGTCACGACCTCGGCCGACCAGACCGCGATTGCGCCCGGCTACCTCGTCGACGAAGGCGCCGAGGGCGATCGCCGGCGTTTCCATTACCGGATGGACGCGCCGATGCAAAACCTTTATGCCGTCCTGTCGGCCCGCTATGCGAGCCGGGTCGAGGACTGGAATGGCATCCAGCTGTCGGTGTTCTACCAC
>JAOUIH010000020.1 GCA_029884165.1 Gammaproteobacteria bacterium | reverse complement strand
GGCGCCTGGATCGTGCGTTGCTGTTGCCGCCCCGTTCGGCGACACGATGCAGGTCAGGTTGCGGATCGTGGCCCGGCTGTTCAGGTTGCGCGCAACGAAATCTGCTCGCGCTGCAGCGTCCAGGTTCGCATAGTCGCCGATGCCGTCGGCCTCGATGCAATGGTTGCCGTCGGTTTCGGACTGGATGACCAGCGAACGGGTGATAGAGCCCTGCCAGCCCTCGTCGATATCGATCGCATCGTCGCGCACGTACAGCGCGACGAAGTTCTCGAAGCTGACGGCGCCGCCAAACATCTCGATGCCGTCGTCGAAAGTCGAATATACCTGGAGGTTCCGGACAATCGTGTTGCGACCGACACCGCCGAAGGAGATTCCGTTCAGCTCGTCGCCATTGCCGACGGTTGCGCCGGTGTGCTTGACGATGACGTATTCGAGGCGACCCGAGCTGTCGTCGTCGTTGTCGCCGCCATACTGGGACTCGTCAAGGCCCGCGGCGCCCTCGGCATCCACGTGGCATTCGCCCGCCAGGGCAAATCCCGGCTGGCCGCGCGTGCCGGTGTAGGCGCACTTGTTGGTCACGCCGAAGCCGTTGATGACGATGCCGCCCCACTGCTGCACGTCCTCCGCGCCGACCGTGCCCTCGACGTCCGACACGGACGTGAAGCTTATCGGGTTCGCGGCCGTGCCAACCGCAAAGATCTGCGAACCGCGGTTGATGATCAGGAAGTTGCTGCTGGTACGCCACGCCAGGGTCGCGCCCGCTTCGATCGTGAGTACCGCGCCGTCGCCGCCGCGCACGATGCCGTTGGCCGCGAGCTCGGCGTCGCTCCGGTAGGTTTCGCCGACGAACAGGCTGCCTTCGAAGATATGGGCGCCACCATTCGGCAGCGCCGGGATCGTCAGGTCGACCGTCAGGTTGTTGCCCGCGCCAACGAAACTTTCGGGATAGTTGCAATCGGTGCCGTCGTAGCTGCCCTGGATCGTCTGGCCGCCGCTGTTTACGTAGGCGGCGCACGGGTTCGTGGTGCCACCACCGCTCTGGTTGACGGTGTTGTTGCTGTCGGTCACGGTCGTCGAGGGCTGGATGTTGATGTCCCCGCTATCGCAGGCGGCAACGATCAGGCCGGCGACGGCGACGGTAACCATGATGTTACGGTTCATTTAAGGTCTCCACTTCCTGTAGGCGCCGGCGCGCCGCGGCGCGCCGTTCATGGGGCGCTACTTTAGGAGGGGTTTGTGGAGACCCTGTGACAGCCGTATTAAGAAACGATTACGGGCTGATCAGTTGACCGGCTGCCCCTTGCTGACGACGGCCCGGATCCGGCGCGTGTTGCGGATGTCGGCCAGCGGGTCCGCGTCCAGCAGCACGAGGTCGGCGCGCATGCCGGCCTCGATCGCGCCCATCTCGCCCTGCAGCGAGAAGAACTCGGCGGGCCGCAACGTCGCCGCGCCGATCGCCTCGAGCGGCGCCAGGCCGGCCTCAACCAGGCGCTCGAGTTCGGTATGCAGGCTGTAGCCGGGAATCGCGTAGCCGATCGGGGTGTCCGTCCCCGCAGCGATCGGCACGCCGGCCGCATGCATGCGGCCAACCATCCTTAGGCCCCATTCATCGTAAGTCGTGTCGCGGGGTTCTTCGGCAGTAAGCCATTCCGTACCTGCCCTGGCCCAGTCTGCCGCGGCTTCCGCCGGCGTATGCGACAGGCCGTCGGCCCAGTCCTCGCGCACGAAGGGTGGATGCAACGACAGCGTGAGCAGACGCAGCGTAGGTACCTGGATCGTCGAGGCGAGAGTCGCGATCGTGCGCGCGCAGCGCGCTTCGTCGTGGCGGCCGATCGCGGGCAGGCGCTGCAGTGCGTGCAACCTGGAACGAAGCTCGAAGCCCGCACCCTGTTCGTGCGAGTTCAGGATAGTGAGCCGCTCCTCGTACAGTGCGGCACCGTTGTCCGCGCAGTCCAGCTCGATGTTGCGCAGGTGTTCCATGGAGTCGACCGCGGGCCCCGCCTGGCTCGCGAGCATCGACAGTGGCACATGCGCCGCGACCGGCAGTCCGCGCTGCCGCGCCGTGCCGACCAGCGCTTCGAACACCGCCGGCGTGACCATCTCGTAAACCTTGATGAAGTCTACTCCGGCATCGGCCAGCGCGTTGACGCTTGCACGTGCTGCTTCGGGCGTCGCGTTCTGCGCCCCGATCTCGGGCCTCGAGTCGCCGTCGTAGACGACGAAGCGTCCGTCCTGCAGGGGCCCGCTGAAAAATACGCGCGGCGCGATCGCGTCCGGCGCCCGCATGCGCCCGACGACCGGCTCGAGCAGCGGGATCATCCCGCCGGTATCGCGCACGCTCGTGATGCCGTAAGCGAGGAACATCGCCGGCATAGCCTCGGTGAAGCGCTCGTCGTAGGTAAGATGCACGTGCATGTCCCAGAGGCCAGGGATCAGGTACCCGCCGCTGCCATCGATCGTGTCCGTAACCGCCGGGATCGGGCCGTCTGCCGGCAGTACCGCGGTGATCTCGTCGCCGTCGAAGATCACGGTCTGGTGTTCGCGTACGCCGTTGGTGGCATCGATCACCGTGACGTCGCTGATCGCGATGCCGCGCGCCTGCTCGGGCGGCGTGCAGGCGCAAAGGCCGAGGACTGCAAGCGCTACCAGCGCCGGCGTCGATCGTTCAGGCATGTGCTGCTCCTCAGGGTTGCAGGTCAACGCGGAAGTTTGTCACGAAGCCAAGGAACCTCGATACCTCGGTCATATCCTCTGCGACGAACCGGATCGTGTGCGAGTTGACGCGCTCGACATTCGGCAGGTAACCGAGCAGCTCGACCGGGCGGTAATGCTTCAGGCTCAGCTCGACCTCGATCGGCGGCTCGAGCACGTAGGGCCGGAACTCGTCGATGCGGGTGATCGCCGACGACGCCCGGGTGCGGATGACCTCCTGTGCCGCCTCGGGAGTCAGCGTCCGCGCCGAATGGAAGCCGAGAGCCCACTTGACGACGGCGCCTTCCATGTTGCCCACGATCACCTGGTTCTCGGCGACCGCGACGTCGTCGCCCGACACCATGATGACCGGCACGCCGAAGTGTCCCGCGATGGCCGCATTCAGGCTGCCCTCCGACATGATGCGGCCGTTCAGGCGCAGGCTGGTGATATTCGCGCTCGACATCGTATGCGCCCGCACGCCGCGCGTGTTGTCCGTGCTGGAGTGGTAGCCGATGAAGATCACGCCATCGAAGGACTCGTCGATACCTTCCATCATGCCGAGCGGACGCGGCCAGGAGCGGACCACCATGACGTCCGGCGGCAGGCCGTCCAGGAGCAGGCTCTGGCCGTTGCCGTGCGAATCGCTGACGAGTATGTCCGTTGCCCCCGCGGCGCGGGCGGCGTCGATCGCCGCGTTGACCTCGCCGGTCATGAATTCGCGGAACCGACCGTACTCCCAGCCTTCGGGACCGAGCTGGGCGTCGGATACGACTCCGGCGATGCCCTCCATGTCGGCCGAGATATAGATCTTGAGCCGGCCCGGCGATGCATCGGCCGGCGCCTCCGGTGCCGCTTCCTGAGCCATAGCGGCGGCCGCCGCCAGCAGCAGCACGAGGGCTGTCAGGGAAAGTCTATTGGTCATCTGCATCCTCCGCGATGGGTTCTGATCCTCGGCCCGGCCGCCCGCCGGGTCGGGTGTATCTTTTGGCACACTGAATGCGTCGAACCAGGCATCTTCGGTTCAATCGCCGAACGAGCGCTCTTCGCGCACGACCCGGTCCAGCACGCCCTGGTAGGCATTCATGATCTTCTTGACCGTGACGAAGCCGGCCACGCCGCCTTCGTCCCCGGGCGGCACGACGGGGAACGCCGTCGCGCGCTCCAAGCCGGACAGCGTTATCGCACGCACCAGGTCGTCGTCGACCGACAGTACGGCGACCTGCTCGGCGATGTCCGCCGCCGTGGCGTCGCTGCCCGCCCCCCACAGGCCTTCCCAGCCGATCATACCTGCGAACCTGCCCTTGTCATCGACGACGTAGACGGGGGCGCCCTTGCCGAGCGCTTCCGCGATCTCGTCCCGCGTGGCCGACAGGGCGACGAGCGCCACGTCCCGGCTCATCAACTCCGCCATCCGCAGCTGGCCGGCCAGCTGCTCGGCCTGGCCGAAACTCAGTTCGATGCCCCGCCTCTCCAGCTGCCAGCGGAAGAAGGTTCTGCCCCACACATCGTTGACGAGTATCGAACTCGTGATCGTCGCGAGCATCACCGCCAGCGTCAGCGCGTAGTCGCCGGTCATCTCGAACACGATGAGCGTCGTCGACAGCGGCGCGCCGAGCACGGCGCCGGCAACCGCGCCCATGCCGACGATCGTGTAAGCGCTGTAGCCGGCCGAGGCCTCCGGATAGATCGACTCGAAGATCACACCGAATGCGCCGCCCACCATCGCGCCGAGAAAAAGCGAAGGCGAGAAGACACCGCCGCCGAATCCGCCGCCGAGGCAGAGCCCGGATGCGATCAGTTTTGCCAGCAGTATCGCGAGCAGCAGCTCGAGCGAGAGCAGTTCGTCGAGCGCCAGGCTCGTGGTCTCGTAGCCGACACCTAGGACCTGCGGCACGACGATGGCCAGCGCGCCGACCCCGATGCCTGCCAGCGCGGGCCGGAAACGGGCCGGGCAACGCAGTCGCTCGAAGAGATCCTGGCTCAGTTCGACGGACCGCAGGAACGCGATTGCAACGCCTGCGCTGAGTATCCCGAGCAGCGCATACACCGGGATCTGCGCGAGCGAGGTTGCCGCGTGCTCTGGAATGCTGAGGGCCGGCTCGCTGCCGTAATACAGGCGGCTGACCGAGGTGCCGATGACCGTGCTGATCGCGACCGGGGCGAAGCTGTGCAGCGTGTACTTGCCGATGACGACTTCGATCGCAAAAACCGCGCCGGCGATGGGCGCATTGAACGATGCGGCAATGCCGGCGGCGACGCCGCAACCGATCAGGCGGCGCACCTGGCCCTGCGGAATACGGAGACGCCGGGCGAGCCACGACCCGAGCGTCGCGCCGAGGTGAACGATCGGGCCTTCGCGGCCGACGGAGGCGCCGCAACCTATCGAGGCGGCGCTGACCAGCGCGGCCGCCAGGCCGTTGCGCGGCGACAGGTGGCCCCCGCGCAGTGCGGCCGCCTCGATGACGTCAGCAACACCCTGCGGGCGCCGCTCGATCATGTAGCGGTGCACGAACTGCCCTATTGCCAAGCCGCCGACGGCAGGCACCAAGAGGAGCTGCCACCACGGGAGTCCCGCAGCCGCGGAGTGCAGGTTCGTCGGGCCCGCAGCGTAGAGCAGGCCCTGGATTTCGGCAACAACGAACCAGAACAGGATTGCGCCCGCGCCCGCGGCAGCCCCGACGAGAACGGCGACACCCGCGAGCTTCAGGGAGGCCAGGTTGCGTGCTGTGTTCGCCGGCGACATGATCGGGCTAGCATAATGGAAAAGCGACCGGGCTTCGGGCCGGTTGCCCGACGGGAGATTCGGCTTGCGCATCGCTGCTCGCCTTTGCCTCAGGGCCTGCCTGCTCATCGTCGCGAGCTCCGCGCTGGCGGCGGGTTCCGGCGGCCGAAACGTGGCCAGGCACCTGGATAAGCCGTACGTAATCCTCGTGTCGATCGATGGCTTCGGCGCGAGCTTCCTGACCCGTTACGATACCCCCGTGCTCGACAGCATAGCCGCCGAAGGCGTGCGTGCCGACGCGCTGATCCCGGTCTACCCGACGCTGACTTTCCCGAACCATTACTCGATCGCGACCGGCCTGTACCCGGCGCGGCATCGCC
This sequence comes from Gammaproteobacteria bacterium, assembly GCA_029884165.1. GTDB lineage: Bacteria > Pseudomonadota > Gammaproteobacteria > Steroidobacterales > Woeseiaceae > JAOUIH01. The sequence goes on along the minus strand of JAOUIH010000020.1, from coordinate 44,830 downwards.
TCATCGGCAACCGCTTCCCGTCGGCCGACCGGTCGGGCTTCTACAGCCTGCGCGACCGCGAAGCCGTCGGCGACGGCAGCTGGTACGGCGGCCTGCCCGCCTGGGTCGCGGCGGAGCAGCAGGGCATGGTTACGGCGGCGTATTTTTTCGTCGGGACCGAGGCCGAGATTTCGGGCGTTCGCCCGACCTACTGGAACCCGTTCAACCCGTCGGTCGGCGGCAACGTGCGCGTGGATCAGGTGCTCGAGTGGCTCGCCCTGCCGGCGGAGCGGCGGCCGCATTTCATTACGCTGTATTTCGAGCACGTCGACCGGGCGACGCATGATTACGGCGTGGGTTCCGCGCAGAGCCTCGGCGCCATCGCCCTGGTGGAGGGCTGGCTGCAGCGCCTGCGGGACGGCATCGCCGCGCTGCCCGTCGCGGACCAGGTTTACCTGCTGGTCGTTTCGGATCACGGCCAGGCCGGCTACCGGCCCGGCGCGACGCCTTTCGTCATCGACGAGGTCGTCAACCTCGACGGCGTGCGGGCCATCGACCACGGCTCGGTGAGCTTCCTGTATTTCGACGAGCCCGACCCGACTCGTGCCAACGTGATCTGCGAGCTGATCAACGAGGTGTGGCGTTTCGGGCAGGCGGTCGTCCCGGGCGGCGCGCCGGCGGCGTGGAAGCTGCGCGACGACTCGTTGCTGCCGGACGTCATCGCGCAGGCGGACCCGCAGTACGCGGTCATGGCGAGCCGCCGCAACCCGGTCGGGCTGTCGGCAGGGGATCACGGCTGGGCACCCGAGTTCGCCGAAATGCACGGCATCTTCCTCGCCACGGGTCCGCGCCTGCCGCAGGCGTTGCGCATCCCGGCGATCGACGCCGTCGACGTGTATCCACTGATGATGACGATCCTCGAACTCGAGGCGGACGGCCCCGGCGACGGCGATCCCGGCCGGCTGCTGCCGCTGCTGGGGCCGGAGCTGCAGCCGTGACCGGGACCTTGCTCGATCGACGCTTTTTCCTGGCGGCCTGTTCGGGCGCGGGCCTCGGTTCGCCGTTGCTCGCCGGCGCGCTGTGGGCCGCGTCGGGCGGAGGCGAACGGGAACTCAGCGCGGAGATGCTCGCCGCTGCAGCGCGTGTCGCCGGCCTCGAGTTCGAGCCGGAGGATGTCGAGCGCATGCTGGCGGGCGTGCGTTCGAACATCGCGATGTACGCGGAATTGCGTGCGCTCGCGATCGACCAGTCCGTACCGCCACCGCTCTACTTCAACCCCGCCATACCGGGGCAGGTGTTCGAGACCGAGCGACGGCCGTTCCGGCTCGGCCCGCGCGGCGACGCGGCACGCCCGGCACAGCTGGAGGAGCTCGCCTGCTGGCCGCTCACGCAGCTCTCCCGCCTGATCGAGACGCGCCGGCTCGGGTCCCTCGAGCTGACCCGGATGTATCTCGAGCGCCTGAAGCGCCACGACGCCGCGCTGAACTGCGTGGTTACGCTGACCGAGGAACTCGCGCTCGAGCAGGCGAGCCGCGCGGATCACGAGATCGCCCGCGGCGAGTACCGCGGTCCGCTGCACGGCATCCCCTGGGGCGTGAAGGATCTGCTCGCGACCCGCGGCTATCGCACGACCTGGGGCTTCGAAGCGTACCGGGGGCAGGTGATCGATATGGATGCTACTGTCGTTCGCCGCCTCGAGGAGGCCGGGGCGGTCCTCGTCGCCAAGCTTGCGACCGGCGAAATCGCACGCGGCGACATCTGGTTCGGCGGGCAGACGAAGAACCCGTGGAATCCGGACCAGGGAGCGGGCGGCTCCTCCGCGGGACCCGCAGCGGCGACCGCCGCTGGCCTGGTCGGTTTTTCGATCGGCACCGACACGACGGGCTCCATACTGGGGCCGTCGCGGAATTGCGGCATCACAGGGTTGCGCCCGACCTTCGGGCGCGTCAGCCGGCACGGCGCGATGCCGGTCTGCTGGAGCCTCGACAGGGTCGGGCCGATGTGCCGCTCGGCCGAGGACTGCGCGGTGGTATTCGACGCCATTCATGGCCCGGACAACCAGGATCTCGCGGTCGTCGACCGTCCGTTCAACTACGACGGGTCGGCGCGCCTGCCGGCGCTGCGGGTCGGCTACCTCGACGAGGCCTTCGACTCCTCCGACCCGGAGCGCGCGAACGATCGCGCGACGCTGGATGCACTGCGCGAACTCGGCTGCGAGCTCGCGCCGGTCCGGCTGCCGGCGCATGCGGTCATGGACGAATTACAGATGCTGCTCGTCGACGAGGCGGCCGCATTCGACGAGCTGCTCGCGAGCGGCGATATCCGCTACTTCAACCAGGACCTCGACGATCCCGAGGACATGCTGATGCGCATCGCCCGGCTGGTGCCGGCTGTCGAGTACCTGCAAATCAACCGGCGCCGCATGCTGCTGATGACCGACTTGGCGAAGCTGTTCGACGATATCGACGTGCTCGCTGCGCCCCACCGGGGCAGCCCGGTGCTGGCCGCGACCAGCCTGACCGGTCACCCCGCCGTCAGCGTGCCGAACGGGCTGGACCCGAGCGGGATGCCCACCGGCATCCTGCTGGTCGGCAGACTCTACGCCGAGGCGACGCTCCTGATGCTCACGCGCGGGCTCGAGGCCGTGCCGGGTCACGAGCCCCGCCGCCCGCCGCTCGCCTGAAATGAAACAGGGGTCGAACCGAGGGTTCTCGAAGAAACTTCGGTTCTCCCCCTGTTTCAGAGCTGGCCGCGAATCGGGAGGATGCGCACGAAGCCCGCGAGGAAACGATCCCACCAGCTTGTTTGCGGTTCCTTTGTCAGCACGACCGGCTGCCCGTCGTCGCCCACCCCGTGCCAGCGCAGCCGGCCCCGATCGTCGAGCTTGACTTCCCAGGCCCCGTCCGCGGCGCTCGCTTCAATGCGCTGCGCCGCAGCGCTTGCCAGTTCGGCTGAGCGAATGAGGACGCCGAGCTCCGTGTTGATGTAGGCCGAGCGGGGATCGAAGTTGAAGGAGCCGACGAAAAAGTCTTCGCGATCGACGATGAATGCCTTCGTGTGCAGGGTCGCCTTGGCGCCGCTGGCCGCGACGAATTCCTGCCCGGAGAAATACGCGTCGCGCCGGACCTCGTAGATTTCCACACCGCCCTTCAGCAGTGGTTTCCGCGACGGTGCATAACCGCCGTGCACGGTGAACTGGTTGTTTGCTGCGAGTGAATTCGTCACGACCTTGACCTCGACGCCGCGCCGTTCGAGTGCCAGCAGGGACTCCACGCCGCTCTTCCTGGGTACGAAGTAGGGCGAAACCAGGATGACTTCCCCGGTAGCCGCGCCGATCGACTCGGTCAGCGGCGTCAGTATCGTGGCCGTGTCGGGCGCCCTGTCTTTGAAGGACTTGTCGGGCGAGTCGACGGCGACGGTGTACTCGGCCCACTCGAAACTGTCGCTGTCGGCATCCAGAAAGGTCAGCACGGACCTGTTCAGCGCCTCGACGTATGCGGCCTTCGTTACGCGCTCGCGGGCTGCCTGCAGGTTTCGGCGCAACGCCTCGAGCGCGGCGTCTGGGTCATCCGGCATTGCCGCAAACGCGCCTATCGGCGCCGCCCGCTCATGGTTCCAGTAGGCGTCGAAGCTCGCCGATATTTCGTCGACCACCGGGCCCACCGCGACGAAATCGAGATCGCCGAAAACGGCGTCCTCGCGGGAACCGAAATATTCGTCGGCGATGTTGCGCCCGCCGACGATCGTGACCTGGTTGTCCGCGGTGAACGACTTGTTGTGCATGCGGCGGTTGACGCGTGACAGATCGGTGAGGCCGTCCCAGAAGCGCGCGCCGCGATTCGCGAAGGGGTTGAAGATCCGGACTTCGATATTCGGATGGTGATCGAGCGCCGCAAGGCCGACGTCCAGGCCCTGCATGAACATGTCGTCGACCAGCAGGCGAACCCGGACGCCGCGATCGGCCGCTTCCAGCAGCTTCCGTACGAAGGCGAGGCCGGCATCGTCGGCCTTGATCAGGTAGTACTGGGCGTCGATGCTGCGCTCGGCGAGGGCTGCCAGCACCAGCCGGGCCGCCAGCGCATCAACCGCGTCCGGCAGCATGTGGAAGCCGCTGTGGTTTGCCGGCTGGCCTGCAACCAGGTCGGTCACGGCGCGACCGAGCGCGGTAGCGCGTGTCTCCGCGGGATCGTAGGCCGTCGAGCCGGGCTTCGGGTAGTCGAAATTGACGGTGGCGCAGGCGGCTAGCAGGCCGAAACAGGCTGCTGCGGGAATTGTGCGATAGATGCCGAGCATGCGTCCTCGTACGACAGGCACACCGGGTGCCGCAGACGATAGAACGTTACCACAGCCGGATCGGTCACGAACCCGGGCCGCGCAGGGATTGTCACGCCGCGCTTACGCCGGGGGCCGCCCGACCGTAAAATCGGCGGATGAATCCGATGACCAAGCGGCGCACCGCCGTGCTCGCGACCTCACTCCTGCTCGGTGCCTGCGGCGGCGGCGCGACCGGCGACGCCGGGGCCGGTCGCGCGGCGGCGCCGCGCTACGAGGACATTGCCAACGCGGCGATAGGCGGGCTGTTCGATGAGCCCGTCCTGCTGGCGGAGGGCCGCTGGGAAGGCGAGCCCTTTGTCGCGGGCGGCGCGTCCAGGCCTTCGGCCGGCCTGGCGCCTGGCTTCGTCCGACACGGTGACCTGGATGGCGACGGAGACGACGAGGCCGTCGTCCTGGCCTGGAGCTCTTCCGGCGGCAGCGGCACGTTCAATTACGTGGCCGCGTTCGACTCCGGACCGGTTAATGTCGCCACCGCCCCGCTCGGTGACCGCGTGCAGGTCGTGGACGCCCGGATCGAGGACGGGCGGCTCCTGGTCGACGTCGTCCAGCACGACGACGACGATTCGGCCTGTTGCCCGACGCAGACGGCGCGGCGGAGCTGGCGGCTCGCGGAGCACCGCCTCGTGGAGGAGGATGCGAGCGTCACCGGCAGCCTGTCGATCGCGACCCTGGGCGGGGTCGACTGGCGGCTGGCCGCGATGGCCATGGGCGGCGCAGCGGTCGAGCATTCGGTCACGCTGAGCTTCGACGGCAACCGGGTCACCGGCCAGGGACCCTGTAATCGCTATTTCACGCAGGTCGTACCGGGCAAGGGCCCTGCCGATTTCTCGGTCGAGAAGATCGGCGCGACCAGCATGTACTGCGGCGAGGATGCGCAGGCTCTCGAGGACGCATACTTCGACGCGCTGGCGTCGAGCCGGCACTTTGCGTTCGTGGGGGGGCGCCTCCTGCTCACCTACGGCGCCGACGACGAGCCGAAAACCATGCTGTTCGAGCGCTGATCTCGCGGAGAATATCGTATGCAGAAAGCCCTTGTGTTGATGGCCCTGGTCCTTGCTGCCGCCGCGGCCCACGGGGACGAGACGCTGCGCTGCGGCAGCAAGATCGTCCGGCTCGGCATGAGCATCGAGGAGGTCCGCGGCTACTGCGGCGAACCGTCGTCGGCCCGCGTCGAGGAACAGGATGTGCGCGCCGGCGGGCGCCTGGTCGGTAAGACGGAGATCCACATCTGGCGCTACGACCGGGCCGCGGGGCAGATGCCGGCCGACCTGGTCTTCGACCAGGACAAGCTGAAGTCGATCACCTACGTTACGATGTGACGTGCCTCGGCTATCCCAGCCAGCCTTTGCGCCAGAGTACGTAGAGCAGCAATCCGGCGCTGCCCGCCATCAGGCCGAGCGCGAACGGATAACCGAATGTCCAGCCGAGCTCGGGCATGTTCCAGCGCGACACGCCCGGATCGAAATTCATACCGTATACGCCGGCGATGAAGCCGAGTGGCATGAAGATCGTCGCGAAGATAGTCAGCACCTTCATTACTTCGTTCATCCGGTTGCTGACGCTCGACAGGTACAGCCCCATCAGGTCCGAGCTCACTTCGCGGTAGGACTCGACCAGGTCGATGATCTGGATCGTGTGGTCGTACACGTCACGGATGTGCACCCGGGTTTCGGGCTGCAGCAGGCCCGAAGCTTCCCGGTCGAGCCCGCTCAGGAGCTCGCGATGTGGCCAGATGTTGCGGCGCAGCGCGATCAGTTCGCGCTTCGTTTCGTGGATCTTCTCCGCGGTGGATTTCTCGGGGTTTTCCAGGACCTCGTCCTCGAGATCGGACAGCAGCAGGCCGATCGACTCGAGGATCGGGAAGTAGGAGTCGATCGTCGAGTCGAGCAGCGCGTACGCGAGATAGTCGGCGCCGGACGACCGGACGATCCCCTGGCCGTGGCTGATGCGTTCGCGGATCCGGTCGAAACAGTCGCCGAGGCGCTCCTGGAAGGTCAGGACCACGCCGTCGATCAGGAACAGGCTGAGCTGCTCGCTCGTCATCCCGGCCACGTCCATCATGCGGGCGACCATGAACAGCTGGTTTCCGAAGGGCTCGAGCTTGGCGCGCTGGTGCACCGTGACGACGTCCTCGAGTGCCAGCCGATGCAGGCCGAACTCCCGGGCGATCTGCCTGAGGACGGCCTCGTCGCCGAGGCCGCTGACGTTGACCCAGAGCACGGGCCACTTACCCTTGAGCGCCGCGAGATCGGAGACCTTCAGGTCCGCGCCTGTCCAACTCTCGTCCGGACCGTAGCCGATGACGTCGATTCGCGGCGCGGGCCAGGATGCGTCGATGATCAGAGTGCCCGGCGCAGCGCCGACGGGCTTTACCGACCTGCGTGCACGGTGCTTGCCCCGCCTGCTGGGTTTGTCGCTGCTGGCCACGGCGCCTCTCGGTTCGAATGCGGACCGAGTATATCGAAAAAGACGGTGTCGATAGTTTGCGAGGCGTTCGCGGCTAGCGCTTGCCCTTCAACTTCTGCGTCGCGCGGTAGCGGGCCTCGGCTTCCGCAAGCTCGGCCTGGGCGCGCGCGAGATCGGTCTCGTCGGAAACGCCCTTCAGCGCCTCCTCGGCCTGGTGCTTCGCGGCCAGCGCCGCCGCCTCGTCCAGCTGGTCACCCCTGAGCGCGGTATCGGCCAGCACGGTGACCAGGTGCGGCTGGATCTCGAGCATGCCGCCGGTGATGTAGAAGAAGTGCTCCTTGCCATCCGTGTCTTCCACGCGCACTTCGCCCGGTTTCAGCGTCGTCAGCAGGGGTGCATGGCGCGGCGCGATGCCTACCTCGCCCATCTTCGCCGGGGCGAACACCATGCTGGCGTCGCCCGAATAGATCTCACCCTCGGCGGAAACGATGTCTACGTGGATGCTTGGCATATCTGACTGTCCTTTCCGGCGTCGCTGTCGCCCGTCAGGACGGGCTCCTACAATACCTTGCCGTTTCTCTCCGGCATGCTGTCGCCCGTCGGGACGGGCTCCTACGATACCTGGTCGTGCTGTTCGGCTCCGCGGTCGCCCGCGAAGCGGGCTCTTACTGCATTTTCTTGGCTTTCTCCACGGCTTCCTCGATGCCGCCGACCATGTAGAACGCCTGCTCGGGCAGGTGATCGTAGTCGCCGTTCGCAATGCCGGTGAAGCCGCGGATCGTCTCCGACAGCTGCACGTACTTGCCTGGCGAGCCGGTGAAGGTCTCGGCCACGGCGAACGGCTGCGACAGGAAGCGCTGGATCTTGCGAGCCCGGGTGACGGTCTGCTTGTCGTCTTCCGACAGTTCGTCCATGCCGAGGATCGCGATGATGTCCTGCAGCTCCTTGTAGCGTTGCAGGATGGCCTGGATCCGGCGCGCGCACTCGTAGTGTTCCGGGCCGATGACGTTCGGGTCGAGGATTCGGCTCGTGGAGTCGAGCGGATCGACAGCGGGATAGATGCCGAGCTCGGCGATGTTACGCGACAGTACCAGCGTCGCATCGAGGTGAGCGAACGTCGTCGCCGGCGACGGGTCGGTCAGGTCGTCCGCAGGGACGTAAACGGCCTGGAAGGACGTGATCGACCCGGTCTTCGTCGACGTGATGCGCTCCTGCAGCACGCCCATTTCCTCGGCCAGCGTCGGCTGGTAGCCCACCGCCGACGGCATGCGGCCCAGCAGCGCCGATACCTCGGTGCCGGCCAGCGTGTAGCGGTAGATGTTGTCGATGAACATCAGTACGTCGCGGCCCTCGTCGCGGAAGGCTTCGGCCATCGTGAGGCCGGTGAGCGCGACGCGCAGACGGTTGCCCGGCGGCTCGTTCATCTGGCCGTAGACGAGCGACACCTTGTCGATAACGCCCGAATCGGTCATCTCGTGGTAGAAGTCATTTCCCTCTCGGGTACGCTCGCCGACACCGGCGAAAACAGAGTAACCGCCGTGCTCTTTCGCGATGTTGTTGATGAGCTCCATCAGCGTAACGGTCTTGCCCACGCCGGCGCCGCCGAACAGGCCGATCTTGCCGCCCTTGGCGATCGGCATGATCAGGTCGATGACCTTGATGCCCGTCTCCAGGAGCTCCGTCGCAGCGGCCTGCTCCTCGTACGTCGGCGGCTTGCGGTGTATCGGCATCGTCGTCTCGGCGCCGATCGGTCCCTTGTTGTCGATGGGCGTGCCGAGCACGTCCATGATGCGCCCCAGGGTCTTCTCGCCTACCGGTACCGCGATGGCGCTGCCGGTATTCGAGACAGCCATGCCGCGCTTGAGGCCCTCGCTGGAGCCCATCGCGATCGTGCGGACGACGCCGTCGCCCAGCTGCTGCTGCACTTCGAGCGTAATGCCCACCTCGTCTATAAGCAGTGCGTGGTACACCTTCGGAATCTGGTCGCTCGGGAACTTGACGTCCACGACTGCGCCGATGATCTGCACGGTAGTTCCGGTGCTCATACTCTTTCCTCGTTATCCTGACACGGCAGCTGCGCCGCCTACGATTTCCGAAATTTCCTGGGTGATGGCCGCCTGCCGAGCCTTGTTGTACTTGAGCTGCAGCTTGTCGATCATTTCACCCGCGTTGTCCGTGGCGGACTTCATTGCCACCATCTTCGCCGCCATTTCGCACGCAAAGTTCTCGACCGCGCCGCGATAGACCTGCGACTCGATGTAGCGCATGAGCACGTCGTCGAGCAGGTCCGCCGCGTCGGGTTCGTAGATGTAGTCCCAGTGCGCCTGCAGCGTCTCGCCGGCAAGATCGATCGCGCTGACGGGGAGCAGCGTCTTCACTTCCGGTTTCTGGCTCATCGTACTGACGAACAAGTTGTGAACCAGAAACAGGCGGTCTATTTTTCCTTCCTCGTAGGCGTCGAGCATGATCTTGATCGAACCGATCAGGTCGTTCACGCTCGGCCGGTCGCCCAGGTGGCTCGCGGTGCCCACCACGTTGCCGCCGAGACGCCGGAAGAACTGCACGGCCTTGGCACCGACGAGCACAAGGTCGACTTCGACGCTGTCCTTGCGCCAGTGCACGAGTTCGCCGATCACCCTCTTGAAGAGGTTCACGTTGAGGCCGCCGCACAGGCCGCGATCCGTCGAGATCACGATATAGCCGACCCGCCGGACCTCGCGCTCGACCAGGTACGGATGCTTGTAATCCGGGTTCGCCGCACCGAGGTGGCCGATGACGCGCCGGATCCGCTCTGCATAGGGGCGCGAGGCCTCCATCTGCTGCTGCGCCTTGCGGATCTTGCTCGCCGCGACCATTTCCATGGCGCTCGTGATCTTCTGCATGTTTTTCACGCTGCGGATCTTTGAGCGGATTTCTTTTTCGCCGGCCAAGTCTGTTTCCTGTCTGTCGTCTGTTGTCGCCCGTCAGGACGGGCTCCTGTGATGCTTGATCTTGCTTCCCGGCTTCGCTGTCGCCCGTCAGGACGGGCTCCTACGATGCCTGGTCTTGCTGCCTGGCACCGCTGTCGCCCGTCGGGACGGGCTCCTACGATGCTTGGTCTTGCTGCCTGGCACCGCTGTCGCCCGTCGGGACGGGCTCCTACGATGCCTTGGCGTATTTACTAATAGGCGCCTTTCTGTGCGAAGCCGACGCAGCAGGCTTTGAGTCCCGCGGCGATTTCGTCGCTGTAATCGCCCGTCTTGTTGATCGTGTCGAGAAGATCGCCGTGATTCGCGCGCGCGTAGTCGTGCAGCGCCGCTTCGTAGGCGCCGACCTTCGCCACCGGCACCTTGTCGAGGTAGCCCTCGTTGACCGCATACAGCGACAGCCCCATCTCTGCGACCGCCATCGGCGTGTACTGCTTCTGCTTCATCAGCTCGGTGACGCGCTGGCCGCGCTCGAGCTGCTTGCGGGTCGCCTCGTCGAGGTCGGAGGCAAACTGCGCAAAGGCCGCAAGCTCGCGGTACTGGGCCAGCGCAAGGCGCACGCCGCCGCCGAGCTTCTTGATGATCTTCGTCTGTGCGGCGCCACCGACGCGCGATACCGACAGGCCCGCGTTGATCGCGGGTCGGATACCGGCGTTGAACAGGTCCGTTTCGAGGAAGATCTGGCCGTCCGTGATCGAAATGACGTTCGTAGGAACGAACGCAGACACGTCGCCGGCCTGCGTCTCGATGATCGGCAGCGCCGTCAGCGACCCGGTCTTGCCCTTCACCTTGCCGCCTGTCATCTCCTCGACGTAGGCCGGGTTGACGCGTGCGGCGCGCTCCAGCAGGCGCGAGTGCAGGTAGAAGACGTCACCCGGGTACGCTTCGCGGCCCGGCGGACGGCGCAGCAGCAGCGATACCTGGCGGTATGCCCAGGCCTGCTTGGTCAGGTCGTCGAAGATGATCAGCGCGTCTTCGCCTTTATCGCGGAAATACTCGCCCATCGACGTGCCCGAGTAGGGCGCGATGAATTGCATCGCCGGGGAATCGGCGGCCGCGGCAGCTACGACGATCGTATGCTCCATGGCACCGAACTCCTCGAGCTTACGCACGACGCCCGCGATCGAAGAGGCCTTCTGGCCGATCGCGACATAGATACATTTGATGCCCGTACCGACCTGGTTGATGATCGCGTCGATGGCGACGGCGGTCTTACCGGTCTGGCGGTCGCCGATGATCAGCTCGCGCTGGCCGCGGCCGATCGGAACCATCGAGTCGATCGACTTCAGGCCGGTCTGCACAGGCTGGGATACCGACTGGCGCGTGATGACGCCAGGTGCGACCTTTTCGATCGGGGCGCTGCCGGCGGCATCGATCGGGCCCTTGCCGTCGATCGGGTTGCCGAGGGCGTCGACGACGCGGCCCAGCAGGCCCTCGCCGACGGGCACCTCGAGGATGCGGCCGGTCGTCTTGACCGTGTCGCCTTCGGAGATGTGCTTGTAGTCGCCGAGGACAACGGCGCCGACCGAGTCCTGCTCGAGGTTCAGCGCCATGCCGAAGGTGTTCCCCGGGAACTCGAGCATTTCGCCGTAACGCGCATCGGCCAGTCCGTGAATACGCACGATGCCGTCCGTGAGGGCGATTACAGTGCCTACATCGCGAGCCTCGGCGGATGCCTCGAACTTCTCGATTCGCTCTTTAATCAGCTGGCTGATTTCAGAAGCCTTCAGTGCCATCTTATTTTCCTCTTCAAGCGACCAGCGCGTTCGACAACGCTTCGAGTCGCGAACGCAGTGATCCATCAATTACGACGTCGCCGGCGCGAATGACGGCGCCGCCGATGAGGTTCTCATCTATACTGGTTTCGAGCTTCACTTCACGGCCGAGGCGCTCCTTCAGCGCCGCGGTTATCGACTGCTGCTGGGCAGCCGACAGCGGGGAGGCCGACGTGACGAGGACGTCCACGGTGTTCTCCACTTCCGCCTTGAGCGCGTCGAAATGGGTCGAGATCTCCGGCAGCACGGCGACCCGGTCGTACTCGAGCAGCAACTTCAGGAAATTCGTGCCGCGCCTGTCGCTGCCTTCGAAGACCGACGACTTCCCGCCGGCCGCGGCGAAGAGGCCGGTAATGAATTCCAGGCGCACCGCGTCGGTCAGCTTCGGCGTCGACAGGAAGGCCGCGGCCGTCCCGTCTGCCATGACGTCTGCGGCGGCTGCGAGCGCGCCCGACCACTGCTCCAGGACGCCGGCCTCGCGGGCGAGGTCGAATGCCGCCTGGGCATAGGGTCTGGCGATCGTGTTGTTGTCAGCCATGAGAGTGCCCGGTTCCCGCCCTAAAGTTCAGCGGCAAGCTTGTTCAGGATGTCTTCGTGTGACTTGCCGTCGATCTCGCGGCGCAGGATCTTCTCCGCGCTCGCGATGGCAATCGCCGATACCTGGCCGCGCAGTTCCTCGCGGGCGCGGTTGGCCTCCTGCTCGATTTCCGCCCTGGCGGCAATCAGCTGGCGATCCCGCTCCTTGACGCCGTCCGCCTTGCCCTCGGAAACGATTTCGTTTGCGCGGGCGTGCGCCTGATCGAGGATTCCGCTCGCCTGCTTGCGGGCCTCGTCGACGATCTTCGCCGCTTCGCTCTTCGCTTTTTCGAGGTCCTGCTGGCCGCGCTCGGCTGCCGCGAGGCCATCCGCGATCTGCGTCTGACGCTCCTCGATCGCCGTCATGATCGGCGGCCAGATGAACTTCATGCAGAACCAGACGAACACGACCATCGCGATCGTCTGGCCGATGAGAGTCATGTTGATGTCCAAGTAGATCCTCCTAACATCGCTGTCGCCCGTCGGGACGGGCTCCTACGATGACTTGCCGTTCTGTTTGGCTTCGCTGTCGCCCGTCGGGACGGGCTCCTACGATGATCTGCCGTTCTGTTTGGCTTCGCTGTCGCCCGTCGGGACGGGCTCCTGCGATGATCTGCCGTTCTGTTTGGCTTCGCTGCCGCCCGTCGGGACGGGCTCCTGCGATGATCTGCCGTTCTGTTTGGCTTCGTTGTCCCCCGCGGGGCGGGCTCCTGCGATGCCTAGCCGCGGATTCCTTTAACCGCCTACGGCGTTCTGCAGCTGGGCAATGAACGGGTTGGCGAACGCAAAATACAGCGCGATGCCGACGCCGATCATGGCAACCGCGTCGAGCAGCGCGACGACCAGGAACATCTTGGTCTGCAGCATCGGGGCCAGTTCCGGCTGACGAGCGGCACCTTCGAGGAAGCGGCCACCCAGGAGGCCCATGCCGATGCCTACGCCCAGTGCACCGAGGCCGATCAGGAGTGCAACGGCGATCGCGGTGAATCCAATTACAGTTTCCATCAGTGTCTCCAGTTAAGGATCAAGTCAGTTGCTTTAATGGCTTTCAGAGGCCAGGGCCAGGTATACGACCGTGAGCATCATGAAAATGAATGCCTGCAGCGTCACGATCAGCACGTGGAATACCGCCCAGCCGAAATGCAGGGGCAGCTGCCAGACGCCGAGCAGCGCTATCAGGATGAAGATCAGTTCGCCGGCAAACATGTTGCCGAAGAGTCGCAGCGACAATGACAGGGGCTTCGCCAGCAGCGCGACGGACTCGAGTATGAAGTTGAATGCGATGATGAACGGGGCCGCAAGCAGGCCGACGCCCTTCAGGGGCGGCGCGATCGGGTGCAGCGTCAGTTCGGCGACGAATCCGCCGAAGCCCTTGTTCCGGATCGAGTAAAACAGGACCAGGATGAACACCGCGATGGACATGCCGAACGTGATATTCACGTCCGTCGTCGGCACGACCTTCATATAAGGTACGCCGATCGCCTGGCTCGCCATCGGGATCCAGTCGACCGGGACCAGGTCCATCAGGTTCATCAGGAAGACCCACATGAATACCGTCAGGGCGAGCGGCGCAATCAGGGTGCTCTTGCCGTGGAAGGTGTCCTTGACGCTGGAGTCGATGAAGTCGACGACGAGCTCGACGAAAGCCTGCAGCTTGCCGGGCTTGCCGGCCGAGGCCTTTTTCGCGGCGCCGCGGAACAGGAGCACGAATACCAGCCCGAGGAACAGCGACCAGAACATCGAGTCGACGTTGATCGCCATCGGATTACCGGCACACTCGTTCCACACCCAGTCGCCGGTTTCGGACTTGCACACCTGGAGATTCTGCAGGTGGTGCGCGATGTACTCGCCGGACGTCTGGGGTCCGTGATGTCCGCCTTCACTCGCCATGCTCGTTACCCGTTATTCCCGTTCTTGTTCCGTCTGTCCCGCCCCAGGAAACCTGCGAAGGTCGCCAACTGGCAGCCCACGAAGCCCGCGAAGAGCGGGCCGGCAGCCAGCGGCCGGACCAGCAGGAAGACCGCGCCGAACATCAGCACGGTCAGTGTTACTTTCCCGAGTTCTCCGATGTATGCGGCACGCACCAGGGCTTCCGCCCCTGGATCGCGCCTGGGCAGCGCAAGCCTGAGCGCCAGGAATGCGTTCGGGATTACGCAGGTCAGGCCACCCAGCAAAGCCGAGTAGGCCGCAACGTTTCCCTCGACACCCCAAAAGAGCAAGGCCAGCGCCATGCAGAGGACCAGCTGTGTCAGGAGGATTCGTACCGCCAGATTCCCCGACGTGACCGCGGATCGCTCCTCGGCCGTACCCGTCATTTTCCGGCTTGCCTCCGGCACGAAAAACGCCACATCCATCGGGTGACCGGCGGCAGGTGGCGTCGTGATTGAATTCTGTCCAAGCTGGCCTGTGCTAAGCCCGCGCATTATAGATACCGACATGCTGCATGGCAACACGAAAAACCGCCAAAATCCCTTTGTTTTCACGGATCAGTATGGGGTCGTCGCGGCGCCGATCAACTACCCGCGAGGTAATGGCACCGCGGCGTCCGGCTGTGCAGAATCGGCATGCCTGCGAGCCGAACGCCGGCGGCGGGAACCGGCGGGTGCGGGCGGCGGTCAGAACAGCACATCGCACCGGGGGGCGGCCATGGGTAACGACGGATTGACCGGGCAGCCGCCCGGCATCGAGGTGGAAGTCGAGCCGGGATATTTCGTGACCCGGCGGCTGGTACTCGGTTCGGCGCTGGCCGCGCTGCTGCCGTGGCGGCTGAGCGCGGCGGCCGATGGCGGGGGCCTCGGCTTCGGGGAGTTCCTCGCGCTCGCCAACCCGCTCGCACGCGAGCTCGTCGCGGACGCAACGGCGGCGGGCCAGGACCGCTACCTCGGCAGCCTCGGCGCGCTCGCCGGGCGGCTCTCGTCGGTGCCGGAGCCGGCCCGCTGGAACGAATCCGACCAGGGTGAGGCCCCGGGCAGCGTCGCAATCGGGGTGAACCCCGGCGGCGAGGCCTTCACCGTGCTCCACTGGCGGCTCGAGCCCGGCGCGCGCGTGCGCCCGCATGCACACACCTATGGCAACGTCGTGACGCTGGGGCTCGCGGGTTTCGCGCGGGTCCAGAACTACGAGATGGCGGGCGAGTGGCGCGACCGGCCGGATTTCGAGACCTCGGCGGGCTTCGTCGTGCAGCAGACCGTCGACCAGGCGTTGCGACCAGGCGCCATCAACCTCGTGTCGCTGGCGCGCAATTACATCCACGGCATGCAGGCGGGTCCGGACGGCGCACGCGGGCTGGACATCACGACCCGGATAGGGCAGCGCCCGGCCTATGGCACGCCCTACCTGGTCATCGACGACGGCCCGCTGGACCCTCTCGCGCGTACCTACCAGGCCCGCTGGATCCGGGAATAGACGCGGAGCCCCTTGCGGCCGGGCCGCCACTCCGCGATCCTGCTGCGACGATTCCAGCAGGGACACCGCCATGCGCTACCTGACCAGCCTGCTCCTCCTCGCCACAATGGCCGCGACCGCGGAGACAGACGTCCTCCGCAACGTCGATATCTTCGAGTTCGAGGTCGCCTCCGACCCGCAGATCTCGCCCGACGGATCGCGGGTCGCCTATGTCCGGCAGTCGATGGACATCATGACCGACCAGCCGCGCGCCAATATCTGGATAGTCAATGCCGACGGCAGCGATCACCGGCCGCTGCTGTCGGGCAAGGACAATTACACGAGCCCGCGCTGGTCGCCGGGCGGCGACCGGCTCGCCTACGTGTCCTCCGCCGAAGGCCGCGGGCCGCAGCTGTACGTGCGCTGGCTCGACACCGGGCAGACGGCGATGCTGACCAATCTCCGGAAGCCGCCGCGCGGGCTCGCGTGGTCGCCCGACGGCCGCATGATCGCGTTCTCGATGCTGGTGCCGGCCGAGGGCACGACGCTCGCCAAGCCGCCCGCGAAACCCGAGGGTGCCGAATGGGCCGCGCCGGCCAAGGTCATCGACCGGCTGTACTACCGCGCCGACGGACGCGGCTACCTGGAGACCGGCAATAACCACATCTTCGTCGTGCCGGCCGACGGCGGCACGCCGCGACAGCTGACGGAAGGCGACTTCGATCACGACGGCAGCCTGTCCTGGTCGCCCGACGGCTCCAGGATCGCGTTCTCGGCGAACCGCAGCCCCGACTACGAGTACCAGCCGGTCGAGTCGGACATCTGGACGGTCGCAGTTGCCGACGGGAGCCTGGCGCGGCTGACCGAGCGCGTCGGGCCCGACCGCTCGCCGACGTACTCCCCGGACGGCCGAACGATCGCCTACCTGGGTTTCGACGATCGCAAGATGGGCTACCACAATGCCGGCGTCTACCTGATGGACGCGGACGGCGCTAACCCGCGTGCGCTGACCGCCGATTTCGACCGCTCGATCGAGGCGATCGAATGGGCGGGCAGCTCGAATCGCCTGTATGTCATGTACGACGACCTGGCGCGCAAGCACCTGGCCACGCTGTCGCTTCGCGGTGCTATCGAGTCTTTCGCCAACGACGTCGGCGGCCAATCCATCGGCCGACCGTACACCAGCGGCGGCTTCTCAGCGGCCGCGAACGGGGCCTACGCCTACACCGCAGGCAGCGAGTACCGGCCGGCCGACGTGGCCGCTGGCGGCCGCGGCGAGCGGCCGCGCCGGCTCACGGCGCTGAACGACGACCTGCTCGCCCACAAGACGCTCGGCCGCGTACAGAACCTGCGCTGGAGGTCGGCGGGCGAGCTCGAGATCGAGGGCTGGCTCGTGACGCCGCCCGATTTCGACCCGTCGAAGAAATATCCGCTGATTCTCGAGATCCACGGCGGGCCGTTCACGGCCTACGGCCCGCACTTCACGGCCGAGATCCAGCTGATGGCGGCGGCCGGGTACGTCGTCCTGTATACAAACCCGCGCGGCTCGACCAGCTACGGCTACGACTTCGCGAACGAGATTCACCACAACTACCCCGGGCAGGACTACGACGACCTGATGGCCGGCGTGGACGCCGCGATAGAGACCGGCTACGTCGATGCGGACCGGCTGTACGTCACCGGCGGCTCCGGCGGCGGCGTGCTTACCGCCTGGATCGTCGGCAAGACGGACCGTTTCCGTGCCGCCGTCGTGGCCAAACCGGTCATCAACTGGATCAGCACCTCGCTGACGACCGACATCTCCGCGTTCATGCCGGAGTACTGGTTCGCGAATGCGCCCTGGGAGGATCCGGACGAGTACTGGCGGCGCTCGCCGCTGTCGCTGGTGGGCAATGTCACGACGCCGACCATGCTGCTGACCGGCGAGAAGGACCATCGCACGCCGATACCCGAATCGGAGCAGTATTACGCGGCGCTGAAGCTGCGCAAGGTGGACACCGCGATGGTCCGCATCCCGGACGCGTCGCACGGAATCGCCGGGCGGCCGTCGCAGCTCATTGCGAAGGTGGACAACATACTTGCCTGGTTCGCGAAGTACGCCGACTGATCAACAATAAGGGGGCCAGAATATGGCGAAATACGTCGACGCGTTCGTCATTCCGGTTCCGAAACGGAAGCTGGACGAATACCGGAAGCTCGCCCGCAAGGCGGGCAAGATCTGGAAGGAGCACGGCGCCCTGTCTTACACCGAGTGCATCGCCGACGATGTCACGAAGGGCAAGCTGACGTCCTACCCGCGCAGCGTGCAATTGAAGCGGAACGAAGTCGTCATCGTCGCGTGGACCGTCTACAAGTCGCGCGCGCATCGCGACAGGGTCAACGCGAAAGCGATGGCGGACCCGCGGCTCGCCGGCTACAACGCGAACAACATGCCCTTCGATCCGAAACGCTTTTTCTGGGGCGGCTTCCGGTCGATCGTCGATATGTGAGCGCCGGGCTCGCGGCTATTTGAGCTCGACCAGCCGATCCGGGTCGATGCGCACGACGAGATAGGTGATCTCGCCGACGATCTCGCTGAAGCCGTGCGCGAGCCCGGCCGGGATGATGACGACGTCGCCCGGGCCGATTTCCTGTTCCTGCATCGGGCCGCCCGCGAGCCCGACGGAACTCGGGCCGGTCAGCGTGCGCACGATGACGCCGTCCGGGTCGAGCGGCTCCTCGCCGGCGGCGGCCATCATCGTCACCAGCGTGCCTCGCCCGGAGACGACGCGGTACACCTCCGACTGGTTGTGGTGGCGGATGACCCGGATCGGCTCGCCGCGGGCCATCGCCGGCCGGCGCACGATGCCGACGCCCAGGTTGGCCTGCGGCGCCTCGACGTGGCGGATCTGCTGGTCGCTGACCTCGCCCGGCGGCGCAGCGGCGATCGTCGCCTCGATGGCGGCCGCGCTTATGTAGGTGGATACGAGCTCGTCGGCCGCTACCGGCGCGACGAGTCCCGGTGCCACGCAGGCGACGAGTGCAAGGGCTGTACGTTTCATGGCGCTACTCCGTTCACAGCGGTATCTCGAACAGGCCTGATTTCGCGAGCTGGCGGGCGACGTCTGTCAACCGGTGACCGCTGCCGTCGGCATTCATCGTGCCGAAGAATGCGACGACCAGGTCCCGCGACGGCGACACGTAAAGCCCCTGCCCGCCGTAGCCGCCCTTGAAGAAATCGCCGTCCTCCATGACGAAATCCCACTGGTAGGTGTTGTGGCGCGGCGGCTCGCCGTCGATGAGGCGCGGATCGTCTTCGCTCCCGGCGTTGAAGATCTCCGGCCGTCCGCCCTGCTGGATCTTCGCAAGATAAGCATCGGAGACGACCGGCGCGGTAACGATCCGGCCCGTGGGTGTGAACAGCAGGCCGAAGCGCGCGACGTCGCGCAGCGTGGAGCTGACGCCGGCGTGGACGATTGGAATGCCGCGTCGCGGCGCCGTGATGTATGCATCTGACTCGGCGCCCATGCGCTGCCAGATCTCGCTCTCGAGCACCTCGACGTAGCGGCGGCCGGTGACTCGCTCGATGAGCCACGCGAGCACGAAGGTATTGGGGGACGTGTACTCGAAGGCCTCGCCCGGCGGCCGGTGCGACTCGAGGGAGGCGACATAGGCATAGGGGTCGTCGGGCGTTTCCTCGCTGGGCGTCATCCAGCCGAGCCCCGCCTCGTACTGGTAGTAACAGGTCTCCGGGTTCTCGTAGGCGCCTTCCTCGCCCTCCAGGCAGCCGATGCCGGAGGCCATGTCCAGGATGTCCAGCACGGGAACGCCGGCCCAGCCCGAGCCCTCGAGCTCCGGGAGATACTCGTCGACCGGTTTGGCCGCGTCGACGAGCCCACGGTCCTCGAGGATCGCCACCAGCGTCGACGTAAAGGCCTTCGATATCGACATGTGGATGTGCTTCTCGTATTCGAACATCCTGGGGTAGGCCTCGAATACGATGCGCCCCTCGTGCAGCACGATCAGGCCGTCGACGGTCGTCCGGCTCACGTAGTCGGCGAGGCGCAGCTCGCCGAGATCCGTGCGCGTGACGAAGTTCGCCACGTCCTGGCGCACCGTCGGCGGCAGGCGCCGGACCGGCCCGCCCCGGTCGATCACCGCGTGCGGCCAGAACTCGATCATGTTCAGCCAGACATAGCGCGACAGCTCCCCGCCGTCGTCCCAGTTGTCCGAGTCCCAGCATCCGTGCAGCGACCGGGCCTGTTCCTGAGTGAAGCCCGCGTAGCCTTCGGCTGCAGCCTGAGGCGCAGCCGCCAGCGCCAGCAAGGTGGCGCAACCCAGCCAATTCCTCATGTCGAATCTCCCGATGATTCGCCTGTCGATGTCCTGAATCCTATGTCGTCTATGAGGACGACGCCGGGCGAGCCCCGGTCGAATCTGAGGCGCAGGTAGCGCAGTGCCGCAAGGTCCACGCCGCGGAATTCGGCGACTGGCACCTCGAAGTTCTGCAGCACGGGCTCCCAGTCCGATTTGTATTCGTCCTCGGTGGCCGCCTCGTTTTTCAATTGCCGGACACGCAGCGGCGGGGCGAGCGCGGCGTGATGCTCGCTCCGTACGCTGGCGCGATTGCCGTTCGCGTCCTCGAGCTCGACGACGAACGCGGGTGACCGCGCCTGATCCTCGTCGTCACTGTCGCCGTCCTCGTCGCCACCTTTCACCGGCCGCTCGGTCGACGCGCTGACGGCGAGTGCGAACAGCGCATCGGTGTCGACGACCAGGTTGTCGGGCAGGGAGATCGAGTAGACGGGCTCGGCCTGGGCGCCGCCGGTCCAGCCGAGCACCAGCGCACTCGTGCCCTGCGGCAGCTCGTCGCGGTGCCTCAGTTCTTCCTCACGCCAGACCGAGAAGCCGCTGGCCTCGATGGCCGCGCCAGCCATGCTCGCCGTCCGCACGTCGAGGTCCTCGTCGAAGCGCGCGACCGGGACGAAGCTCGAGTCCTGGAACTGAGGCACGTAGACCAGGTCGGGCAACCACGCAGCGCCTGCCCTGGGGTCGCGGAACAGCGGCCGGTAGGCCGGGTCCTCGCGCAGCGTGGCGTCGAGGAATGCGCTGATGTAGACCTGCGCGATGCGCCGCTGGTCTTCGCCTGCGATCAGCGGCGCGAGATTCAGGCGCCATGCATCCGGCGGGCCGGTGTCCTCTCGTCCCCACACCGTGTTGAACTGGCCGTGGTTGGCGCCGTGTATATACACACCCGCCTTGAACGCCCGCGACCCGGCATCGAGCGTGATGCGGTTCATCTGCCGCAGGCCATGGTAGGAGTAGACGTCGCCGTCATAGCTGCCATGCAGCGCCAGGAAATTGACGTTCGCAAGTTCCAGCTCGCGGCGGTAGCGCCGGTCGATCTGCGCAATCGATACCAGCGCGCGGATGTCGAAGCCGTAGTCGAACGTGACCGTCGCATCGTCGGGATAGTGCGGCAGGCGATTGAACGCGTGTGCGATGGAAATCGCCTCACCGCCACGGGAATGGCCGCCGAGCGCGATGCGCGCCATGTCGATCCGGCCGGCAAACGGGTGCCCCGCGGTCGCGTTCCAGTCGCGCCAGAGTTTCAGGTGTTCGAGCAGCAGCCACGCGCGGAGCGGCATTTCACGGCCCCGGAAATCGCCGGACCAGGTGCCATTGACGAAGTTCTCGTCGACCGACACGGTGACGTAACCCCGGCTCGCGAGCAGCTCGCCCAGGTAGGCGTAGCCGGGATCCGAGTACTCCTCCATCGTGTGATTGCCGTGGACGACCAGGAACAGCGGGAACGGGCCCGCGCCGCGCGGCGCCCAGACCTGTCCGTTCAGCGGCGCGGCGTCCAGCCCGAAACCCCAGTAGCGCTCGCGCATGGCCTGCTTGATGTCCTTCCACTCGGGCAGCAGATCCGTGGCGTCGACCGTGCGGGACTCGAGGCTCCGGTCGTTGCCGAAGACCGGGCGCCGCGGATTCGGCCCGGCCCCGTAGGCCAGGTACTCGACCTCGTAAGGCCCCGGCGCGGAAGGGTTCGCCGGCATCGCGGCCGAGGGCACGGCAGGTCCGGCCAGGCTGCGAAAGTCGACCGGCCAGGGATCGTGACCGTCGGCGGCGAGGGTCACGACCACGGCTGCGGCCCCCGCGGTGACCAGCACGGTGCCGACCGCCAGCAGGCTGCCGCGCCGGCCGGCGAGCGCTGCGAGGCCGCCGCGCCGGAGCAGCGCGGCCAGGCCGGCCAGCGCGGCCGCGGCCAGCACCAGCAGCAGCAGCGACACGAGGCCCAGCGGGTCGGGCCACGCGAACGGCCATTCCCAGCCGGCCGGGTAGGCAAGCACGCGGAGCATCGGCTCCGGCTCCACCGCGTACAGCGTCGCAACGGCGGCAGCCGCGCCGAAGCAAAGCGCGAGGCTCGAGGCGGGGGCGCGGGCAATTCCTCGCAGCAGCAGGTTCGCCACTGCCGCCGCGACCAGCAGCAGTGCCGCGCCGACGAGTGCGCCGCCGGCCAGCTCGAGTGCGTCACCCGCGCCGGTGTCGAGCAGGAGGCCCGCGATCGCCGCCAGCGCGACGGCCGCTCCGGCGGCGCCGCGGCCGGCCGCTCGCCAGTAGTTGGATCCTGCGTCGTCCCCTTGCATTGCCCTGACCCTTTCCGCGAGCTACCCCGATCCTACCACCGCCGCGACCCCGGGCACTTTTTTCGCTGCGTTGCATCCTTTACGTATACTTCGTGCATCCAAACTCCACAGAACCGTCCCGCGCCATTGCCGGGCGCAACCAGGGGCCGCGGAGAAACACTTATGAGACTGACTCGCCAGATACTGGCCGGCCTCGTGCTGGTCTGCCTCGCCGTAGCCGCGCAGGCGGTCGATTACCGACTGCCGCCCGATATCCGGCCGCTGTCCCAGGACATCGAGCTCAGGGTCGACCCGGGCGAGCCCGCGTTCACCGGCCGCACCCGCGTAAGACTCTCCGTCGGAGTCGCGACCGACCGGATCGGCGTCTACCAGGAGGGCCTGGAGTTCGATTCGATCCGGCTTGGCTCGGACGCGGGTTCGCGCGAGCTCGCGGCCGAGGACGGCGACTACGACATGAGCTGGCTGTCCGACGGCGAAACCATCGCTGCCGGCGAGTACACGCTGGACATCGAGTGGAGCGGCCGGCACGCCACCGACTCGCTCGGCATGCACCGCGTCACCTTCGAAGGCAATGACTATGTCTTCACCCAGTTCGAGGACATGTATGCGCGGCGCGCGATTCCGCTGTTCGACGAACCCTCGTTCAAGATCCCCTACCAGTTGACGATTCATGCGCCGGCCGGCCTCGTGGTCGTTTCGAATACCCCGGTCGAGGCCGTCGAGGAAAGCGACGGCTGGCAGACCGTGCGCTTCATGCAGACGAAGCCACTGCCGAGCTACCTGCTCGCGTACGCGGTCGGGCCACTGGATCGTGCCGCGATCGAAGGCATGTCGGTGCCCGGCTACGTCTATACGCCGAAGGGCCACGCAGGAGAACTCGGCTTCGTCCTGCGCGAAACGCCGCAGATCGTCGGGGCGCTCGAGGAATACTTCGGCAGCAAGTACCCGTACCGCAAGCTCGACTTCATCGCCGTACCCGAGTTCGCCTTCGGCGCCATGGAGAATCCTGGCCTCATTACCTACCGAACGGACCTGCTGCTCGTCGGCGACGAGGTCTCGGGCAGCACTGCGGAGGCGGTACTGAACGTCATCGCCCACGAGGTCGCGCACATCTGGTACGGCGACCTGGTGACGATGGCCTGGTGGGACGACCTCTGGCTCAACGAGGCTTTCGCGACCTGGATGTCGCGCTCGACGCTGGAGCGCATCTATCCGCAATACGAGCCGGAGCTGAAGCTGCCGCAGGGCGGTGCCTTCGGCCAGGACCAGCAGACCTCGGCCAAGGCGATACGCAAGGAGGTGAAGACCAGTGAGGACGTGCTCGACGGCCTGGGCCTCAACTACACGAAGGGTCACTCGATCCTGCGCATGCTCGAGCACTACGTCGGCCACTCGGCCTGGCAGGAGGCGATCCGCCGCTACCTCGGCCGTTACGCCTGGTCCAACGCGACAGAGCGCGACCTGTGGGCCGTGGTCTCGGAAGTGTCGGGCCTCGACGTCGGCCGCATAGCCGGCGACTACCTGAACCAGCCGGGCTTCGCGACCGTCAGCGTCGACGAGGAGGGCGGCGTCCGGCAGCAGCGCTACATGAGCTATGGCCGCAAGGCGCCCGAACTCACCTGGCGCATCCCGATGACGGTCAAGTACAAACACGACGGCGAGGTCCGCCAGGCGTTCTACCTGCTCGAAGGCAGCGAAGGCGCTATCGACCTGCCCGAAGGTACCGACTGGATCTACCCGGACGCCGGCGCGAACGGCTATTACCGCTGGAAGACCAACCTGGGCCAGTACTACAACCTGATCGAGGACGCGGACGCGCTGTCCGAACGCGAAAAGATCGGCCTGCTGGACAATACCGAGGCGCTGCTGAATTCCGGGGACCTCGCGCTGGCCGATTACCTGTTCACACTGGGCCGCTTCCTGCGCGATCCGCACCCGCTGGTATTCCTGACGGCGCTCGAGAAGGTAAAGGAGATCGGCGACGACTTCGTAGACGCAGGCAATCGTACAGCGTTCGCCCGCTTTGTCGACGAGTCACTGGGCGAGCGCTTCGCCGCCGTCGGCGTCGACTCACGACCCGGTGACAGTGAGTCGGTGATCCAGATGCGGCCGAGACTGATGCGCATGCTCGGCGAGTACGGTTCGGACCCGGCGGCGCGCAAGGCGGCCAGGGAAATCGCGATGCGCTACCTGGGCGATCCTGCCGGCATCGGCTCCGACCTGGGACGGGAGGCCTTGCGGGTCACGTCGCTCTCGGACGACGGCGGCCTGTACCCGCGCTACCGCCAGGCCTATCTCGAGTCGAAGTCCGAGGACCAGAAGAGCAATATCCTGACGTCCATCTACTTCCACGACCCGGACGTGATCCGGGAGCACCTCGACTTCACGATTTCGCCGGCTGTCCCGGCCGGCGACGCGCCGGCAGGCTTCGCATTGTACGCATCGCTGCTCGACGATCACGCCGTGCTGTACGAATGGCTCGGCGAGAATTTCGACGCGTTCCTCGGCAAGATCCCTGCTTATTATCACGGCCTGCTGCCGCAGCTCGCGAGCGGGGGATGCAACGCGACGACCCTGGGCCAGTTGAAGGCGTTTTTCGGGACACGCGGCGAGCAGTATGCGCTCGCCCTGGGCCGGGCCGCCGAAGCCATTGAGAACTGCATGGGTCGCCGCGAGCGCGAGCGCGAAGGCCTGCAGCAGTTCCTCGCGCAGTACCGCCAGGACTGACGCCCGCCGGTCGCCCGCGGGGCGGGCTCCTACGGGCGCAGGTATTCCATGCGGCCGTCCTTGATCACCGCGCGGATCCGTTCGAGCTCGGTAACGTCCTCGAGCGGATTCGCGTCGACGGCAATGATGTCGGCGAGCTTGCCGGGTTCGATCGTGCCGAGCGTCTCCGAGCGCCCGATCAGCTCGGCGGCAACGACGGTCGCCGAGCGTATGGCCTCCATCGGGCTCATGCCGGCCTCGACCATCAGCGCGAATTCCTTCGCGTTCGCGCCGTGCGGCGTCACGCCGGTGTCGGTGCCGAAGGCGATCTTTACGCCCGCGCGCGTCGCCCGGGCGACGTTCTCCCGGGACGCAGCGGCGGCCGCGCGGGCTTTCGCCTTGATCGCTTCCGTGAAGAATGGGTTGCCGTCCATCGTCGGGATGATCGTCGCGCCGGGCAGGAGAGTAGGTACCAGGTAGGCGCCGGTCTGCTTCAGGAGGCGCACGCCCTCGTCGTCCAGGAAAGTGCCGTGGTCGACGCTGTCGACGCCCGCGCGAAGCGCCGCGTTGATGCCGTCGGCGCCATGCGCGTGTGCCGCAACCTTCACGCCCAGCGCGTGCGCCGTGTCCATGATTTCCCGGAGTTCGTCGTCGGTCATCTGCTGGCCGGTGCCGGTCGCCGTGTCCGACAGCACACCGCCGGTCGCCGTGATCTTGATCCAATCCGCGCCGTACTTGACGGCGTGGCGAGTTGCCCGCCGGCAGTCGTAGGGTCCGTCGCAAATGGTTTCCGGCGTCCAGAGTCCGAGCAGCTCGGCCTTGTAGCCGTCGACGTCGCCGTGCCCGCCGGTCGCGGCGATCGAACTGCCGGCGGCCAGGATTCGCGGGCCCGACACCCAGCCCTGGTCGACGGCCTCGCGCAACGCGTAGATCGCCTCGGGCTCGCCACCGAGATCCCGCACCGTCGTGAAACCGGCCTCGAGCGTGCGCCGCGCGTACATCGCGCCGCGCAGCGCGTACATCGACGTCGTGACGTACAGCGCCTCGTTACGCGAGTCCGGGCCGAGTTCGCCGAGCAGGTGCACGTGCATGTCCATCAGTCCGGGTAACAGGTACCGGTCCGACAGGTCGACGAACCTGGCGTCCGCGGCTACAGCGGCCGGGTCCGTGTAACCATCCTCGATCCGCGCGACACGGTTGCCCTCGATGACGATCGTCTGGCGGGCCTTCGGCCGCTCGCCGGGTACGGCGAGCAGCATGCCGGCGTGAATCACGGTGACGGGCTCGGCGGCGGGCGCCGTTGCCGGCAGGCCCAGGCAGAGCATGGCTAACAGGGTGAGCAGCTGGCGCATTGCGTCCTCCGTTGTCAGGTAAGGGTAAGCCGGATCCGCCGGTCTCAGTCGGGCACGTAGATGATCGAGTCGACCGTCCAGCTGTAGACATCGGGCGCGTCGGGAATCATCCGTTTCGAGACGATCTCGCTGTGCCTGCCGGCGAGCGCCACCTCGATCGACGTGGCGCGGCGCCGACCCTGGCGGTTCTCGCCCGAAAACCCGATGCGCAGCGTCCCCGGGGGCGCAGCCGTCTCGACCCGCGCGCTGATTTCGAACAGGCGCTCGTTGACCCGGTATGAAATCGTGCCGCGCAGGCACAGCACCTCCGCGGTGTCGCAAAAGCGCTCATTCCTCTTCAGGTATTCGATGTCGCCAGCCGCTGCGCCTGCGGCCACGAAGCAGGCCACTGCGACGAAGAGCCCGTCAGCGCCATGTCGCAGCCGCCGTTTCATTACTTGATGTGTTTGAGTATGCCGTCGAGTTCGTCAAGGCTGTGGTAATTGATCACGAGCTTGCCGAAGCCCTTCGCGCTGTGATCGATTCGCACCCTGGCGCCCAGCTTGTCGGAGATCTCGGCCTCGAGCCGGCGAATGTCGGCACTCCCGGTCTGAGCCGCGGCCTTCGCTTTCTTTGCGCCGCCCCCGAGGTAACGCTTGACCAGCTGCTCGGTCTCGCGCACCGAGAGGCCCTTCTTGATGACTTCCTGCGCCGCCTCGTATTGCCGGCCGCGATCGGTAATCGACAACAGCGCCCGGGCGTGACCCATCTCGAGCTGGCGCGACTCGACCAGCGGCCGGACACGGTCGGACAGTTCGAGCAGGCGCAGCAGGTTGCTGACCGACGCGCGCGAGCGGCCGACGGCTTCGGCTGCCTGCTGGTGCGTCAGCTCGAACTCGCGGATCAGGCGGTCGAGGGCCGTGGCTTCTTCGAGCGGATTCAGGTTCTCGCGCTGGATGTTTTCGATCAGCGCCATGGCGATCGCCGCGTCGTCCTCGACTTCGCGGACGACGGCCGGCACGTCGGCCAGGCCCGCGAGCTGGGCGGCGCGCCAGCGTCGCTCGCCGGCGACGATCTCATAGCGTTGCGTCCCATCGGCCGTGCGCGGCAGCGGCCTGACCACGATGGGCTGCACGATGCCCTGGACCCTGATCGAGCTGGCGAGATCCTCGAGCGTGTCCTGGCGCATGTCGACGCGCGGCTGGTACTGGCCTCGCTGCAGCAACTCGACCGGAATATTCTTCAGGCGGTCGGTTTCCGTCGCCGTGCCGCCGACCGAGGTGGTCTCGGCCAGCGGTTTCGACAGCAGCGCATCGAGGCCGCGTCCCAGTCGTTTCTTTTTAACCATGCCCGTTGACCCGGAGATCGTCATCTCGTTGAAAGTTTAGCCAAATCGGCCGTTCAGTGCGCAGCAGCAGCGGCCGGCTGGCGCTCGTCTTCGCGGCGCAGGATTTCGCCGGCCAGTGCGAGGTATGCGAGCGATCCGCGCGAATTGCGGTCGTGGAACAGCACCGGGCGGCCGAAGCTCGGCGCCTCGGCCAGCGTAATGTTGCGCGGCACTATCGTACGGAACACCTTGTCCTGGAAGTGATCGACCAGCTGTTGCGAGACTTCGTTGGAGAGGTTGATGCGCGGATCGAACATGGTCCGGAGCAGCCCGTAGACCTCGAGCTTCGGATTCACCGTTACGCGCACCTGCTCGACTGTATCGAGCAGCGCGCTAAGGCCCTCCAGCGCATAGTATTCGCACTGCATCGGTATCAGTACGCCGTCGGCCGCTGTCAGCGCATTCAGCGTCAGCATGTTGATCGACGGCGGGCAGTCGATGATGACGAAATCGTACAGCCCCTGCACCGGCTGCAGCGCCGTCTTCAGCTTCATTTCCCGGCCGATCTCCTGCAGCAGCCGCACCTCGGCCAGCGTCAGGTCCTCGTTGCCCGGCAGCAGCGCGAAATCGCCCTCCGGCACGGACACGATCGCGTCCGCCGCGCTGACCTCGCCGAGCAGCACGTCGCAGGTGCTCGCTTCGAGGTCCGCCTTGTTGACGCCGCAGCCCATCGTCGCGTTGCCCTGCGGATCCATGTCCACCAGCAGCACGCGGCGATGCGTCGCCGCGAGCGACGCCGCGAGGTTGACGCAGGTCGTCGTCTTGCCAACGCCGCCCTTCTGGTTGGCGACCGCCAGGATGCGCGTCATGAGCCCCGGCGCCTCAGCGTCAGCAGGTGGCGCGCGTGCGCCTCGAGTCCGGGTACGGTCACTTCGGTCACTTCACATGTCCAGTCAGCGGGCAGTTCTTCCAGCTCTTCGGCCGGGTATTTTCCTTTCGGCGCGAGCAGCACGCCGCCCTCGGCGAGCAGAGGTCCGGCCAGCTCGGCCAGTCGCGGCAGGGCCGCGAGCGCCCGGGCGACCACGGTATCAAAGCCCTTGCCGGGTGCATAGTCCTCCGCGCGGGACCTGACGGCATGGACATTGCGAAGCCGAAGCATGCCGATCATGTGCTGCACGAAGCTGATCTTCCTGCCGCTCGAGTCGAGCAGCGTGAAGTCGCGGCCGGGCTCAGCGATCGCGAACGGCAGGCCGGGGAAGCCGGCCCCGGTGCCGATGTCGATGATCCGCCGCCCATGCAGCGCGGGGCGCAGCGACAGGCTGTCCAGCACGTGCAGCGAGACCATCGCGCCCGGGTCGAGGACCGCCGTCAGGTTGATGCGCCGGCCCCAGCGGCCCAATTCTTCGATCAGCGTCGCCAGCGACTCAGCCGCGCACCCGGGCAGGGACTGCCCAAGCTGCGCGGCCCCTGCCTCTATTTCGGCAACGAGCTCGGCCCGGTTCACCGGGTCGCTCTGGGCGTCCCGCCGAGCAGGTGCTCCCGCAGGAACAGGAGAGCGGCCTGCTGATAGACGTCGCGATTTTCCTTCTTCGCGTAGCCATGGCCCTCGTTCATCGCGTTCATGTACCAGACCGTCTGGCCGGCCGACCGCAGCGCCGCCACCATCTGCGCGGACTCTGTTACCGGCACGCGCGGGTCGTTCTGGCCCTGTACGACCAGCAACGGCACGCGGATCCGGCCGATGTTGTTCAGGGGGCTTATTTTTTCCAGGTGCGCACGCATCGCCGGGTCACGCTCGTCGCCGTATTCGACGCGCCGCAGGTCACGCCGGTAGTCCTGCGTGTTCTCGAGGAAAGTGACGAAGTTGCTGATGCCGACGACGTCGACCGCCGCCCGCAGCCGGTCGCTGTAGTGCACCGCGCTCGCGAGCACCATGTAGCCGCCGTAGCTGCCTCCGGTGACCGCCACGCGCGTTGCGTCGAGTCCCGGATCCCCTTCTATCCAGTCCAGCAGCGCACCGATGTCGCGCACCGAGTCCTCGCGCAGGAAGCCGTTGTCCAGCGCGAGGTAGCTCTTTCCATAACCGCTCGAGCCGCGCACGTTCGGCACGACGACGGCGGCGCCGAGCGTGTCGATCCACATCTGGTAGGTCGAGGAGAAAGAGGGCCGTGACTGTCCCTCCGGTCCGCCGTGTATCGACACGATGACCGGGTGCGGTCCCGGTCCCGCCGGTCGGTACACCCAGGCCGGGATCCGGCGCGGCTGGCCGTCGACCTCGTCGAAGGTCGGGTACTCGACGAGTTCCGGGGTCGCGAAGCGGGCGCTGTCGAGGCCGCCGACCTCGCTCCAGGTCCAGCGCGTCAGCGCGCCGTGCGCCAGGGGCTCGGCGCCGAGTTCCAGCACGAAGGCATCGCTCGGCGTCTGCGACGCCGAGAGCGTCATTGCGAGGCGCCTGTCGTCCGGGCTGAACGAGAGGCCGAAGATCACGCCGGTCGGCACGCCGGCGACCGGCCGGTAGCCCCTGCTCGCGGCGTCCACCAGGTAGAGGCGGGACAGCCCGTTTTCGTTGACGGCGAACGCGATGCGGCTGCGATCGTGGCTGACGGCCGCGCTGGAGACGTCCCAGGGTATCTCCCCCGTTACGATCTCCGCCCCGGCCTCGGGATCCAGCGGCTGGTAGGCCAGCTGCTCGAACTCGCCGCCGCGGTCCGTGATCAGCCAGTAGCCTTCGTCTTCGGCGGCGAAGCCGATGGCCTGGTTGCTGCCGCCGCCCGAGTCGCCGCCGGCGAGCAGCCGGTGGTCGCCCGTGTCGAGGTCGAGCAGGTGCACGCGCGAGTCCGCGACGCTGACGTAATTGCCGACCAGCACGCGGCTGCCGGACTCCGAGAACTCGACGGCGTTCCAGAAGCTGCCGTCCGGCGACTCCAGCGCGATCCGGGCCGCGCCGGGATCGTCGGGGTCGGCCAGCCAGATGTCGTTGGCCGCGCCGTTACGCCGGGTACTCGTCCAGGCGATGCGGCGCCCCTCCCTGTCCCAGGTGACCGAGCTGTTGCGCGACTCGCCGTCGGTCAGTAGCGTGGCGCCGCCGCTGGCCGGGTCCAGCAGGTAGGCCTGCCAGAACTCGCTGCCGCCGTCGTCGCGCGTGAACACGAGCCGCGAGCCTTGCGGCTGCCGAGTGAGTCCGCCGACCGGCTCGCGAAAGAACGTCAGTTGGTGGCGCGCACCGCCGGGCATGTCCACGCGGTGTACCTGGTTGGTGTCCGCGAAGCGGGTCGTCACGTAGATGCCCCGGCCGTCTTCCGTCCAGTCGCGGAACGCGGCCGAGCGCACGTTCTGGTAGCGGTTCAGCTCGTCGACGAGCGCTGCCGGGATCGGTGGCACGTCTTCCAGCACCAGGCTGCCGTTGTTCAGGCTTCGCGTGACGACCTCCGCCGTTGCCGGCGATCCGGCCGCAACGAGAACGACGCATATGGAGAGGGTCGTGGCGTATTTCATAAGGTTTGTCTCCTTATCGTCGTCAGGCAACGAGCAGGGCCATGAAGTCGTCCACGGCCGTCGCCGCGAGCCGCTCCCTGTCCTCGGCCAGCTCCCGGAGTTCGTCCCATTGCCGCGCCGCGAGCTTGCCGGAAACGCTCGCCGCGAATTTTCGCTTGAGCACCGGTATGCCTTCCCGGCGTCGCTCGCGGTGGCCGATCGGGTAGTCGATCGCAACCTTGTCCGTGCTCGTGCCGTCGCTGAAGAACACCTGCACCGAGTTGCCGATGTAGCGTTTCGCGGGATCGAAATAGTCCCGCGTGTATCGCTCGTTCTCGACGACCTGCATCCTGGCGCGCAGCGCGTCGATGCGCGGATCGCGCGCGACCGAGTCTTCGTAGTCGGCCGCGGTCAGGCGGCCGAAAATCAGCGGCACGGCGACCATGTACTGGATGCAGTGATCACGGTCCGCCGGGTTGTCGAGCGGGCCGGTCTTGTCGATGATGCGTACGCCCGCTTCCTGGGTCTCGATCTGGATCCGGTCGACGTCGTCGAGGCGGTCCTTGACGCTCCGGTGCAGCGCCATCGCGGCCTCGACCGCGGTCTGTGCATGGAATTCGGCCGGGTAGGAGATCTTGAACAGCACGTTCTCCATCACGTAGCTGGCATAGCCCTGTGGGAAGCTGAACGGTTTGCCCTTGAACAGCACGTCGTAGAAGCCCCAGGTCCTTGCCGACAGCGCCGACGGATAACCCATTTCGCCAGTCAGCGCGATCAGCGCGAGCCGCACCGCGCGGCTCGTGGCGTCACCCGCGGCCCAACTCTTGCGCGAGCCGGTATTCGGCGCGTGCCGGTAGGTCCGGAGCGCGCCGCCGTCGATCCACGCGTTTGACACCGCATTGATCACCTGCTCGCGGCTGCCGCCGAGCATCCGGGTCACGACGGCCGCGGACGCGATGCGGACCAGCAGCACGTGGTCCAGGCCGACCCGGTTGTAGCTGTTCTCCAGCGCGAGCACGCCCTGGATCTCGTGGGCTTTGATCATCGCGCCGAGCACGTCGCGCATCGACAGCGGCTCGCCGCCCTCCGCGCGCGCCTTGCGGCTCAGGTAGTCTGCCGTGGCGAGTATGCCGCCCAGGTTGTCGGACGGATGCCCCCATTCGGCCGCAAGCCAGGTGTCGTTGAAATCGAGCCAGCGGATCATCGCGCCAATGTTGAACGCCGCCATCACCGGCTCCAGCTCGTAGGAGGTGCCGGGCACCCGCGCGCCGCCCGGCAGCGTCGCACCGGGCACGGTCGGTCCGAGGAGCCTGGTGCAGGCCGGGTAATCGAGCGCCTGGAATCCGCAGGCCAGCGTGTCCAGCAGGCAGTAATGCGCGGTCTCGAACGCGAGCTCCGACCCGACCCCGTCACGGCAGGCGTAGTCGGCGATGTCGACGAGCACCTGGTCGGGATCCGGGCGTTTCGCCGAGCGAATGTCATGAGCGGACATGGTTTCTCCTGGAGGTGAAATCCGGTGGTGGCGTCCGGCGGCCGCGACCCGGTTGCTGCCCGGTCGCCGTCAGCGCGTCTCGTGTTGCGCGCCTGCGCGGCCGACGCCGGGTCTTACCGGCGCCGGTATATCGGCACCCACTTCGTGAGCGGCGGCCCGACATAGTCGGCCGCAGGTCGAATCAGCTTGTTGTTGGCGCGCTGTTCCATGACGTGCGCCGCCCAGCCGGTAATCCGCGAACAGACGAAAATCGGCGTGAACAGGCAGGTCGGTATGCCCATGAAGTGATATACCGTCGCCGCGTAGAAGTCGGCGTTGGCGAACAGCTTTTTCTCGTCCCACATCACTTTTTCGATGACCTCGGACACGGGGTAGAGCCGGGTATCGCCCGATTCGTCGGCGAGTTGCTTCGACATCTTCTTGTTGACCGAATTGCGCGGATCCGAGGTCGTGTAGACGCGGTGCCCGAAGCCCATGATCAGCTCCTTGCGCTCGAGCATGCCGAGTATGCCTGCGCGCGCCGCCTCCGGTCCGTCGAACTTCTGGATCAGCTCCATGGCCGCCTCGTTCGCGCCGCCGTGCAGGTGGCCGCGCAGGGCACCGATCGCACCGGAGACTGCCGAATGCATATCGGACAGCGTCGCCGTGATGACCCGGGCCGTGAACGTGGACGCGTTGAACTCGTGCTCCGCATACAGGATCAGCGTCGTCGACAGGCAGCGCTCGTGCAGCTCGGATGGCTTCCGGTCGTGCAGCAGGTGCAGGAAATGGCCGGCAACGGTGTCGTCGTCCGTCTCGACATCGATGCGCTTGCCGTCAGCGTGGAACCGGTACCAGTACAACAGCATCGACGGCAGCGCTGCGAGCAGGCGGTCCGCCGTACGAAGCTGGTTCGAAAAGTCGCCCTCGGGCTCGATGTTGCCGAGGAAGGACACGCCGGTGCGCAGCACGTCCATCGGGTGAGCCGTTCCCGGAACCATCTCCAGCACGGTCTTCAAGGCGTCCGGCAGGCCGCGCATGGTCTTCAGGCTCGCGATGTAGGCGTCGAGCTCGCTCCGGCCAGGCAACTTGCCGTGCAGCAGCAGATACGCAACCTCCTCGAAGCTCGCGTTATTCGCGAGATCGTAGATGTCATAGCCGCGATAGGTGAGACCGGCGCCTTCCTTGCCCACCGTGCAGAGCGCGGTCTGGCCGGCGGTTACGCCGGCCAGACCGCCGGTTTTCTTCTTGTCGGTCATCGTCCTCTCCCGAAATCCTTCGGCTGCCGCCTCAGTCGCGGCCCGTCGTCAGGCCCTTCCCGGCAAACAGCTCGTCGAGTTTATGTTCGTATTCGTGATAGCCGAGCACATCGTAGAGCTGCTCGCGCGTCTGCATCATTCCGATCGCGGCCTGTTGCGTGCCGTCCCTGCGCAGGGTCCGGTAGACCTGGTCCGCGGCCGCGGCCATCGCCCGGCTGGCCGACAGCGGGTAAAGCGCCATGCGCACATCGACGCTGGCCAGCTCCGCGGTGCTGAACATCGGCGTCTTGCCGAACTCGGTCAGGTTCGCGAGTACCGGCACGTCGATCGCGCGCGTGAACTGGCGGTACTCGTCCAGCGTGGTCAGCGCCTCTGCGAAGATCATGTCGGCACCGGCCATGACGTAGGCCCCGGCGCGATCGATCGCTGCCTGCTGGCCCTCGACCGCGTGCGCGTCGGTCCGCGCCATGATGACGAAACGGTCGGCACCGCGAGCGTCGACCGCCGCCCTGATGCGGTCGGCCATCTCGTCGGTTTCGACCAGCGCCTTGCCCGGGCGGTGCCCGCAGCGTTTCGCCGAAACCTGGTCTTCGAGGTGGCAGCCGGCGGCCCCGGCGCGCATCAGCTCGCGCACGCTGCGCCCGATCATGAAGGCGCTGCCCCAGCCGGTGTCGGCATCGACGAGCAGTGGCAGGTCACAGGCGTAGCTGATCCGGCGAACGTCCTCGCAGACATCCGAGAGCGTCGTCAATGCGAGGTCCGGCAGGCCGAAAGAGGCGTTCGCTACGCCGGCCCCGGAGAGGTAGATCGCCCGGAATCCGGCCCGCTTGGCGAGCAGCGCCGCATAGGCGTTGATCGTGCCGACGATCTGCAAAGGTCTTTCCTGTTCAAGGGCTTGCCAGAAGCTGGCGCCGGCATCCGAGGCCATCACCGTCTCCAGTTTTTAATCGGGATTAAAATCGGGCATGGGATTTTAAACCACGCGCCGGCGCTTTCCCAAATCGACGCGGTCGGAGAGGGGAAAAAGGCGGGCAGCGATCTCGATTCGACGTGCGGGATCGCGGTTTCCGTGCCGGTGCCCCGGTCAGGGCCCGAGTCCCTTGCCGCCGACCGGCCGGACGACGTGGTGCTCGACGGCGGCGATCAGCGGCCGGGCGCTTGCGATCAGCTCGCGCACTTCCGGCATTGCGAGTGACGCGGCGTGCGCCGCCTGGTTTTCCCAGACCTCGGTCACCCGGACTGTGTCCGGCTCGTCCGGGACGCGCTGCACAACGTAGAGATGACAGTCCGGCAGGCGCTCCGTGACCCGGGCCGCGGCCAGCATGATGTCCTGCAGGGCATCGCCCCGGCCTTTGGTTGCCGTCATCCTCACCTGTAATCCGTATCTGTTCACTGCGATCGGTCCCGGGATTGATGCAAATTCGGCTGCGGGTTCATTCCGCTGCCCCTGCTGCGGCCAGGTACATCCGCGCTTCTGCGACGGTCGGCCGGTCGGCGCCCGGACTCGACGCGAACTCGAGCAGCAAGCGGTAATAGTTGCCTGCTTCCCTGTCCAGGCCTGCCGCGACGGCCGCCCTCGCGGCGCCGGCAGCCGCATTGTGCCGCTTGGGCGCCGACGCAAGTACCGCTTCGTACTGGGCCAGCGCCGCCGGATGGTCGCCGAGCTCGGCCAGCAGGTCGGCGTAAAGCTCTCGCGCGGGCAGGATTTCCCCGGGGGTCACCGGGTGCTTGTCGACCGCGTCTTCGCGGTCGGCGGCCGCAGCCGCGAGTCGTCGGGCTTCGGCAGGCCTGCCCTCTGCAAGCGCAATCCACGCGGAGACGGCGTCGGCGTGAACAAACATTTCCTCGCGCCAGTACGGCAAGGTAGTGCCATCGAGGCCCGCCTGGAGTTGCCGGATACGCTCCACCTCGCTCTTCGCCGCCGCCACGTTCCCGCTTCGGATCGCACCGATACCGTGCGCAAAGTGGTGCATCGACATCGCCCACGGAAAGTCCTGCCATGGGAAATCAGCCGGCACCGGTTCGAGGCGGCTCGCAGCGCCCCAGTCCCGCCGCTCGAGGGCATATCGCGCCGGCGTCGCAATGTATGTATACGCGGCCTTGAAGCTGTCGACATGCGCCTTGTCGAGTTCCCCCAGCCGTTGCAGCACTCCTTTCGCGTCCTTGTCGCGTGCGGTTTGCAGCAATGCGTACATCAGGTAGTCGATACTGTGCAGGCCTTCGTCGTAGTGGCCGCGCAGCCCGGCGCGCTCGGTATACGCCGTCGCCGATCCGGTCGAGTCCCGGTTCGATGCTATCGATCGGTCCCACAGGCCCAGTCGCGTAAATATGTGCGAGGGCATGTGCTGCGCGTGGGCCGAATCAGGCGCAGCCTCCGCATAGATCGTTGCTGCACCGAGCGCCATGTGAGCGAGGCCGGGGTAGTCGAAGCTGTGTATCAGGTAATGCAGTGCGCCCGGATGATACGGACTGGCTTCGCGTATCCAGTTGAGGATCGCGGCCGCCTTGTACTGGTGGGCGTAGGTCTTGTCGGTCGGTGCCGCGCTCGCAAGCAGCGCGAGTGCATAAAAGGCCGCAACCTCGATGTCGTCTGTCCGGGTCTCGTACAGGGCCTGCATACTGCGCTCATAGGCGGCGGCGCGTTGGGTGTGAGTCAGGGGGTCGTCGCTGGCGAAGAACGTCCGAGCCGCATCGATGTATGCCGCCTCGCGGGCGCTGGCCGGCGAGCCGTCGGTTGCCGCGAGGACGGCCGCGCCTTCACGCAATTCCGCTTGCGACGGCGGCGCCCAGAGCGGATGCCAGATGCTCATCGCGATGCCCCAGCGGGCCATCGCACAGCCGGGGTCCTGCGCCAGTATGGTTTCGAACAAGTGCCGGGTTTCGGGATATTCGAACGAGTGCAGCAACGTCACGGCGTGGTCGAACTCTGCAGCGACAGCCGGTGCGCAGCCCGTATCGAATGAGACCGTGGTCGGGCCAATCTCGGCCTCAGCCGCCAGCCCGGCGCCTGCGAGCAGCAGCGCGACCCCTGGACCGATCCGCAGGCAGTGGAATAGCCGCATAAGACACTCTCCGGTGCACGCGCGCGTATGCTCAGTCTAGCCCACGGGGAAGGCGACGCAACACGCCGGATCCTGGCCTACCTGCGGAAGAACCACAGCGCCAGCGAGGCTGCGACCGACAGCAGGACCATCGTGGTCAGCGGAAAATAGAAACGGAAATTCTCGCGATCGATGACGATGTCGCCGGGCAGCTTCCCGAGCGGCAGCTTGCCGAGCCAGGGCCAGAGCAGACCGATCGCCACGAGGGCGAGTCCGATGACGATCAGCACCCTCTGCATCGATGCCCTGAGTCCGGCAGGCTGCTAGCCGCCGGCTAGCTCCACGACGGTCCGGCCGGTGACCTCGCCGGCGATGAACGCGTCGAAGTTCTGCGGCAGCTCGTCGAAGGAGATTTTGTTGCCGGCTATGAGGTCGAGGTGGCCCGGCTTCAGGTCGCCGCCGATGCGCTGCCATACGGCGAGCCGCAGGTCGCGCGGCGTGTCGACGGAGTTTATGCCGAGCAGGCACACGGCTCGCAGGATGAAGGGCAGTACCGTCGTGTTGAGTTCGATGCCGGCCGCCAGGCCGATCGAGGCGATATTGCCGCCGTAGCCGACCGTGCGGGTGAGCCAGGTGAGCGCTTCGCCGCCGAGGTTGTCGATCGCGCCGGCCCACTGCGCTTTTTCCATCGGGCGCTTGCCGTAGTCGACTTCGCCGCGAAGCAGCACGCTGGCCGCGCCGATGCGTCGCAGGTAGTCCGCCTGGCTTCCCTTGCCGGTGAACGCGACGACTTCGTAACCGCGCGTCGCCAGCATGTCGACGGCGAGGCTGCCGACGCCGCCCGTGGCGCCGGTGACCACTATCGGGCCCTGCTCCGGCAGCTGGCCGTTCTGCTCCATGCGGTGTATCGCCAGCGCGGCCGTATAGCCCGCCGTGCCGAGCTGCATCGCCTCGAGCGCGCTCATGCCGGCCGGCACCGGCACGACCGCGTCGGCCGGGACGCGCGCGTACTCGGCATAGCCACCGTCGCGCGTCTCGGACAGCCCGCAGCCGTTCACCAGCACCGGCTGGCCGGCCTCGAACTCGTCGCTCTCGCTGCTGACCACAGTGCCGGAGAGATCGATGCCGCCGACCAGCGGGTAGCTGCGCAGGATCTTGCCCTTGCCGGTGGCGGCCAGCGCATCCTTGTAATTGATCGTCGAGTGGCTGACCTTGATGACGACCTCGCCGGCGGACAGGTCGTCGAGCCCGATTTCGCAGAACCCGGCGACGATCTTGCCGTCCTGCTGGTCGATACGGTACGCGCGAAACTTGTCCATCAACTCCCCCTGTCATTCCTGTGGTCGAGCCAGAACTCCAGGCCCATCGTGTTCAGCTCGACATCCATCTGCAACATGCCGGCGATCGCCTCGTCGTTCATCGTGCAGCCGTGGGCGCGGAGCATGTCGCGGAAATATTCGTGCATGCCCGCCTGCATTGCCGCGGTCCGGTTGTCATCCCGCTCGTGGCGCTCCGCCAGTGCGACAAAGTCGTCGATGCGCTGGTGCATGTCACGGGCGAGGCGCGGCAGGCCCGTGACCACGCTGTAGTGTGTGAGGTACAGGCGCTCCGGCCGCACCGACATGATCCGGTCGATCGCCTTGTGGGCCTGTTCCGGGTCGAAGTGCACCGGCGTCGTCGTCGGGAAAATGAATTCGCCGGCCGCCGTGTCGAACTCCCGGTAGGAGATACCGAAGCTGTCGCCGGTGAATACGCCGCTCGAGGCAGGGTCCTGCAGGCAGTAATGGTGCCGCGCGTGACCCTCGGTGTGCATGATCCGGAACGGCCGCCCGGCCAGGGCGAACCCGTCGCCGTCATCCGCGACGAGTATGCGCTCCTCCGGTATCGGCACGAGCGTTCCGTAGATCCTCCGGTAGCGCTCCTCGCCATACACCGCGATCGATCCCTTGATCAGTTTGCCGGGGTCGATCATGTGCGGCGCACCGCGCGGGTGCAGCACCGCTTTGGCGTTGGGCAGCGACTGCATCAGGAGTCCGGCGCCGCCGGCATGATCCAGGTGGACGTGCGTCAGGAAGACGTAGTCGACGTCGCCGACCTGGAGGCCCTGGCTCGCGAGGGCGTCGAGCAGCAGCGGCACGCTGTGGTTGGTGCCGGCATCTATGAACGCTGCGCGGCCCTGTTCGACGACGAGGTGGCTCGCATCGAGCATGGGACGGACGTAGTCCGTGTCGATCGCGGTGATACCGTGTTCCAGTGCTGTCGTGCCTGCCGGCAACACGGCGCGGACCGGCACCCTTTACTCGGACTTGTCCGGCGTTACGACGCCCTGGCGACGGCTGTAGAACATCGCGATTGCCTCGACGTCGTCCTCGGTCAGTCCGGCCGCGAATGCGCTCATGACGGTGCCGCTTCTCGCTCCGCTCCGGTACTGGCCGAGCGCGTGCACGATGTACTCCTGGTGCTGCCCGGAGAGGACCGGCGGTTTCGGGATGACGGCATCACCGCCGACGCCGTGGCAGGCGAGGCAGGCCCGGGCCGCATCGAGCCCGCGAATGTCGTCTTCCGTAACGGTATCGGCCGCCGACTCCCCGCCCTCGAAATAGGCGGCGAGGTCCCGGATGTCCTGGTCGGACAGGCTGCCACCCTGCGCCCGCATCGTCGGATGCTCGCGCGTGCCGTTGCGGTACGCATCGAGCGCAGCGACGATGTACTCGGCGCGCTGGCCTCCGAGTCGCGGCACGCGATAGGAAGGATAGGCATTGCGGTAGCCGTCTATCCCGTGGCAACCCATGCAGGTGTAGGCGAGGACTCGGCCGGCGTCGGCGTCACCCTGCGCGTTCGCGGACTGCGCGGCCAGCGCGCAGCAAACGAGTGCAAACAGGGCTGTAAGGCGTAGATGGGTCGTCATATTCACTTGAAATTGCGGGGTTTTCGTGAGGCCCGACCGGGGCCGGGCGGAAATCGAGGCCGCTATGGTAGAGACACTCGCCGCCCTTTTCCATAGCCCGCGGGGCTGGCCGGCGGGAAAGGCCGCTGGTGCGGGACACGGATGTCTTGCCCATCGATCCATCGACAGCGGGGCCCGGACCCGTGCCGGCCTCGCGATGTCGAAACGGGGCCGGAAGCCCTTTTTCAACAGCGTGCTATGCTGGCGCCCTCCCCGTAACAGCCACCCTTCAAGGTCTCTTCATGAAACGCTGGGTCGTCATACTGCTAATTGCACTGGCCGTTGTCCTGTTGCTGTCGCCCGGCATCGTCGGCCGCATGGCTGAAAGGAACCTGAGCGACAGCCTGAGCTGGATGCAACAGGAGAGCGACGACATCGTCGTTACGTCGGAGGCTTTCCAGCGCGGCTGGTTTACATCCGAAGGACGCCACCGGATCGCGCTCAGCGACGCCGGGCTGGCCGAGATTTTCGGCGGCCCGCCGCCCGCTGACAGCGACCAGCCGCCGACCCTGATCATCGACACCCACATCGATCACGGCCTGGTCCCGTTCACGTCGCTCGGCCGGGAGCACGGCACCCTGGTACCCGGCATCGCCAGCAGCGTCTCGACGCTGTCGCTCGAGTACGAGACCGGCGATGTCGTCGAGCTGCCCGGCAGGATGTACTCGAGCGTCGGGCTGACCGGCGACACCACCCACCGTTACCTGACGGACGAGGGCTCGCGGATCATCGATGGCGGCACCCTGAGCTGGCAGGGCGCAGATATCACGGTGACGAGCGATTCGAGCCGCCGCGTGTTCACCTTCGACGGCAGCATCGAGCCCCTCAGCCTCGAGGACGAGCTGAACTCGGGTCGCCTGGGCCGCATCACGTTTACCGGCGCGCAGGACAGGCGGGTGTTCGAACTCGGCGTCGGCGACATGCGCATCGAGGTCGACGGTGCCCAGGGCGTAGGGCCGGCGCTCGAGGAGGCCGGCTTCCGCCGGCTCGTCGCCGAACTTTCGACCGAGCTGCACGGCGATCGGGTCAGCGGCCGTTACCGGATGGAATTCGACGACCTGATCTCGGACCCGCTCGGCAGCATGGACCTGGAGCTGGATTTGAGCGTCACCGGTCTGCACGCGACGAGCCTGCAGGCCCTGGTCGACGCGCTGGACAGGGCGCAGGATCCCTCGGCGACGTCCGCCGACATCGAACCGGAGTTTGCGGCGCTGGTGGCTTACGGCTGGCAGTTCCACATGGAGCGTTTCTCGTTTCGGCTGCCGCAGGGAGACCTGCGCGGCACGCTGAACGTCGAGATCCCCGCCAGCGGCGACCCGGACCAGTTTTCCTGGCCTGCGCTGCTGCTCGCGATGAAGGCTTCGATGGACGTCTCGATCGACGCTCCGCTGTACGATTACATGGTGACGGTCCAGCCGGAGTTCGCCACCGCGGCGGCGATGGGTTTGCTTAGCGCGACCGGCGACACCTACGAGATGAAGGCCGCGTTCGAAAGCGGGCTTCTGACCATCAACGGCGCGCCGCTCCCGATACCGCTGAACATGCAGCAGTAACGCCG
This sequence comes from Gammaproteobacteria bacterium, assembly GCA_029884165.1. Lineage (GTDB taxonomy): Bacteria > Pseudomonadota > Gammaproteobacteria > Steroidobacterales > Woeseiaceae > JAOUIH01. Next base: position 3,666 of record JAOUIH010000020.1, on the reverse strand, counting down.
CCGCTCAGCGGCGCGCGCCGAGCTCAAGTTCACCGGCGCGATGGCAGGCCACGCGGTTGCCTGCTCCCGCCGACAGCTCGGGCCTTTCGGCAGAACACCGGTCCACGGCGTAACGGCAGCGAGGCTCGAATGCGCAGCCGGGCAGATCGCCGGGCATTCGCGGCGCCTCGCCCTCGATGGATGCGTCCGCGGGCGCCACGTCAGGATCCACCACGGGTATCGAATCGATCAGTGCGCGGGTATAGGGGTGCTGCGGGCGCTCGAACAGGGACGAGGTCTCCGCGAGTTCGACGAGCCGCCCCATGTACATGACCAGCACGCGATGGCTGAACTGGCGCACGACATGCAGGTCATGCGAAATGAACAGGATTGCCAGCGCCGTGCGCCGCTGTTCGTCGGCCAGCAGTCGCAGGATGCCCTGGCGGACCGTCGCATCGAGGGAGGCCACGGCCTCGTCGCAAATCAGCACGGACGGATTCGCGATCAACGCGCGCGCGATCGCGACTCGTTGCGCCTGGCCACCCGACAGCTCGTGCGGATAGCGCGCTTCCAGCCCCGGGTCGAGCCCTACGCGCTCCAGCATCCGCATGACCCGGGCGCGTTGTTCGGCGCCGGCCAGTTCCGGCGCGTGCACCTTGAGCGGCTCCGCGACGCAATCGTAGGCGGTCATCGCGGGATTCAGCGAGCTGCCCGGGTTCTGGAATACGAGCTGCAGATGCCGGCGCAGGCCCTTGTCGCGATCCTCGAGCCGGGCCGGGAGCGTTCGCCCGAGGAAGCTCACGCTACCGCTCATTTCCTGCACCAGCCCCAGCACCGCTCGTGCGAGGCTGGTCTTGCCGGAGCCCGACTCGCCGACGATGCCGAGCGTTTCTCCCGGCCGCAGGCGTACGCTGAGATCGCGTACCGCCGCGAGCTGCCGCCGTCCCCATATGGCACCGCGGCCCGATTCGCTGTACCTGACGCCGACCCCGTGGATGCCCAGCAGCGGGCGTCTTTCGGAACTCATCATGTCCGGCGCCTTTTGCGCGTCGTCCCTCGCCGCGCGCAGCAGCTCCGCGCTGCGCGCGTGCCCGGGCCGGGCGAATACGTCCTTCGTCGTTCCGGTTTCCAGCATCCGGCCGCGGTCGACGACGACGAGTCGTTCGCAATTGCCGGCCACGATGCCGAGATCGTGCGTGATCAGCAGCAACGCGATCCCGGTGTCGCGCCGCAGGTCCCGGAGCAGTGTCAGTATCTGCGCCTGCACCGTCACGTCGAGCGCCGTCGTCGGTTCGTCGGCGATCAGCAGGTCCGGGCCCGCAGCTAGCGCGGCCGCGATCATCACCCTTTGCCGCATGCCGCCGGAAAGCTCGCGTGGATAGGCCCGCGCCTGGCGCGGCGGGTCCGGCAGGCCGATGCGTTCGAGCATATCGATGACGCGCTGCCTGGCCTCGCGGCGGGTCGCGAGCCGGTGCCGCCTGAGGACCAGGCCAAGCTGCTCGGCCACCGTCAGGTACGGGTTCAACGCAGCCAGGGGATCCTGGAAGACCATGCCGATGCGGCGGGCACGGAGGCTCGCATGCGCCCCGGGCCCGGCTAGATCCTTGCCGTCGAAACGCATTCGGCCGCTGACGCGCGCCTGGTCGGGGAGCAGGCCGAGGACGGCCAGCGCGGTCTGCGTCTTGCCCGAACCGGATTCGCCGACGAGCCCGACGCTCTCGCCGGCGGCGAGGGCGAAACTCAGGCCGTCCACCGCCGGCCGGTCGGCGCCCGGATAGTGAATGCAGAGGTCGCGGATCTCGAGCAGGCTCATCGCTCGCGGCTCCGCGGGTCCAGCACGTCGCGCAAGCCGTCACCGAGAAAGTTGAAGCTCGCCAGTATCAGCGCCAGCAGCGACGCGGGAATCAACAGCACCCAGGGCGCCTGCTCCATCTGCCGCACGCCGTTGTTTACCAGCGAGCCGAGCGAGGTCTGCGGTTCCTGGATGCCGAGGCCGAGGAAGCTCAGGAACGACTCCACGAGCATGGCCTGCGGGACCGTCAGCGTGACGTACACGACGACGACGCCCATCAGGTTCGGCGTGATGTGCCGGAACAGGATGCGGCCGGGCGATACCCCTGTCAGCCTCGCTGCCTCGACGAACTCGCGCTCCTTCAGGCTCATGGTCTGCCCCCGCACGATTCGCGCCATGTCGAGCCAGTTGATCGCCCCGATCGCCACGAAGATCAGCAGGAAATTTCGCTCGAAATACACCATCAGGAGAATCACGAAGAAGATGAACGGCAGCGCATACAGGGTATCGACCAGCCGCATCATCGCGGAATCCACTCGCCCGCCGGCGTAGCCGGCGATGGCGCCGTACACCACGCCGATCACCAGGCTGACGACGCTGGCGACAATCGCGACGACCAGCGTGACCTGTACTCCCAGCAGGCAGCGCACGAACAGGTCCCGCCCCAGGTCGTCAGTGCCGAACAGGTGCAGATCCGCAAGCGTGGGTGCCAGGAGCCGCCGGTCGAAATCGGCTTCGAGGTAGCTGTGCGGCGACAGGAGCGGACCGACCACGGCCAGCGCGGCAATCGCCAGCAGGATGCCGGCCGTCGCAACGACGAGCCGGCTCCGGACCAGGCGCGCTGCGACCTGCCCTAGTGCGGCCCGGATACTCACCTGCGCCGGATCCTCGGGTCGAGGTAGCCATAAAGAATATCCACGACCAGGTTCAGCGCGATGACCAGCGCCGCATACAGGATCACGATGCCCAGCACGAGCGTGTAGTCACGATTCAGCGCGCCGCGAACGAACAGCTGCCCGAGCCCGGGCACGCCGAAGATCTGCTCTACCACGACCGAACCGGTGAGTATCCCCGCAATCGCCGGCCCCATGTAGGACAGGAGTGGCAGCATTGCCGGCTTCAGCGCATGGCTCCGCACGATCGTCGGCATGCCGAGCCCCTGTGCCTTCGCGGTGCGAATGAAGTCGCTCTCCATCACTTCGATCATGCTCGCGCGCGTCAGCCTCGTTATGTAGGCGACCTGCGGCAACGCGAGCGCAAGCACGGGGAGCAGCAGCCGGGCCTGGCCGCCGGACCCGCTCCAGCTCGCGGGCAGCCAGCCGAGTTCGACGGCAAACACCAGCACCAGCAGCGGGGCGATGACGAATATCGGTATCGAGATGCCCGTGAGCGCAAGCCCGGTAAGCACGCGATCGACGAACGTGTTGCGGACCAGCGCGGCCGAGATCCCCGCAGCGAGGCCCAGGAGGAGTGCCAGCAGCATCGCGAGCGTGCCAAGCTGCAGCGACAAGGGCAGCGCGCCGCCGATCAGTTCGGAAACGCTGTAATCGGGATAGCGAAAGGAAGGACCGAGGTCGCCGCGCAAAAGTCCGCTCATGTAACGCGCGAACTGCTGCGGCAAAGTCTCGTCGAGGTGGTAGGCGCGGGCGACGTTCGCGGCGGTCTCGGCCGGAAGCGCGCGTTCCTCGTCGAACGGTCCGCCGGGAGCGGCGCGCATCATCAGGAACGCAAGCGATATGACCAGCAACAGCGTCGGCACGGCGCTCACTACTCGCATCAGTGCAAAACGGAGTGCGCCTGTCTGCTGCATTCGATGCGCTGCTTACCTGGCCGGCTCGATACTCAGGTGGTGACTGTAATGATAATCGAGGACATTGTCTTGCCAGCCCCGGAGC